>CAMIWC010000015.1 GCA_946402315.1 uncultured Clostridium sp. | reverse complement strand
TGTATTATTAGCTTCTCTCCTTTTCTTAAATTTTGCATAAAATCCTCTTTCGTTTTTATTATAACATTAATTACAACATTTTCAAAATAAAAAGAACTTGGTATACAAGTTCTAGTGTTAATATTTATGACCACGATTATCTGATAAATCTTTCTTTTCGCTAGTTAATATACGATCTGGTTTTGAAATATTTAATACTTCCCCAGTCTGAATTCGATCAGGATTACCGCTACTAGTTTGAATACTAGACATAGGTACTCCAAATTCGTAAGCAATCTCAGATAATGTATCTCCTGGACGAACTATATATGATTGAGTTTCCATTCCAACTTCATTTGGATCAGATGTTACAGTAGGATTATTTACATGAGTAGTAGTTTTTGCTGTTTCTGGTCCAATATTAACAGTAATTGTCCATCCAGCTCCTAATATAGTAGTATCCCACAAATCACTTAGCGACTTTAATGTATTTACTGTTGTGTTATATTTTTCAGCAATTCCACTTAAAGTATCACCATATTCAACTTTATAATATACTTCTTCGTGTCTTTGTTCTGGCGGAAGGGCTCCCCAACGCATTGTACCTTCTACAATCGCACTAGCGCAATTGTTTCTAGACAACTCACCATTTATAACGTTATCAAGTAAGTCTACAGTAAATTGAGTTACTCCTTCTTCTAGCCCTGCTTCTCTAAGTGCTACCTCGATAGTTGTTTCTGTTCTTCTTCCTGCTGCAGAACTAAATTTACCACTTCTAACATCAGGAGCTTGATTATATTCTCCAAAAGAAGTATTCATACAAGCAACTAATGTATCTGCTGTATTAGTTTTATAATTAATACCATCTGTCATAATAATAGTTTTATATTCATCTGAACCTTCTACACCAGTTTCTACATTAATTACTAAAATTTCACATCCTGGATGAGCTTCTTGAGCATTTTTTACTACTTCAACTATATCTGCATCTTTACTAATTTTTTCATTTGATATTCCTAAGGCATCATATTCATCATGACAAACATCAACTACACCAATAGTACCTTTTTTAGCTGCACGAAGAATAATGTGTACATTAGATAAATCACAATCATCAATACCAATTGTTCTTGTAGGAAGAGGTTGAACATCTACTGCAGCTGGCGGATCCTTAATTTCAGGTTCTCCATCTATTAGATTAGATGCTAATGAAAATCCTCCAACAACAAGAACTAAAGCAGCACCTCCGATTAATGCTCTTTTAAACCAAGGAACTGTTGTTCTAGGAACATGAAGGTTAGATGGTTTCATATTATTATATTTTGGTTCATTTCTTAAATCATTATTTTTAACAATACGTATATTACTTCTTCTAGCCGCTACTCTTTTTGCTTTCTCTAATTCTGCTGCTCTTTCAGCTTCTTCTCTTCTTATTTGAGCTTTGATTTCTTCAGCGTGTGCATTAACAATTTTGATAAATGAATCGTCTAATTCTTCTCCGTTTCTCATAATATCACCTATTTTAATTATAGGTTATTATTATTAAAAAATCAAAATTAAAAAGAAAAGGTTTACTCTTTTAAGTAAACCTTATAAATTACTCTTAATTTGTTTTTTATACTCTTCCACTCCTGGTTGATCAAATGGATTTATTCCAAGTAATCTTCCACCAGCAATTGTGCTGATAAAGAAAAATTCTATTAGTTCTCCTAAATATTTCTCATCTAATCTATTAATCCATATTATAGATGATGGAGTATATCCATTCTTATGAGCTTGAGCTACAGATGTTACTGCGATATCATTTAATCTATTTAGATTATATTTACCTACAAAAAAATCATCTTCATCATTTACGCCAATTACTGTTTCAAATATTATATTTTTACCTTCTTGGAAGAATTGCCCCATTGAATGAAGGTCCCTACTATTAACACTAGAGATAGGGAATATGCCTTTCCCTTCTTTTCCGTGAGATTCAGCAAATAATTGTTTTAACCATTCAGTAAAATAATATAATCTTTCATTATATATAGTAAATGATTCAATAGACTTACCTTTATTATCCATAATATCTCTAATAGCTGCATACTTAATTGCATCTTCTAATTCATTTTTAATGGCTTCTTCAGCACCAAATAATAGTTCATCAATTTTATATCCAGCTACCGCTATTGGTAATAGTCCTACCGGAGTAAGAACAGAGAATCTACCTCCTACGTTATCAGGAACAATAAATGATTTGTACCCTTTTTCATTAACTAATTCTCTTAAAGTTCCTTTATTAGCATCAGTAGTTATATAAACTCTTTCTTTTAATTCAGCATCACTATATTTCTTTTCCATAAGTTCCATTATGGCATCAAAAGCAAGAGATGGTTCTAAAGTAGTTCCTGATTTAGATATAACATTAACACAAATATCTTTATTCTTAATATAGTCTAAAGTCTCTCTATAATCCATTGCATTCATACTATTACCAAAGAATAGTATTTCTACCTTACGAGGTTTACTTTTCTTTTCTAAGGCCGAAATAACAGCCTTAGCACCCATATAGGAACCACCAATACCAATTACTACAAATACATCACATATTTCTCTAATATGTTTAGCAGTTGCTTTTATATCTTTTAGTTCTTTATCAGAAACATAAGTCTTAGTTGTTAACCATTGTGATAATTCTCCATCTATAAATTCAGATTTAATCTTTTTAATTCTATCTTTATATGAAGATAAATCACTTTTAGTTATAAATTTTTCATTATAAGTATCAAAATCAAATTTTAACATCTAATCACCCTTTCTTATTAATAATAACAGCGTGTACTCTCTTATCATTCTTAATAGTAAAGAAGTTCTTATCTAATAATTCTCCATCTAGAGTAATATCTTCTTTAGATGTATTTAGATTAATCTTAATTTTATATGTTGTATCTTGATAATGATATTCAAGTTCAAACTTCTTCCATTTCTTAGGAGCTTGTGGATTGAAAGATATTTTATTACCTCTCTTAGTAAATCCTAATATCTTAGTTAATCCTATGTTATAGAACCAACCACTACTTCCAGAATACCAACTCCATCCACCTCTTCCAGGATGGTTGTAGTTACTATAGATATCTCCTGCGATAACGTATGGTTCAATCTTATATGTATCAACATACTCTTTAGCAATTGTTCTATTAATTGGATTAATCATTTGATAATAATCAAACGCTCTATCATAAAGTCCTAGTTTAAGTAGAGACATTATGTACCAAGAAGCAGCATGAGTATATTGTCCACCATTTTCTCTTATTCCTTTAGGATAATCCATAATATATCCAGGAATATCTTTAGTCTTACTAAATGGAGGATCTAGAAGTTTAATAATACCAAGATGTCTATCTACTAAGTTTTCTTCTACAGAATTAATAACACTTTCAATTCTATTCTTTGGAATTATATCAGTAAGTATAGAGAAACTTTGAGATATTAAATCTATTCTACATTCAGAATTTTCCATAGATCCTAGTTTATTTCCATTATCATAAAAAGCTCTTAAGTAGTATTCTCCATCCCAAGCATTCTTATTTAATGCTTCTTTTAACTTATCATTAAATACTTTGTACTTTGTAGTATCTATCTTACTATTATATTTCTTAGTAAGTTCAATAAATCTATCAACGATAGCATATTGGAAGAATCCTAGCCATACACTAGTACCTATTCCTTTAATACCTATTTTATTCATACCATCATTCCAGTCTCCTCCACCCATTAGTGGTAGACCATTATGACCCATCTTATACATAGACAGATTTAAAGCTATTAAACAGTGTTCATAAAGAGTTGCTTGTTCATTTGTATAGTTGTAATTCATTCCTCTTTCAGTTTCATAGTCAGCTAGAATTTGTCCTGAAACAAATGGTACTTTTTCATCTAAAATCTTATAATCTTCAGTAACACGACAATATTCACTAACTGCATATACTAACCATAGATAATCATCTTTATATCTACTTCTTAATCCTAAACGATTGTTTTCGTGCCACCAGTGAAGGACATCCCCTTCCATAAATTGGTGACTAGCATTATTTAGTATTTGATTCTTAGCAAGTTCTGGATCAACAGTAACTAAGTTAATAGAATCTTGAAGTTGATCACGGAATCCGAATGCTCCACCTACTTGGTAGAAACCTGCTCTGGCATAAATTCTTGAAGCTAAAGTTTGATATTTATACCATCCATTTAAAACATTATCAAAAGTTTTATCATCAGTTTTAACAACAACTGTGGATAATTCTTTTTCCCAATACTTTTTAACTTCTTTTAATTCATTATCTATTTCTTTAACACTATTATATTTATCTATTAATGCTTGTACCTTATCGGTTCCTATTTCAGCACCTAACATAAATGAGAAATCTTTCTCTTCTTCAGGATCTAGTTCTATTTCTACTTCAATACTCTTATAAATAATTCTATCAATTGAGTAACTCTTTATAGGTAAAGTAGAAGTTAAGAAAGCAGTTATATGAGAGAATTCTGGACTATAAACATTTCTAATAGTAACAGCATTCATCTTTTCATAATAATCACTTAATAAATAACGACTAGATTTTTCTTCATTAGCTCCAAAAGTAGGATTAATCCAGAATGATAAATTAAATTTTTTCTTCTCTTTAGTAGTATTTTTTAATTTAGAACGATAGAACTTAATATTATCTTCTTTCGCTACAAATTGAGTGGTTTCTAGTTCATAAGTATTTCCATAATGATTAAATGTTGAATACCCAAAACCATGACGAGCTAAAGAAGGATCTACTACTTTATCATCTATTACTATACCTTCAGATTTATCATTTAAAACTATATCATTACTCCATGATGTAATTTTAAACATTTGACTGTTGTAGGCATAAGTAAATCCACATTCATTATTAGATACCAATGTACCAAAATTCTTATTAGCAATTACATTAAACCACGGTGTTGGTGTATTAGGATTAGTAATTACATATTCTTTACTATCTTTAGTAAATCCACCATATCCATTAAAGAACTCTAGTTTAGAACCATAGTCCTTCATTTCTTTACCAGTATCTACTTCTTGATGTTGATAGTTAAGTAATTTATTTTCTTTTTGTAATTCTTTAATACTTTCTTCTAAGCTAACATCAGTCTTAGTATTAAATCTTAAACGCGCAACCATATTTAGAAGTATTAATTCATCATGATTAACATCATTAGAATCAAGTACATAAACATTTCCTGGAGTAGAATTAAAATTATATAGAGTATTCATACGGAATAGTTCTTGTTCTACTTTATGGTTAATAATGCCTTTATATTTATCAATTTCACGATTAATAATTACTATATCTACAAAGATAGATTTAGTTTTAAAGTATTCATATGCTTTTAATACATCTTCTAAGAAAGCTATTTGTTCAGATTCATTAATATCTAGAAGTACAATAGGTAAATCTCCAGTAATACCATACTTCCATAGATTAGATTGATTCATACTATTAAGACCTAATAAAGCTTTTCTATCTTCTTTAATAAATCTCTTACTAGTTTGATATAAAAAGTTAAGCATTATATTATATGTTCTCATATTTGGACCAGTAATATTTAATCTCTTAGTACTAATATTATTAGCTAGAGTAGCATATTTAAAGGCTTCATCTATTCTATTCTTAGCATTGTATTCATTAACTATTTCAAGTACTTGTTTTTTAGATTTAGCAAATCCACAAATATAGTAAATAGTCTTACTTCCATTAGCAGGAACAACTATATTAGTTCTTAAACTCATTACAGGATCAATATTAGAACCAATCGTATTAGATAATTTCTTCTTAGTAAGTGCGATAGGATTATCTACATTTTGATTTCTACCTATAAAGTTAGATCTTTCTGTTTCATATGTTACTTCATGTTCTTCTCCTGTAGCAAATAACTTACCAATTATATAATGTCTAGTACCCTTAGTATTGTTTTTACGACACATAATAAGTGAATTTGTCTCTTCATCAAATGAACTACTTACAAATAAATTATTAAATGTACGATGAGCAATATCAGAAGCATTCTCTTCAATAATTGATTCCATATATGATGTTATTTCTAAAGTCTTATCAACGTTACTTGAGTTTTTAAATGAAACCTTTCTAATTTCAGCATTCTTATCTCCAGTAACAATCATTTCAGTCTTAGTACTAATATCTCCATCACGTCTAATAAATTTAATACGGTCTGTAGCAAATACTACATTATATTTATCTGGTTCTACATTTGTAGGTGCATATGTATTAGACCATACCTTATTATTAGATAAATCTTTAATATAGATAAAGTTACCATAATCTTGTTTAGTTACTTTACGATATCTATTTAATTGAATAGTTTTATATCTACTAAATCCGTTACCACGATCATTAATTAATAATGAGTACTTAGCATTAGAAAGAATAGATATTTCTGGTTCTTCATTAATACCAAAGAACTCTCTAATATCATTTTCAACTTTTTCACGTTCGTAATCAAATTTCTTATAACCAAACATCTTAAGATCAATAATAGTATTAAGTTGTGTCTTCTCTTTAAGAAGAATGTTAAAGGCTTGTACTCTTACATCTTTATGGAAATAATTTCTAAGTAATTCTCCTTTTAAATTATTAGCTATAGCAGCTAGAATCATACCTTGATGGTGAGAGAAATATGATAGTACTTTTTCTCCTTTATCATAGTCAAATGATTCATAGAATCCATATTGACCAAACATATCAATATTCTTAAAATGTTCTAAGTTTTTAGTAACTTCTTTAGGATTAATATCAATAGCTAAAGCACTAGCATATGGAGATATAACTACTCTTTGTTCTTTATCCTCTATCATCTTTAAATATGGTGTAGAGAACGCTTTATATTTGTAGTTTAATCCGTCATCTAGTTCTGCATATGCAGATTCTGATATTCCCCAAGGATATGCAGGATTAACTTCTTTCATATATTCTTTTTGGCAAAAATATGCAAAATTATATGATTCATCTAGTAATGTATTACTGTATCTCTTCATATAAATCATAGGCATAAAATATTCAAAAGATGTTCCTGACCACGAAACTAACCCTTTATGTTTCTTATATTTAGTTAATGTTTTATCTAAGCATAACCAGTGTTTGCTTTTTACATCACCTTTAGCAATTGCAATAAAACTTAAAATTCTACTTTCACTAGCAAATTTATTGTAATTAAATGGAGTTAAACGATCTTCTTGAGTATCGTATCCAATACTAAATACTTCTTCATCTGTATAGAAGACAGAATAGTCCATTGCATCAAATAATTTTTCACATCTTTCAGCTAGTTCATCTTCTTTTAGTTCTTTTAAGAATTGTTCAACAGTAAGTAAAGCAATAGCTAAGTTAGCACTATCTACAGAAGATATAAATCCTGGATACATCTTTTCTAATGTATCAATACGATACCAGTTATATAGATGTCCATTCCATTTTTCTAATTTTTCTATTGTTTTAATAATTCCAGTTAATTTTTCAACAGCAGTTCTCTTATTAATAAACTCTAATCCATAAGCAGATATTACTGATGTTATAGACATAGAAATATCTGTAGGAGAAGTCTTAGTATCAGCTTTCTCTTCTCTGTTTTCTTGATAATTATCTGGTATTAAATAATTAGTATCTGGTTTTAATAAATCATCGAAGAAAGTCCAAGTATGATAAGCAATATTTTCTAGTTCTTTCTTATCATTTTCACTTAAAGCAACATCTTCTTTCTTATTCTTTCTACTAACTAACCACATTACGTAAGGCGCTACTAAGAATAGTCCTGAAAGAAGTAGAATTGCGGTACCATATTTATAATTAAATAATGCTGATGTTATTAATAATGCAACTATTACTAGATAGTTAAATTTAAAGGCTTTAATATAAGTCCATAAATCATTTCTCATTGATTTAGCTGCATCTTCAGAAGTAGTCCAGTTAAGTAATCTCTTATGTGAAATAAACATACGATATAAACTTCTAATTGCTGCATCTAAGTATAAATAAGAATAATATGGGATAGTTATAAAGGAAATAACTACTCTTGCGATAATAGCAAAGTTACCAAATAATAAATCATCATAATATTTGATTCCACCTCTTCTTTTAGCTTGAATAGATAGGAATTCTTTTATATGAATAATAATTGGTAAAGAAATAACTACTAATACCACTATTAATGTATACATAGGTGATACTTTTGTAGAATAGAAAGACATTACAGTAAGTAGTAATAATACTGGATTTAATAGTATTCTACGCATATTATCAAATATCTTAAATTTAGATATTAAAGAGATAGGGTTTTTAATAACTCTATTTTGTTTATTACGTACTTTATTTTTAATCCATCCAATTATTTGAACGTCTCCACGGCACCAACGATGTTGACGATTAGTATCCATTAAGAATTCAGCAGGGAATCCATCTACTATTTCAACATCTGATGCATATCCACAACGTAGATATGAACACTCTATTAAGTCATGGCTTAATATTAAGGAATCAGGGAAAGCATTTTCTAGAACTTTATTATATATTTCTAGATCATACATACCTTTACCCCAGAAACTACCTTCACCAAAAGCATCTTGATAAAGATTAGGTACAATACTTGAATAAACATCAAGTCCACCAATTCCAGCAATTAATTGCGAATAAGCAGAAGCATTCGTAGATTCAATATCAATACCTATCTTAGGTTGGATAATAGCATATCCATCTATTACTTTATTTTTACTCTTATTTAAAACTGGTTTATTTAATGGATGAGCCATTAATCCAGCAAGTTTTTGAGCTGCGCCTAGAATTAATTCAGTATCAGCATCAAGAGTAATTACATATTTAATTTTTGCTTTTAAATTAGAAACGTTTTCACAATAAATATACTTTTCTTTTTCAGCTTCATCCATTGTATGTAGAAGTAGTTTATTAAAGTGTAGTAGTCCTCCTCTTTTTCTTTCATATCCTAAGTAACAGCCTTCACTCTTGTTATAAACTCTTTTACGATATACGAAATAGAATAATTCTTTTCCATATTTCTTATTTAATTCTTTGCATTTGTTTAATCCATATTTTGCTATTTCTTCATCATCTTTATGATAAGCTTCATTATTTTGAGAACAGTCTCCTAATAATGCAAAGTAGATATTATTAGTTTTATTAGCTAAGTAATATGTCTCTAGATTTTCATACATTGCATCTATTTTCTTACTATTTCTAGTTATAGTAGGTATTACTATCATAGTTGCACTTTCTTTAGGAATACCTTTACTATAATCCATCTTTGGAAGAGGCTTACATCTATATATTCTTTGGAATACCTTATTAGTTATTTGAATTACTACTTCACTAACAGGAACTAAGAATAAGAAGAAACCTAATATCATATGATTAAAGATAAATAAAGATAATAATGCAGATATTAATATAGTAAAGAATAATATAACTAATACATATACTCTACTTCTTAATTCATATTTAGGTCTATCTATCAATAGTTCTCCTACATGTTTATTAAGTTCTTTACTTCTCTTAATTAAGTTCTCTGTATAAGAAAGTTCATTTGTTTTCTTACTCTTTTTAATTATTTCTTCACGATATAATTGTTTTGTTTCTACAGTCATATTTTCATAGATAGAATCTTCTTCTAATAATTTTTCAGTTCTACTTACTTTATTAATTAAAGTTAAAGAATCTAATCTAGCAATAAGTCTTAAAACATTAAAAAGATTTGAGATTAATATATTATTCTCAATACTTTCTTGACTCTCTCTTTTAGCTACTTCTTTAATATTAATATTATTCTTTTCAAGTAATTCATTTAATTCCATGAATACTTCGTTAGCTAAATCTCCATATTCTTGTAATTCAGAATTTAATTGACCTAGATAATATCTATTATTAATAACACTTTCATCTATATGAATATAATCTTTTAAGTCAATCTTTTCTCCGTTTTCACGACGATTATTAATCTCTTTAATAAGATCTCTTACTTTTTGTTTTTCATTTTGCTCTTCTCTTTTAGCTACACACAATTTTTTAATACGATCAATAACAATCATACTAATAACACTAGGTATAGTTTCTATATTTCTATAAGTAAAATATACCCCATTCTTTAATTGATAAGAGTTTAATTCTCTAACTAAAGATTTATAGGAAATATCATAGTTATTCTTTTCAAATATCTCTGTAATAACATCAAACATATTAACGCCATTTGTAACAGCGTATTTTAGTTTCTTATTACCTTTATAATTAAGTTTTAAATTATTCTTAGTTTCTACTACTAAATAAAAATTATCAATTACCCATTCATTAGTAGCTCCAACAAATATATGGTTTTTAGTAAGATTTATAAGATATTCATAGTGGTCTGAAATAACCTTACAGTTCTTTAAAAACTCAGTATATTTATTTCTCATTAAATCACCTTTTTTCTATATTTATGATATCATTTTGACTCTATTCAATCAAGTAATTGCTTTATTTATATTTTTGTGTAAAATATGATAAAATATATTTGAAATTTGGGGTGGATTATGAAATATAGTGCAACATCAAATATAACTTATATCTTTTATATATTAAGTTTCTTTATATTAGGAATAATAATATTCTTTTTACCAAATGTTACAATGAATATGTTTCATCTATCAGTATCTATATCATTAATTGTAATAGGTTGTATTATAACAGCATTTAACCTTGTAAAAAGAAAGGGAATACAAAACATTCTTAAGTCTATTTTTATAATAATAGCTGGATATTTTTTTCTAAATAACAAGTACCATTTACTAGCAATATTTCCATTATTATTTAGTTTTTATTTATTGCTTATATCTACTATAAAATTATCAACAGTTATTATTTATAAAGGTAGAGGTTTTAAAGGATTTAATAGACTTCTATTAAGTGGAATAATTGACTATTTTATAGCTTTAGCTATTATTCTACATCCAGTAAATAGTCTTTCTTATTTAACATATATTTTAGGTATATATTTCATTATTATAGCTGTTCATTATGTAGTTGATTTCTTCTATGAATATCATACAAGAAATAATAAAGGAAGAGCTTTCCGTTGGACTGTACCTACTATAATATCTTTATTAATACCATTTAGTATTTCTTCTAGAATAAATAAAAATCTTAATAAGAGTACTAAGAATTATAGTAAAGAAGAATTTGACAACAATGTAGATTTAGAAATACTTATCGCAGTAAAAGATAGTAATATAGGTAAATTTGGACATACTGATCTAGTTTATAATGGTAAAGTATATTCATACGGATCTTATGATGAAGAATCTAAAAAGTTCTTTGATATGGTTGGAGATGGAGTAATATTTACTGTTGATGATAGAGATAAGTACTTAAAGTTCTGCACAGAACATTCTAATAAAACATTCTTTGCTTTTGGAATAAGTTTATCTGATAAACAAAAAGAAAGAGTAGAAAAAGAATTAGAAAAAATAATGGCTGGTACTTATCGTTGGAAAGGACCAGCTGAAACAGATAAAAATAAAAAATATGAAGACTATGGTAGTGCTTTATGGTATGCGACTAAAGCTAAATTCTATAAATTTAATCAAAGTAGCGATTATAGATTATATTATGCTATGTGGACTAACTGCGTTAAATTAATAGATCAAATATTAGGAGTGACCGGTAGCGATTTGTTAAGATTAAATGGAGTTATTACACCAGGAACGTATTATTATTTCTTAGATGAAAAGTTTAAAAAGCATAATAGTAACGTTATTAGAAAACAAATAATTACAAAGGGAGATATTTTTACTCAAGAAAAAAAATAGTTATTTGAATATGCAATTTTGTTCATATTCATTAACTATTTCTTGAATATCTCTCATTTTTTGTTTTATTTTACTAATATAAATACTTTTAAACATCTTACTTTTACTTAATTTATCTTCATATTTTAAAATATCATTTAGAAGAGTTATTAGTTTATGATAACTCTTTTTTGTATTAGTAATATTATCAAACCAGTTCTCTATATCATCAACATTACCGTTTATTCTAAAGTTTTCCATTGTTGGAATAAAAGTCTTATTACGCATTAATTCCTTACATATATATGATTGAATATAATAAGCATCTGATACAAAGTCATCTTTAATTAATTTATCTACTGAATAAAGGGTATTTTTAAATTCAATATTATCTATTTCATATTTAGAAAAAGATTTTATTATTTTTAATACATCTTCTGTTTGTTTAGTATTAATTATTTCTTCTAGAATAATATCTTCACTTCTATTAATTACTTTATTTAAATCATTAGTATTATATGATATATAACTTAAACCAGTACGCATACTTACAATATTATCATCATATTTAATTTCATTTATCATAGAATTAATTACATGGTTAAATTCATGAACAATATTGTCTAATAAATCAATTAAATTATAACTTTTATAATTATTTAGAACTACCCTTTTAATCGTATAGTACTTTGGTAAATCATTATTCTCTTTAATTAATCTAGAAAAGAAAGCAGTACATTTACCATAATCTTTATTATTAATAATTATAGGAGTATCACTAAAAGAATCTAAAATAATTCTTTCATATTTTAAACCATATTTCATATTAAAAGCAGGAATAATAAGATATAGTACATGTTTAATGTTTTCTGGATAATTAAATCTTTTACTAAGATCATTAACAAAGTCTATATACTTATTTAAAAATGTATTAATATTATTTTCATTTATCATATAAACACCATAATTATTATAACAAAAAAAGATGCATTAAGCATCTATTAAAGTCTTACCAGTCATTTCTTCAGGAATATCTAATCCAAGAAGCTCTATCATAGTTGGTGCGATGTCTGCAAGTTTTCCATCATGAATAGTAATTCCTTCTTTAGTAATTATACAAGGTACTGGATTAGTAGTATGACTTGTTACTGGATTATGGTTTTCATCCCACATCATGTCACAATTACCATGATCTGCGATAATTATTAGGATTCCACCTAATTCCATTATCTTTGCGTAGATTCTTGCTAAGCACTTATCCATATCCTCTACCGCTTGTACTGCTGCTTCATAAACACCAGTATGACCTACCATATCACCATTTGCCAAGTTCATTATTGTTACATCAAAATTACCTACTTCATTCAAGAAATTTTCAGTTACTTCATATACACTCATTTCTGGTTTAAGGTCGTAAGTTGCGACTTTAGGAGAAGGAATAAGTATCTTTTTCATATCAGGATATTCTACTTCTCTACCTCCATCAAAGAAGAAAGTAACATGTGGATATTTTTCTGTTTCAGCTATTCTTAA
>CAMIWC010000014.1 GCA_946402315.1 uncultured Clostridium sp. | reverse complement strand
CTAGAACATGGACAAACAAAGATAAAACAATCACAGTAGGATGTAGTGATGATTGCTCTGGATGTATTCAAGACGTCTTCTCTAAGAAGATTGATACTGATACTAAAAGTACAACAATAGAAATTGGAGATAATTCAGGAAAAACAAAAGAATGTAATGTCGATGCTTACGTTGATAAAACCGCACCAACGTGTTCTTTAACAGTAGTTGGTACTTTAGGAAATAATGGGTGGTATAAAGATGAACCAAGACCAGTAGTTAAATTAACTTCAAAAAATGATAATCTAAGTGGAATATCAAGTTATGGTTTAGGAACATCTAAACATATATATGATTTTAATAAAGAAACAGAATATGAAGTGCAAGATGGTATAACAACAGTATATGGATACGTAATAGATAATGCTGGTAATGTAGGAACATGTAGTGTAGAAATTAAATATGACCCAGTAAAACCAGCAATTAAAACTGTAGACTTTGGATATGTAGTATATCCTAAAGCAGATATTGCAACAGTAAATGGAACAACAATAAACCTTAATGAAATAACAGAAGAATATGGAAACATCTATGGAGTATATATCTATATGAAAGCTAATAAAGGTGGACATGCAACTATTAAGAACAATGGAACAACAATGAAAACATTAACAATTCCATCTTCAACATCTAAAGCAAAGATCTATATAGATGCTCAAACATATAAGAAACTAAGTATAACATTTGATAGTGCTACAGAAGTTTCAGATATCTCAAGAATAGAATTATTAACAAGAGATGGAACTAGTGGATACTATACAAACCAAAATGTAACTTTATATATTAACAGTGCAGACTCTGTATCAGGAAAAGCAATGTACTCATTCAATGGAGGAGTTACATTACAAGAAGATAACTTTAAGACATTTACAAAGAATACATTAGTATCAATGGCATCATCTGATATATCAGGAAACTTAAGTGAAATTATTGTTAAGAATATAGATAATATTGATAAAGTTGAACCACAATGTGGTGTAGCTTTTGGAAGTGAAGGACAAATAACACATGATAATGGATATTATTGGGAAAATGTTAAAGTAAAATTAACTAAAGATGATAATCCAGCAACTTCTGACTATACAATGTCAGGAACAAGAAAATTTGGATTAGTTGCAAGTAGTATCTTAACTTATAACAATCTTGATGAAGGAGAACAAACATTAGATACAAATGGAACTGATTGGCATGGATATGTAATTGATAGAGCTGGAAATACAAAGAATTGTAAGGCAACAGTTAAGAAGGATTCTCAAGATCCAGAATGTAAGTTAAAACTAAATGGAGAAAAAGGATTATCTGATTGGTACGTATCTCCAACAGTAGAAGTAGTATTTGATTATTATAGGGATAAAGATAAGAATAGTGTACAATCAGGATTAGCTACTTATGACATAACAACATCAAGTACTCCATCATATAATAATGGAACAACAAAGACACAAAGTGCAGATACAACAAGTGTTACTTATTATGGATACGTAAAAGATAAATCAGGAAGAACTAATTCATGTAATATAACATTTAAGAAAGACTCAACTAAACCAACATGTACTATTTCATCTAGTGGTGATCAAGGATTAAATAACTGGTACACTGGTGATGTAACAATCACAATAAGTACAAATGATGTAACATCATTAGTAAAAGAATGGGATTTAAAAGATACAAACACTGAGTCTTATAATAAAACTAGTACATTATATTTAAAAGCAGATATTGCTAGTAAAACATATTATGGATTTGTAAAAGATAATGCAGGAAATACTAATACATGTAGTCATACAGTTAAGAGAGATACAACACCACCTACATGTACATTAAAACTAGAAGGATCTACAATCAATGTAGAAAGTTGGTATACAGGAAATGTAGTAGTTAAATGGGATACTAAGATAGATGCTACTTCTCAAGTAGCTGGATATCAAATAGATACTAATAGTGCTCATCCTGGATCACAACCATCTAATTATGATAATCAAGATTCTAAAACACAAACAACAGATACAGATAGTGTTACATATTACGGACATGTAATAGATAATGCTGGATTACAAAATAAATGTAGTAAGACATTTAAACGAGATAGTGTTAAACCAACTTGTACAATTACATCTACAGGAACAAAAGGAGAAAACAATTGGTATATTGGAAATGCTACTATTTCAATTAGTACAAGTGATGATAGAAGTACAGTACTTGAATGGGATTTAAAAGAAGCAAATAGTGCTTCATATAATAAGACTAATTCATTAACATTATCTACAGATACAGCAAGCAAGACATATTATGGATTTGTAAAAGATAAAGCAGGAAATGTTAGTACATGTACTCATACAATAAAGAGAGATACAGTTAACCCAACGTGTAGTGTTAATTTAAATGGAACATCTGGAATAGATCATTGGTATCGAGGTACAGTATCAATAACACTTGGTTATGATGATGCTACAGCTGGAGTATCTTATAAACATTTAAATGGAACATCTGGAGAACCATCATCAAACGCAAATTATAATGGATCAACAAGTAAATCCGAATCAACTGAACAAAATATAAGATATTATTATGGATATGTAAAAGATGATGCTGGTCATAAAGCTAGTTGTAATAATTACTTTGGAATAGATAAAACAAAACCAGATTGTGAAATGAGAATTGGTGGAAATGTTGGAAGTAATGGATGGTTTGTTAGTAATGTAAAAGTAACACTATCAGATCATACTGATGATAGAAGTGGTGTTCAAGCATATGGAATAGATTCATATAATAATGATGATGATTTGAACCATACAACAGATACAAAAAATGTAACTTATACAGGATATGTAAAAGATAAAGCCGGAAATGAACAAAGTTGTAGTGTGTCATTTAAAAGAGATACAACTCCACCAACATGTGGAGTAAGTGTTACAACTAATAACTCTTCATCAGGAGTGTCAGGAAATGTAACATGTTCAGATAGTATAAGTGGATGCCAAGCTGGTGTAGTACCATTTAGTAATTTAAAAGCAACAGAGGGAACTGGAACAGGAGCTAACAAACAAGAGTACTCTGATATCATTGATACAAAACAACATGGTATATATTTAATAAAAGATAATGCTGGACATACTAATAGTTGTTATGTCACAGTTGGATCATATTGTAGATTTAAAGAATGTACAAATTCTCAATGTGGTCTTATATATGAACAATATTTAAAGAAATGTGTTCGAATTGGTGCTGGGTACCACGTGTATAATAGAATTTGTGAACAATATGTTAAATCTTATAGTGGTTCATATCATGTTAGAAGAGCATGTACAAGATATACTTGTGGACAATCAGGATGTTCATGTACGAGTCCTACTGGAACATATTCAAAATCATGTACATCTAGTACTTGTAGTGAAGATGGTTGTGAATGTTGTAAATATCAAGTATGTAAAATGACAGGAGGAGGTTGTAGCGGTTGCTTTAGTTCTAGTCTTGGATGTAACATTCTTGCAGTTTCTATGAGTTCTGGTTCATCAGTTAAGTATGAATGTGTAAATACGAATGCAGTATCTGGAACATATTCAGCTGCTTGTACAACAAGTACTTGTGGACAAACAGGATGTTCATGTACAGTATCAGGATCTTATCAAACAGGAGAAGTGGCATCATGTACTTCATCTACGTGTGGCGAATCTGGATGTAATTGTACATATGGTTATGGTTACGAAAATTATGAGATTCCTGGAGTATCACAAACATGTGATCAAGGTGAAGAGAAAACTTGTAACTATACTAATAAAGGTTATACTTATACTCATTGTCATCCAATATACGCTTATTCAATAAATGAACCAACAACCCCAGCTTATGTATATGAGTGTACTCCATCAGAATTAGGAACTTGTAATGAAGATCATGTTGGTGAAACAGAAACACATTGTGAAACAGTTGGAAGTCAAACTTGTAGAACTCCAGGCTGTGGATGCGAAACATACTATCATAAATATATAAGTGTATCTGATAGCCCATCATC
Source organism: uncultured Clostridium sp. (assembly GCA_946402315.1). GTDB lineage: Bacteria > Bacillota_I > Bacilli_A > RF39 > UBA660 > RUG11788. Next base: position 14,875 of record CAMIWC010000014.1, on the reverse strand, counting down.
TAACTCTGGAACGAGTGGAGGAGCAGGATGTGGTTCTCACGGAATGGTAAGTGGATCTGGTGGATGCGGAGGAGCATTAAACTGCGTAATTCAATGTTAATAAAAAAAAGAAGTGTTAAACTTCTTTTTTTATTTATCTATAAAGATTACTGGATCTTTATAACTATTTATATCACTATTAGTTATTATGTTATATATTTTTTCTACTTTAATATCAGTACTTAATAAAGATAAATCTTTTTCTTTAATATTAGTTATTACAGGTACTTTTATATCTTTTTTTATCTTATTTAAATAATTTCTTCCAGCTTTGTTAAATCCTAATACTCTAATGTATTCTAATTTAGTATTATTATCTTCTTTAGTAAACTTGGTTAATATATGAATAAACATTCTATTTAATCTATTATAGGTATATCTTTTAGTTTTAATTAATTCAATATATTCTTCTAAGTTCTTAGCGTTACCAATATACTTAATTAATCTATTTTCTATACCTTCATCCACGTCTAAATATTTAGATAAATCTTTAGATGAAATAATTATATATTTTAAGTAATCAAAGTAATCTATCTTAGTTTTATCTTTAAGTATTATATAAACATCGTTAGGTACATATTCTTTAATAGATGTATTAGTTAAATTATTTCTTATATTAGTAGAACTCTTATGATAATCATTACTTCTTTCTATTGTAATAGGAGTAATCTTTGCTTTTTGTCTAATTATTTCTTTTACATAAGATAACCCTAATAAATCATTAGGACTATCTACAGTATTATCAGCAATATCTTTTAAAGCTTTACTCATCGCAGTAGGATAATTAATACCTTCTTTAAGATAAGATTTAACTAAAGTAGAGTAGTTCTTATCTTTTAATTGGATATTAGCTAGTTTAATTAAATTATTTACATCATTTGATTCACTACCAAATACTAAATATTCTACTTGTAATTCTTTAAGTATTTTTATAGATCCTTCAGCAAAAGTATCAGCACTAGAACAAGCATATTTAAATGGAAGTTCTACTACTAAATCAATACCATGATTTAATGCTATTTCAGTTTTTTCTTTTTTAGAAAGAATACTTAATTCACCTCGTTCAGTAAAGTAATTAGTCATTACTAATACTATTAAAGAATCAGGATACATTTCTTTTATTCTTTTTAAATGATATAAATGTCCATTATGAAATGGATTATATTCACAAATAACACCAATAGTATTCATAAAATCACCTTCAGTAATATTATACTTAAATATTCTAATAAGTAAAATTATTATTTAAAGATAATAATACTTATAGAGGTGTATTATGATTAAAGAATTACCAATAAATGAAAGACCTAGAGAAAGAGCATTATCTGATGGAATAGATAAATTATCTACTGGTGAATTATTATCTATTATTATAAGAACTGGTACTAAAAATAAATCAGTAAAAGAATTATCTAATGAAATATTATTATTGGGTAATTTAAAAGACTTAACTTATAATAAATTATTAACTATTAAAGGTATAGGTACTGTTAAAGCTATAGAAATAATGTCTTTAATTGAACTATCTAAAAGAATAAATAAAGATATAAGCAATAGTTCTATTAAGATTAAGAGTTCTATAGATATATTTAATAATTATAAATATTTATTTGATAATCAAAAACAAGAACTATTTTATTGTATATATCTTAATAATAAAAATATAGTTATAGATAAGGAATTATTGTTTAAGGGTACTATTAATAAAAGCATTGTTCATCCAAGAGAAATATTTAAGTATGCTTATTTATTATCCGCATCAGGAATAATATGTATTCATAATCATCCTAGTGGTGATATAGAACCTTCTAGAGAAGATATAAAACTAACAGAAGCAATTATTGAAATAGGCAATTTACAAAATATACCCGTACTAGATCATATAATTATTGGTAATAATAAATATTATAGTTTTTTAGATAATAAAAATGGTTTATAATAAGTCTAGGAGGGATCATTATGGATAGTTGGGGAGGACTTGAACTAAAACTTGCTAGAGATTATAGAGATCAAGTAAATAAAATGAATCACGATGAATTAATCTTAGAATGTAAAGAACATAATGTTAAATATAAATGTTTATCTGATGAAGAAATTAAAAGATTATTAAAAGATAAGTTTTATGAAGAAGATATGGATGAAGATGAAATAAAACTTCTTAATAAAGAAAAAAGATTAACAGATAGACAAATAGATAACTTTATTAGTAAGAGATTAAATGGATTATATGAAAAAGCTAAAAACTATCATCAAGAAAAAGATCCTGATTTAGAATTGATTAATTTCATGAAAAAAGATTAGTTATTATAGGATGGGGTTTATGGAAATATACAAAAAAATACTAACATGTAGTGATAAAAAATTAAATAAAATAATACAAGATAGAATTGATCAATTAACAGAGGCTGCAATCGAAGAAAATGGAGATGATGTTAGTACGATTGGATATTATCCAATTAAACTATCTTTATCTGAAAATCCAACTGGTGAAGAGTATTATGAAGAAATATCTTTCTGGATAGGATATATACCTTTAGGAATGAAAATGGCTTATAAAATAGACACTGATGAACATAACAAATTTACTGATACTGGTGGATATTCTATTATGGATTCTGAAGAATATGTTTTTGAATTTGCCAGATATCTAAGAAGTAAAAAAATAGTTATTAGTGATCCGCACGAATTACTTGATCATGTTAATACTTTTCTAGATATGTATTTTGGTACATATTCTTTAACTGAAATAACACGTAAAGAAATGCATACATTATTAGTTGATAAAAATGGAAACTATATAACGCCTATAAATGAACATAATATATCTAGCTTTAGAAGTACAGGAGCAGCAATGTGTACTGAATATTCTGCTTTATCGGCAAATATTTTATCAGTATTTGGTTTTAATACAATTTATGTAAGTGGTAGTTTTGATAAGGAAGGACATAATTATACTCTTATCTCTTATGGTGAAGACTGTGGCGTTCTAGATTTGTCATATCCAGTAGAAGTATTTTCTATAGAAGGTGATTTTTTAAGATATGTTCCATATTATGGAGTAATAAATTTAAATGATGACGAATTTGATGAATTCTTGGCTGGAGAAAGAAAAGTAGAATTAGAAGATTATTGTTTTATAGAAATGAATGGTCATTTACATAAATCAATAATTCAAGAAGAAAAAAGAACATATTCTGTTGATGGTGAAGAAATAGAAGAAGAACCACCTAAAGTATTAATAATATAAAGGAGGATATATGAAGATATTATTAATTGTTATAATTATATTATTAATAATTGATTTATTATCTTATATTGAATTCTTAATATATAGTAAAAAGAATAAAAATAATAAACAGAAACTATCTATTAGAATTATTATTTCAATGATATTAACTGCCCTAATCGCAATTCTTTCAGTTATACTTATTTTTATGAAGGTAATAAATGGATAAAGAACTTATTATAAATAAGAAATTAAATGAATTATCTAAATCTAAGTTTAGAAGTAATTTCTATTTAAGTAAAAAGATGAAAGAATATGTAACTGATAAAGGATATAAGGAAATAAGTAATCATGCTTATGATTTTATAAATAAAAATATTAGACCGGCTAATCCTAAGAATGATGGGAAACAAACACCTATGAAGAACCATCCGGTATTTATTGCTCAACACGCTACTGGATGTTGTTGTAGATCTTGTTTATATAAATGGCATCATATAGAAAAAGGAGTAGAATTAACAGATAATCAAGTTAATTATTTAGTAATGTTGATAATGAAATGGATAGATAATGAAATGAGGGAAGAAAAATGAAAAAGAAAAATGTTTTTTTACTAGTAAGTATTTTCTTATTAGTAATATCTGTATTATATGTAATATTAGTTAAAAATGTAGATGTAGCATCTATTGGACCTAATAATACTGAAGTAGGATTAAGTAGTATAAATAAAACTTTTCATAATACATTTGGTTATAATGATATTTTATATAAATTAACTAAGTATTTAGGATTAATACCAATTCTTTTATGTGTAATGTATGCTTTGTTTGGTTTATATGATTTAAAAACTAAAAAGAGTTTATTTAAAGTAGATAAAAAGATAATTCTTTTAGGAGTCTTTTATGTAGTAGTATTACTAGTTTATATTTTATTTGAAAAACTAGCTATTAATTATAGACCTGTAATAATCGATGGAGAATTAGAAGCATCTTTTCCATCTAGTCATACTATTTTAGCTATATGTTTCTGTGGTAGTTCCTTAATAATTAGTAAGTATCTAATTACTAATAAAAGGACTAAAAAAGTAATAGATATTATTTCATGGATTGTAATGGTATTAATAGTAATAGGAAGAACTTTATCAGGAGTACATTGGTTAAGTGATATAGTAGGTGGAATAATAATTTCAGGACTATTATTATCATTATTCTATACAGGACTACTTTATTTAACTGACAAGAAAAAAAGTAGTTTTATATAAAACAAGAGCAATCTTGTTTTTATTATTTATACTTGTTTTACAAAACATTTTACAACTTGAGTTGTAAAAATATTTTAAAGTTCTATAATAAAATTGGGTGATGATAAATGAAAAAGAAAATATTTATATTTGTTTTAATGTTAATATTATTTCCTTGGATTAGAGTAAATGCAGAATCTACTAGTGGTATTGAACACAAGAATAGATTTGTTACTACAAGAAATGATGATTATTATTATCATGAAACAAAAAATTATAAAACAAAAGATGGTTATTTGTTGTTAAATGGATCAAAATTTCAATTATACTCAACGGATGGTACTTTAAAGTGGAATTATAACTTTGTTGAACACTTAGATACTAATTATGTTTTATATGATTATGTTATACATGATGATTCGCTTGCAATATTATCATGTTATCAACGTTCTTATATAGAATTTCCAGGACCAATAATTTATGAAGAAGAAGTTCGAACTGAAGCTGAAAATCATTTTAGGGGTATTTCCTCAAATGATTTTACATGTAATATTCAAGTAATTAGTTTAGCGACAGGACACGAGACTAAAAAAGTAGAAAATGTTATTGGTAATTATATTGATGTTTTAGGAGATAATTATTTGATTGATACTTTTGAAGGGTATGAATTGAGAGATAAGAACTTTAATGTAATTAAAACTATAAATAATGAACATTATACTTTTGTTGTATCAAATGATATTTTATATTCATTCTATGCTACAAGCGAAGGATATTATTATAAAGCTTATGATAAAAATTTAAAATTAATAGAATTAAAAGAATTAGATCTTGAAGATTGTATGGTAGAAGAAGCATTTAGAACTACAAGAGCGGTGATGGTAGAAGATTCAGATCTTTCTTTAAAATTGATTTATCGTAAAATAGTTAAGACTGGTGATAATTTCTATTATCAAGTAAATGGTCAAGTTTGTAAGATTGGTACAAATGGAAAAGGAGAACTAAAAGATTATAGATATTCTTATAATAATTACGAATATACTGATTATGTATCAACAGGAGATTATTTTGTAATAGGAAGAAACACTGTATGTCATCAAGCTGCTAAAGACATTACAAAAGGTGTTAAAGAAGGAGTTCTAGGAGCTGAAAATAGTAATAGTTTAGGAATGAGTAGTTCTTCATGTTATGCTACACCATATATTGATGTTTATGATGCTGATTTTAATTTTGTAGAAACTCTAGCTTATCCTGAACCAACAATAACATATGTAGATGAATTGGATTATAATGATGGAAGTTTATTATCAAGAACTTATTCTGAAAATAATGATTCTAATGAATATAGTACAATAATTATAGTTGATGAATGGTCAGTTAAATTTAATATTGAAACTACTACTGATGGTAATGGAATGGTTGAAGTAGTAGATAAAGCTAGTGCAGGGGATGAAATAGTATTTAAAGTAAGTGCTAAAAAAGGATATGTATTAAAATCAATTAAAGTAATTGGATTAATAAGTGGTAATACTATTGAAATAGAAGCTAAAGACTTAGAAGAAATTGAAAATGAAGATACTAATAGCACTTATTACTCAGTTAGTAGAAATGAATTTATAATGCCAGATGAAGATGTTAGAATAGAAGCATCATTTGGTGTAGATACTAATAACCCAGATACTGGTATATCATTAATGTTACCAATGCTATTATTTGTCTCAGCTGGAATGATATTATTAATTAGTATAAAAACAAGAAATAAAAAATATATGTAAAAGAAAAAGGATTATTTATTAAATAATCCTTTTATCATGTCTCCAGCTTTATCAGCAGATATTTTTGTTTTAACTCCTTCAACTATGTTTTCAATTTGATCATCAGGAAGATCTACACCTAAAATATCTTCAACTGCTTTAATTGGATCCTTTTGAAATTTTTTAGCAAAGTCTTTATCATTTTTAACTTTGTCTACAATTTCATTAATTTTTTTCTTGATATCCATACATATCTCCTTCGTATTTATAATAACTTATAAATTGACAAAAATAAATAATTGTTTTATATTTTATATAGTTAAATCAATGAATGGGACATAATTAGTTATTTCCTTAATAAAGTGAGTTTGGGATAGTGTGAACCAAATATTAATAGTAATTAATTCCTACCCAGAAGAGAAAGTAAAACTTTCCGGATGATTCCGTTAAAGATAAGAGTTAATAAAAGGATGGTACCGTGCAACAGCACTCCTTAGGTATCATCTTTTTTTATAAAAGAAAGGTGAATAATATGGGAAACAAAGCAATTACAGAAAGAGATAAAGATTTTGCACAATGGTATACAGATGTTGTTAGAGCAGCAAAACTATGTGATTATTCTAGTGTAAAAGGATGCATGGTTATTGAACCTAATGGATATGCCATATGGGAAAAAATGCAAAGAATATTAGATGATAAGTTTAAAGAACTAGGTCATGTTAATGTTGCTATGCCGGTTTTTATTCCTGAGAACTTATTAAAGAAAGAAGGAGAACTAGTAGAAGGATTTGCTCCTGAAGTAGCTTGGATTACTCAAGGTGGTTCAAAAGAATTGGAAGAAAGATTAGCTTTTAGACCTACATCAGAGACTTTGTTTTGCGATTATTACAAAGATCATATTTCTTCTTATAGAGATTTACCAAAGTTATATAATCAATGGTGTAATGTAGTAAGATGGGAAAAAGAAACTAGACCATTCCTAAGATCAAGAGAATTCTGGTGGCAAGAAGGTCATACTATCCACGAAACTGAAGAAGAAGCTATAAAAGAAACTAAACAAATGATGGATGTATATCAATGGTTCCATCATGAGATACTTGCTATTCCATCTATTACTGGATTAAAGACTGAAAAAGAGAAATTTGCTGGAGCAGAATTTACTTTAACAAATGAAGCATTAATGTATAATGGTGTTGCATTACAAGCTGGTACTTCTCATTATTTTGGTCAAAAGTTTGCTAAAGCTTATGATGTTAAATTTTTAAATAAAGAAAATAAATTAGAATATGTATATCAAACTTCTTGGGGTACTACTACAAGAATGATTGGTGGATTAATAATGGTTCATTCTGATGATTATGGATTAGTATTACCACCTAGAATCGCACCTAAACAAGTAGTAATTATCCCAATAGGTGATGATAGACAAGTAAATAGTTTATGTGAAGAATATAAATCTAAATTATTAGCTAATAACATTACTTGTTATATAGATAATACTGAAAAGTCTCCTGGATTTAAATTTGCTGAAGCAGAAGTAAATGGTATTCCAGTAAGAATTGAAGTAGGTGCTAGAGATTTAGCTAATAATCAAATAACTGTTGCTAGAAGAGATACAAGAGAAAAACTTGTTACTGATGCTAATACTGATATTGTTAATTATGTAAATGAATTATTAGAAACTATTCAACATGATATGTATCAAAGAGCAGTAGAAAGACAAGAAAAACTTACATTTGAAGCTCACAATTTAAAAGAAATGGAAGATATTCTAAATACTCAACCAGGATTTGTACATGCTATGTGGTGTGGTAACCCAGAATGTGAAGCTAAAATAAAAGAAATTAAAGGATGCAAAGCTAGATGTATCGTAGATAAAGAAGCAATAGATACTAAATGTGTATGTTGTGGTAATGAAGCCAAACATCACGTAGTTTGGGGTATTCAATACTAAGAAATGAATATATTAAAGACGACTTATAATAAGTTGTCTTTTTTGTTATAATTAGATAGGTGATATTATGAAAAAAGTTGCATTAGTATTAGAAGGTGGAGGACTAAGAGGTCTTTATAGCGCTGGAGTTCTTGATGTCTTTATGGAGAATAATATTCAAATAGATTGTATTATTGGAGTATCAGCTGGTGCTTTATTTGGAGTTAACTATTGTTCTCATCAAATAGGTAGAGCTCTTCGTTATAATCAAAAGTATGGTGCTGATAAAAGATATATGGGAATGCATTCTTTAATAACTACTGGTAATATTATGAATAAAAAGTTTTGTTTTGATACTTTAGTAAATGAATTAGATCCTTTTGATTATGATACTTTTAAAGAATCTAAAGTAGATTTCTATGCTACTGTAACTAATCTAAGAACCGGTAAACCAGAATATAAAATAGTAACTGATATGCGTAGAGAAAGAGATATGGAAATATTACGTGCTAGTGGATCTATGCCTTGTGTATCTAAACCAGTTAAAATAGATGATGATTTATATTTAGATGGTGCAATAGGTGACTCTATTCCTGTTTTAAAAGCCTTAGATATGGGATATGAAAAAGTAATAGTAGTAACTACTAGAGTAGATTCTTATCGTATGCCTCATAAGAATAGACCATATGCTAAAGTCATGTATAGAAAATATCCTAAATTTGTTAAAGCTTTTATTAATAGAGATAAAATGTATAATAAGACTTTAGAAGATATAAGATCATTAGAAGATGAAGGTCGTATCTTAGTAATTAAACCTACTAGATTAGTTAAAATTAGTAGAGTAGAAAAAGATCCTATTATTATGCAAGAACAATATGATTTAGGTGTATCTGATACTAAAGATAGACTAAAAGATATCAAAAAGTATCTAAAATAGTGAACAGATGTTTTATAGACAAATTAGAAAAATAATTCTATAATTGTATTAATAATAAGATAGTTCTTATAACAAAGGAGTTATATTTATGAATAGAATAAAAAAGGTATCAATAAAGGGGTTAATAATAAGTATTTTTGTATTATTAATGCCACTTTTTGCATATGCAGAAACTACTGTTACTATTGATGGAGCAACTTCAGTCTCTCCTGGGGATGAAGTAGAATTTACTATTAAACTTAGTGAATTACAAGTAGGAGTTGCGAATACTTTTAATGCCGAGGTAAACTTTGATACCAATGTTTTAACTTTTAAAGAGATTAAACCTACTGGTAAGTGGATTACAACATCTACTGCTGGAAGTTCTCCTAAAGCTATATCTATTGCTTGTGAAGATAGTGATTGTGGTAAAGAAGTAGGTAAATTAGTATTTAAAGTAAAAGATAAACCTAAAGCTACTACTGCTAAGATTACTTTTAAAAATGTTAATATAGATTTAGCTGGAGAAATAGAACAAAAAGAAGAAATTACTAAAAGTATTACTATTAAATCTAGTGATGCTACTTTAAGTAGTATTAAAGTAAATGATGTTCAAATAGATGGATTTGCTGCTGATACTTATACTTATGATGTTAGTGTTACAGGAGATGTTGCCACTGCAAAAATTACAACAACTACAACGTCATCAAAAGCAACTTATAAAACAGGATTTGGACCAAGAACAGTTAATCTAGAATATGGTAATAATACTATTAAAATAACTGTAATATCTGAAAGTGGTACTGAATTAACATATGATATTAATATTACTAGAGAAGATACAAGAAGTTCAGATGCTACTTTATCAGGAATAACTATAGATGGTACTGCTTTAGATACATTTAAATCTAATAAGTATAAATATACTGTTAAAAAATATAAAGCTGAAACAGTTAAAATAGAAGCCATAACAAATGATCCTAATGCTAAAGCAGAAGTACAAGGACCAGAGAAATTATTAGCTGGAGAAAATGAATTTAAAATAGTAGTTACTTCTGAAAAAGGAGAAAAAGCAACTTATACTGTAATTATTAATAATCTAGATAAGAATATTAGTAAGATGTTAAAATCTTTAACTATTAAAGGATATAATATTAACTTTGATAAGAATAATTACCAATATAAAATTAATTATAATCGTACTAAGTTTGAAGATTTAAAGATTTATTTCACTACAGTTAGTCCAGATGATGAAGTATCAGTTGTTATGAAACCTGATATAAATAATAATAAAGATTTAATTAAAGATCTCCATCCTGGGGATGAGATAGAAATAGTTATTACTGGTATTGATGGAGAATCTAGTAAATATACTATTGTTATTGAAAAAGATAAGAGAGTAAGTTTCTTCCTAATATTTGAATTATTCTTAATCTTTGTTATCTTAATAGTAATAGCTGTTATATGGATTAAGAGAAAGAAAGAAGAAAATAAAGAGGTAACTCCTGTTAAAGTAGATAAGGAAGAGAAAAAAGAAACTGAAGAAAAGAAACTTGTTGCTGAACCAAGAAGAGAAAGAAGAAGAAGTGGTGAACTTCCTAAAACAGAAGAAGATCCAGAATTAGAAATGACTAAAGAATTGACAACTAAAGAACTTAAATTATAATAAATAGAAAATGATATTTAGATTTATCTATTTATCATTTTTTTCTTAATAAGGAGAAATTTATGAAAGTATTTATTCCTAATAGGTATTACAAAGATATATATGATATTGATTATAAGAAATTAAGAAATGAAGGTATTAGAGCTCTTTTATTTGATTTAGATAATACTTTAGCTCTTATTTCTGAAGGAGAACCTCCTAAGAAAGTATTAGATTTTATAAGTAAACTATCTAAAGACTTTGATATCTATATTGTATCTAATAATAATTATGATAGAATTGAAAAATTCTGTAGACCATTTCAAGCAGAATTTGTATCATTTGCTCTTAAACCTTTATCTAAAGGATTTAGACAAATCAAAAAGAAAAGGAACTATAGAAAAAATGAGATGTGTGTTATTGGAGATCAATTAATGACTGATATCTTTGGCGGTAATAGATATAAATGTTTTACTATTTTAGTAGATCCATTAGGTAAAAAAGATTTAAAAGTAACGTTTGTTAATCGTTTTATTGAAAATAAGATTATTAAGCATTTATCTAAGAAAGGTATATTAGAAAGAGGTAAATACTATGAGTAAGAAATGTGTTGGTTGTGGAGTAGAATTACAATCTGAAAATGTTACTTTAGAAGGATATACCTCTAATTTAGAAAATGATATTTGTAATAGATGTTTCCGTATGAAAAACTATGGAGAATATCAAATAGTTACTAAATCTAATGATGAGTATATAAAAATACTTGAAGATGTAAATAAAACTAGAGACTTAGTTCTATATATTGTAGATATCTTAAATATTGGAAAAGATCTTGAAGATATTAGAAAATATATTACTAATAAAATGATTCTAGTTCTTAATAAAAGAGATGTTTTACCTAAGAGTGTTAATGATGACAAGATTATTTCTTATTTAAGAAAACTAGATATGGACTTTGAAGATATAATTATTATTAGTACTTTGAAAAATTATAATATAGATGAATTACTATCTATGATTAAAAAGTATAAAACTAGTAAAAATGTTTATGTAGTAGGTAATACTAATGTAGGTAAGAGTAGTTTAATTAATAAATTGATGAAGAACTATTCTGAATATGAAGGAGAACTTACTATATCTCCAATGCCATCTACTACTTTAAATAAGATTAGTATTAAGATGACTAATGATTTAACTCTAATAGATACTCCAGGATTGGTTGATAGAGGTAACATTGTTAATTATATTGATAATAGTCTATTAAAGAAGATTAATCCTAAGAAAGAGATTAAACCTAAAACATATCAAATTAAAACAGGACAATGTTTAATAATAGGAGATTTACTTCGTATTGATTATGTAGAGGGTGCAAAAAATAGTTTCACTTTATATATATCTAACGATATTAAAGTAAAGAGACTTAATATGCATAAACAAACAGTTTTAAAAGACTTGCCTAAGAAAACTATGGATATAAATTATCGAGAAGATTTAGTTATTCCTGGACTAGGTTTTATTAAGATTGTTTCAAAAGCTAAAATAGATTTATATATAGATTTAAATGTTTCTTCTTTTGTAAGAGATTCTTTAATATAAATTGTGTCAAAAGGTTTGTATTTAAACCTTTTTTTGGTTTATAATGATAATGGGTGTTAATATGAAATTAAGAATTAATGATTTAGATATTAATTATGTAGATTACGGTAAAGAAAAAGGTAAAACATTAGTTCTTCTTCATGGTTGGGGACAAAATATTGAAATGATGAAATTATTAGGTGATAGATTAAGAGATAAGTATCGATTAATCATTGTTGATCTTCCGGGATTTGGAGAATCAGAAGAACCTAAAAGAGTAATGAATATATTTGATTATACAGATGTAATAGAAGAATTATTAAAAGAATTAAAAGTTAAAAATCCTACGATGATTGGACATTCATTTGGAGGAAGAATTAGTATCGTTTATGCATCAAGAAATCCTGTAGATAAAGTAATTCTTTTTGGTAGTCCGTGTATTCGTAAAGAAAAGAAACTTAGTTTAAAAGTAAGAACATTAAAAAAACTTAAAAAAGTTCCTGGATTGAATAAGTTAGAAGGATTTGCTAAAAAACATATTGGTAGTAGAGATTATAAAGCTGCGAGTCCAATGATGAGAGATATTTTAGTTAAAACTGTTAATGAAGATTTATCAGATTATGCTAGAAAAATAGATGCTCCAACTCTTCTTATATGGGGAGATATGGATACTGAGGTTAGTGTAGAGGAAGCTAAAGAAACAGAAAAATTAATTAAAGATGCTGCTTTAATAGTTCTACCTGAATCAACACACTATGCTTATTTAGAAAACTTAAATCAAGTAACTAATATTATTAAAGAATTTGTTTAGGAGGTACTTATGTATTTTAGAATTTTTTTCACAATGGCAATAGTCTTTATCTATTCAATGGTAAAGTCTAGAAGAAGTCTTCATATGCTTCAACAAAATCTATATAATGAAAATAATAGATATTTAAAATGGGTATGGAAGAATAAAGGAGAAATGTTTAAAAATATTGACTTGTACGGAATATTATTTACTTCTTTATTTGCTTTAACTGTATTATCTAGATTTTCATATTACTTTATAGCTTTACTATTATTACTATATGGTGTATGTATCTTTAGAAAAAAGAATATAAGTAATGATCAAAATAAGAAACCATTAGTATATACTCCTAGAATCAAAAGATTAATTGTAACTCTAGTATTATTACATGTTATTGTATGTGTTCTAGGTATATTAATTAAATCTCATTTATGTGATGCGATTATTCTATTATCTATTATGGCAGTATTTAACTTCTATGTAGTATTCCTTGCTAAGATAATTAATAATCCAATAGAGAGAATGGTATATAAACATTTTGAAAGAAAAGCAAAGAAGAAATTAGCTAGTATGCCTAATCTTAAAGTAGTTGGTATTACTGGGAGTTATGGTAAGACTAGTACTAAGAATTTCTTAAATACAATTTTAAGTGAAAAATATAATGTTCTAGCTACTCCTAAGAGTCTTAATACATTTAATGGACTTATGATAACAGTAAATAATTCTTTAACTAAATTTGAAGATGTATTTATTGCAGAAATGGGTGCTTATGTTAAAGGAGAAATAAATGGTCTTTGTGAATTAGTTAATCCTAAGTATGGAATAATTACAAAAATTGGTACAGCTCATTTAGAAACATTTGGTAGTGAAGAAAATATTCAATCTGGAAAAATGGAATTAATTGAATATCTTCCAAAAGATGGTATTGGTGTACTAAATAGAGATGATGAAAAACAAGTAAGTTATAAGATTAAGAATAAAAATCATTGTAAAATTCTATGGATTGGTATTGATACTAAAGATCCAGTAGATGTACGTGCTAGTAAAATTAAAGTTGATCAAGAAGGTACTAGTTTTACTGTAGAATTTAAAGGTGATAAGAAAAAATATGAATTTAAAACTAGATTATTAGGAAAACATAATGTTTATAATATTCTAGCTGGACTTGCTTTAGGATATGCTTTTGATATTCCAGTAGATCATTTACAAAGAGGAGTTAATAAACTTAAACCCGTTGAACATCGTTTAAGTATGAAGACTTTTCCTAATTTCATCTTTATAGATGATGCTTATAATTCTAATCCAGAAGGTTCTAAAAGAGCTTTAGAAGTACTTGGTATGATGGATGGAACTAAAGTAGTAGTAACTCCTGGAATGATAGAGCTTGGTGATAAAGAAGAATATTACAATAAAGAGTTTGGTAAAGAAATCGCAGATGTTGCTGATAAAGTAATACTAGTTGGACAAAAACAAACTAAACCTATTTTAGAAGGATTAAAGAGTAAGAATTATCCTGATTCACAAATAGAAATAATTAATGATGTCAAGAAAGCATATACTATCTTAAATAGTATGAAATCTAAGAAAAAGATATATGCATTATTTGAAAATGATTTACCTGACACATATAATGAAAAATAAGGAGGAAGTTTTATGATAAAAGTAGGAGTAATTTTTGGTGGAGAAAGTGTAGAACATGAGGTAAGTATTATTTCAGCTATTCAAGCAATGAATAAGATGGATGCTGAAAAATATGA
>CAMIWC010000013.1 GCA_946402315.1 uncultured Clostridium sp. | reverse complement strand
ATAATCAAAATCACTAAGATTCATCTTCATCACTACTTTCTAAATCAAATAAACTATTTTGATAAGTCTTATTAACTTGTCTATATCCTTTTTCAGTAACTACTCTACCACGAGGAGTTCTTTTTAAGAAACCATTTTGAAGTAAGTATGGTTCATATACATCTTCTATAGTAGTAGCTTCTTCACCGATTACACTTGCGATTGATTCTAGTCCTACTGGTCCACCATTAAACTTTTCAATGATTCCAAGTAGTAATTGATGGTCTGTATCATCAAGTCCTGAATCATCTACTTTAAGTCTCTTTAAGGCTTTCTTAGTTATTTCTTTGTTGATTACTCCGTCACCTTCTACAAGAGCAAAATCTCTAACTCTTCTAAATAAACGGTTAGCAATTCTTGGAGTACCACGAGAACGTCTAGCTAGTTCTTTAGCTGCATCATCTTCAATAGGCATATCTAAAACTCTAGCAGTTCTCTTAATTATTTCTTCTAGTTCATCCACTGTATAATATTGTAGTTTAGCAATTATACCAAAACGATCTCTTAATGGAGAAGTAAGGTCTCCTGCACGAGTTGTTGCTCCTACTAAAGTAAATGGAGGTAAGTTAATTCTAATATTCTTTCCACTACCTTCTCCACCTACAATAATATCTAATGTAAAATCTTCCATTGCTGGATAAAGTATTTCTTCTACAAAACTAGGTAATCTATGTATTTCATCAATAAATAATACATCTCCTGGTTCAAGTGAAGAAAGTATTGCTGCTAAATCTCCAGTCTTTTCTATTGATGGACCTGAAGTAATTCTAATGTTACTACCTAGTTCATTAGCAATAATATAAGCAAGAGTAGTTTTTCCAAGTCCAGGAGGACCATATAAAAGAACATGATCTAATGGTTCATCTCTTAATTTTGCTGCTTCTGTAAATACTCTTATATTTTCTTTAACATCTTTTTGACCAATATATTCATCTAAACTTTCAGGACGAATAGATTGTTCTTCTAACATTTCATTCTTCTCTTCTTCATCAGATAATAATCTTCCCATAATACCTCCTACTTATATAATTATTTATATATAATTTATTTCCTTATCTACATATTATTATACAAAAAAAAGAGTGTCTTTGCACTCTTTAATTAATAATTTGTTTTATATAATATATGAATAAAATAATTAAAACTATTAATAAAATTGTTTCTAATATATAAAGAATACGTCTTACTATTTTGTTTTTACAAAAAGAATATGTTAATACTATAAATGATGAAAAAAGACTGGCATAAAAAGAATATAAATATTTAAAAAGAATAGCTCTATTAAACAACAATTCTTGTTCTTTAGTAATAAATTCATTTTTACACCAAGAATGTGGATTCATGCAAATATAAGAATCATTTCCAGTTGTTGGAATATCTAATACAAAATTTCTAACAAAAATTGTCAATATATAAACTCCATAAAAAACTAAAAACAAAAAGATAACTGAAACTAATGGTTTCCACTTTAATTTTTTACTCTTAAGTTTATCATTGGTAATTTTTATAGCACAAATTATAGATGTTATTATTGGAAATAATAAACTTATAAATCCAAGCATACTATACATTATATTCACCTCTACTATAATTATACCAATATAAATTAAAAAAAAGAATGCATTTGCACCCTTTAATGTAAAATTAGTATTGCTTCATCAGATACTGTATTAGATACATATACTCCAATAAGAAAAATAATTATTAATATTACAATACTAAATAAAATAGATAGTTTTCTTCTTTTTTCTAGAGTTTTCTTTCTAGTAAATAATAATACTATAAAAGAATATAAGAAAGTAATTATTAATGATCCTAAGAAACATGATAAAACATATCTATTATATGCTCTATTTACTAAGTCAGCACCACCATAACCACTATAATAATATGGTTTTTTAGTTTGTAACTCAGATAGAACTATAAAGAAGAAAATAAATCCAAGAAATATACTAATAATTGTATAAATTACTTTAAAAATATTACTCATACCACTATTTTTATTATAATAATATCCAATTGTTGATATTAAATAAGTATAAGCAACTATTATAAATAAGAAACTTAATATTTCCATATTAAAACTCCTATTCTATTTTAATAATAATTTTAATGATTCTTTAACTTGATCCTCTATACTTAATGATTTATCTAGTTTAGGAAGAATCATTTTAATTTCTTTATCTTTATATCCTAATCCCTTTAATACTTCTACCAATTCATCAGTAGTATCATCTACTTCTGTACTACTTACTTCCATATTAAGTTTTCCTTTAAGATCAAGAATTATTTGTTTAGCTACTTTATCACCTATCTTAGGGAACTTTTTAAGATATAATATATTTTCTCTTTCAATTGCGTCTACTATACCAGCAACAGATCCAGTCGCAAGCATAGGTAAAGCCATTCTACATCCTAGACCTTTAACACTTATTAACTTTAAGAATAAATCTTTTTCTTCTTCTGTTTTAAATCCATAAAGTCCTTCTTCGTCTTCTCTAACTAAATGATATATATATACTTTATACTCTTTATCTATTTCAAATGAATAAGGATTACCTGTATATATTTGATAACCTACTCCATTATTATCTAGTACTATATAATTTCCTTTAATATCTGTTACTTTTCCAAAAATATAATTATACATAATTACCTCCTGTACATTCTATATAACATCACACTAATACCATATGCAAGTCCAAATATTAATACTAACCAAAAGAAAGATACATATATTGGTTGACTATATACTCTTAAGAATGGATATGGTCCATCAATTAGTTTTAATAGATTGAGAATAATCATAATAACTCCATATATTACGGTTGGAATTATTCCTTTTTTAATATCATTCTTTTCTACTTTTATTTTGTCAAAACAAACTAATGTTAAGACAAATAATATTGGACATAAGAAATGATGAAATAACATTGATCCATGTAATAAGAAATAGTAATAATTATAATTATATATAGGTGCTAGGATAAATAAAACTACAAAGAATGTTATAGTTAAACATATTCCTGATACATATTTTAATTCTGATAACAATTTAGGAATCTTTTTATTTCTCATAACAAATACTATATATAAACTAGCAGATATAAGTGCAAGCAAATTACTATCTTCAGTATAGTATTCTATACATATTCTATTAGTTTCATTATAAGCAATCATAAATCCTACTATTTCAAAAATTATTATTAATATGTTTAGTGTAATAGACAACTTCTTTTTCATAACTATTCCTCCACTCTATTATTAATAACTTCTTTCTTAATTATTCTATCTTCTACATTGCAGAATCCCATATATCCATCGTATTCTCTAATAGCTTTAAATATCCTCTTCTTAAGGAAGAAAACATTAGAAACATATTTATCATATTTTTGATTAATAGATAAAATATCATTATCTAAAATAATACTATTAGATTCTATTAATAGACTTTCATTATTATTTTGTTCAAATTCATATAAATGATAATAGAAAGAATTATTCTTATTTAAATATTTTTCTAGAATAAATATACTACCATCATCTCTTCTATATTTTCTAACATCAGAATTAATATTTTCTAAAGCAGAATTGAAATTATTATTGAACTCATATCTATTAAACGAGAATGATCCAATATAACTATTCTTTATAGATTCAATATGTTTACTACTTAAAAAATCATTTATTATATAATCATCTTCTCTTTTAAGAATATTATATTCATTCTTTAAATTACTTTCGTTTTGTTTAAATGAATTATTAGGATTATTTATTCCTTCTATATTTTTAATTTCTTCTGATATTTGATTCTTTCTCTTTTCATTCTTAAAGAAATTATTTTCTGAAATAATTATATGTGGATTAAGTATTCTACCACCAGTAAGATAATCGCAATATAAATACTTATATAAAATAGTATTATTTACTTTAATTATTTCTATTCCACTTAATAAGAAAGATGTATTATCATTTCTTACAAATCTATTCGCTACTATCTTATTATTTTTAATAAACTTATCAACGTTTAATAATTCTATCTTATCAAATAAACTAATATCTTTATTATAATCTTGTATTACTTCACTCTTTAAAGGAATATGTTCCTTATTAAATATATTAGGATTATAGTTTCCAAAGAATGAACTCTTAGCTTCATCTCCATAATGATATAAATATGAATCATAAGTTAAATCTAAACATACTACTTTATTATTTATTAGAACTATTATCCAAGCATATCTACCTTTATTACCTTCTACAAATACAGAATGGATTCCTATTCTATCTAATAATTCTTTAAAGATAGTACTAAAACCTATACTAGTAGCTTTACGTGTAATAATACCTTTTAAATCATTAGATTTATTAGAGAATAAAGAATCTACATCATATTTAATATATTTCTTTAATTTATTATATATAAAATATACTTTATCTAATTCATTTAGTTCCTTATCCATTAATTCTTTTTCTATAAGTTCAAAAACAGTAATTATATTTATAAGTTCATTTCTTGTATAGAAATTTTTACCTTCATAATATTCTTTATTATTAGTACGTATTTCTCTCTCATCATCAAATCCACCAGCTACTCTAAAAGATAAGTTTGGATAATCAGTAATAGAAAGCAACATATTAGATTTAATACCTACAGTATTTCTTAATCTAACAACTAATTCCATATTCTTATGACTTTTAATAAACTCATTTATATCTAAAATATCATTTTTAGTAATTGTATTTAAATCAATCTTAAATCTTTCCATATTAGTCCACCAAATCGTTAAAACAAATAACTGAATCTTTATAGACATTTATATCAAGATTAACTAAGTCATTTATTAAATCCTTATTCTTTAGATATTGATTTTCAGATATAGATATAGTTTTTAAAGCTGAGTATTTATTAACAAAATCTAAATCTAATATAGTAGAATTATCTATTCTTAATGTATCAATTCTAATAAAATGATACATTGTACTAACATCATCTATATTAGAAAAACTTAAATTTATTTCTATTAAATGAGGAAGACCTTCTAAAAAAGAAATAGATTTTAAATTCATATTAACAAGACCAATTGTTTGTAATTGTTTAAAGTTAGATATACTCTCTATGTCATCAACAGTACAATTATTAATAATAAGTTTAACTATTTTAATTCTTGCTAACGAATTTAGATTAGTAATATTACAATTTACAAAAGCAATACTTCTAAGTTTATTTAAGTTCAAAATATTATCTATAAAAGTACTATCTATATTAGCATTACATACTTCTAATACTTCTAGATTATTAAAGTATTTTAGAATATTAGAATCAATCTTATTATAATTATGAAATAAACCAATAGAGTCAAGAGATAACTCCTTGACTCTATTTAATTCTTCTTTTGTAAAATTAGTATCTGTTTTATTTAAATAGTCCATAAGATATAATTGTAATTCCAAATAAGGAATATTTATCATATAAACACCTTCTATTCAACGTTATCTAATTTAACACTTACTAGTTTAGACACTCCTGATTCTTGCATAGTTACTCCATATAAAGTATCAGCAAATTCCATTGTTTTCTTTTTATGAGTAATAAGTAAGAACTGAGTCTTATCTTTATAATGTTTTAAATAATTACCAAATGTTTCAACGTTAGCTTCATCTAAGGCAGCTTCTACTTCGTCAAACAAACAAAATGGTACAGTTCTAACATTAAGTATTGCAAATATTAATGAGATTGCTGTTAATGTCTTTTCTCCTCCAGAAAGAAGTGTAATAGCTTTTAATTTCTTTCCAGGAGGACTAGCATTAATCATAATATCACTTTCAAGTACATTAGATGGATCTACTAATTTAATATTGGCATCTCCACCTTTAAATAATTCTTTAAATACTTTTCTAAATTCTTCATCAATAGCTTTAAATGATTTTTTAAATTCATCTTCCATAACAGTATCCATTTCACTAATTATTTCAAGTAATGTTTCTTTAGCATTTAATAAATCATTTCTTTGATTACTTAAGAATTCATATCTTTCACTAACACGTTTATATTCTTCAATCGCAGCTAAATTAACCATACCAAGTCTCTTAATATCATTTTTAAGCGAATTAACATATGATCTAGCTTCACTTACTTCCATATCTAATTTATAACTATCTTTAGCTTTCTCATAAGTAAGTTCATAATCTTCATTTAAAGTATTAAGATAATTATCTAATTTAACTTCCATCTTAGATATAGATATTTCTAAGTCTTTTAATTCTTTTTCTAACTTAGAATTTAAAGAACTATTAACTTTACTTTTCGCAGTTAACTCTTCAATTAAACTATATAACTTTTCGCGTTTCTTATTAGAATTATCTAGACTTTGTTCTATTTCACCTTTCATTCTAGATACTTCATAGTATTTTTCCATAATACGATTTTCTTCTTTATCTAAAGAAGAATCTATTACATGTTCTAAACTATTTAAATCAGTATTAAAACTATTTAATTTATCATTTAATACTAAGATTAGATTGTTTACATTTTTAATTTGTTCTTCAATATTATATAAAGTACTCTTCTCTTGATAAATCTTATCTTCTAATAATTCTATCTCTTTACTAGCTTCACTTATATTAGATTCATATTCACTAATTATAGAAGTTACTTCTATCTTTTTATTATTAAGTTTTTCTAATTCTTGTTTATAAGAAATAATACTTTTAGAGAACTTAAGACTACCACCAGTAATACTTCCACCTACATTAAATAAATCTCCATCTAAAGTAACTATTCTATATTTGTTATTAATCTTTCTACTTATTCTAGTAGCAGCATCTATATCATTAGAAACAATAATATTACCTAAACTATTAGATATAATATTATGATACTTATTATCATATTTAACTAGGTTAATAAAACTATCTATATAACCAGAATCATTACTAATAAGATTTAATACATCAGGATCAATTCCTCTAGCTTTAATAGTATTAAGTGGTAAGAAAGTAACTCTACCTAGATTGTTATCTTTTAAATAAGCAATAGCTTCTTTAGCACTTTCTTCTGAATCAACAACTATATTTTGTTTAGTATTAGATAAAACTACTTCTAAAGCCTTAGTATACTTTTCATCACTTTCTATTAAGTTACCCAATACATCATGTATTCCTCTTAAACGAGGATTATTTAAGATAGCTTTTACTCCTGTAGATAAACTATTACCATTTTCAATATTATTAGTAGTAATTTCAATATTTTGATTAATCTCAATTAAATCTCTTCTTTTATAATTGTACTCATTAACCAAATTAGTATATTTATTCTTTTTAGATGTTAAAAGATCATCTAATTCTTTTATATCTTTTTGTTTATTATTTAAACTCTTATTTAAATTATCTAAGTCTTTATTATAAAGATAAATATCATTTTCTGTTTGTAATTTATTTTCTTTTAATATAGATATATTATCATGTACCTTTTGATCAGTAGCGTTATATTTACTACGTTCTTTAACTAAGGCTTTCTCTCCATTTAATTGTTCTTCTTCACGAGTTAAAGCAAGTAATTTTTCATGATAATCATTTATATCTTCATCTAATTTAGCTAGTTCATTTCTTTTATCTAAGATTTCACTATCAAAACTATTAGAAGTTACACTTGTATTTAATATTTCTGTTGCTAATTCATCTCTTCTATCTTTAGATTTTAAATAATTACTATTAATATTTTCTATTTCATAAGCTAATAAAGCAACTTCTACTTTCTCTAAACTATCTTTTTTAGTTAAGTATTCTTCTGCAGCTTCTTTTTGTTCTTTTAATGGCCCAACTTGTATTTCAAGTTCAGCTATAATATCTTGTACTCTACTCATATTATCTTTAGTTTTTTCTAATTTATGTAGAGCTTCTTCTTTTCTCTTTTTATATTTAAGTACTCCTGCCGCTTCTTCAAAAATACTACGTCTATCAGAAGTAGAATTAGATAGTATTCTATCTATTTCTCCTTGAGAAATAATATTAAAAGATGATTTACCTATACCACTATCAATAAATAAATCTGTAATATCTTTTAAACGACACTTATCTCCATTTAAAAAATATTCATTTTCCCCAGTACGATATACTCTTCTTTTAACAGATACCTCATTATATGGAATGTTTAAGAAGTTATCACTATTATCAAAAACAAGACTAACACTAGCTACATTTAAAGGACTACGAGATTTTGATCCAGCAAAAATAACATCTGTCATACCAGAATCTCCTCTTAGTGATTTAACAGATTGTTCTCCTAGAACCCAACGTACTGCATCTACTATATTACTTTTACCAGAACCATTAGGTCCAACAATACAAGTAGTTCTATTATCTAAAGAAATAGTTAACTTATCAGCAAAGGACTTAAAACCAGATGTTTGTATTTCCTTTAAATACATAGTATCACTCCTATTCTCACTACTTAAAATTATACAAATAAATATAATAAATGTAAATAAAAGGAACAAAATAAAAGAAATAGATAACTATTTCCTATTTAACTCTATAAACTATTAATCCTAAACTAAACAATATTGGTATATATAATGGATATACATACCTAATAAAAGCATTAGCGGGACCTAAGAATAGACTTATCCAACAAATAATAATCGGAATAATAAATAAGTTATTTTTAAAGGACTTATTCTTAATCATATATCCAATTAATAAGATTAGAATCCAACTACATATCGCACAATTATAAAATATTGATATAAAAGGAGTTCTCATCTTAGTATTACCAATACTTTGTAACATTAAAGATGCATTAGGATTCTTTAATTCAGAAACAACCATATCATTAGGATAATTAAATGATATATAAGTACCTAAACCATCAAGATTATATTTTGTATTATAATATGGTGCTTTTGAAGGATATAAATATCCATAATAAAGATTAAAGAATGAATCTAAATAAACTAATGGATGTCTTATACCTAAACTAATCCATACTCTTTTAAAATTCCTTATACATTTATTATCACAATCCGGATTTATTGATTTCTTTATAGAATCTACATTTTCTGGATTATAATCTAAAGCTTCATCAATAAACACTTTGCTTAATACTTCTTTTTCTTTAGATGTAAGATCATCATGATAATACTTTAAATATCTACTTACACATTGCATTTCTACAAATACTGATTCTGTCTTAGAAGCTTCTGATATATTAAACTTAGGCATAAAATAATTATGATAATAAGTATTAATACCCAAAAGTAAAGTTATTAAAAATATATTAAAAGCTATTCTTGTTACTCTTCTTTCTTTAAGTAAAAGAACTAATAGAGATAAAACTATTACATTTAGAGAATTATTTTTAAATAAGTATAGAAATAAAGAACTATATAATAATAAAAATAATGATTTAGTACAATTAACATTTTTTAAATAATAATAAATACTTATTACAAATAAGATTAACCCTGTTTGAAATAAAGTATCTTTTACAACAGTTACTGTACCTATCTTTAATACTACAAATAGCATTATAAATACTAAAGATAATATCCTATATATATTACTTACTTTTTCTTCTTTAAATATTTTGAATATTAATCCATATGCTACTAATTGCATTATTATTTGAAATATAATAATACTAAAAATTGCATCTTTTGATAATAAAAATATATCTCCTATAGAATATAAACAATAAAAGAATATAGTTGATAAAAAAGGATGATGATTAGTTGCCGAGTTAATAAAAAACTGGATTAATTGAAAATATCCATCATATGAAACAGTTCCTGGGAAAGTAATAATTATATATGGTAAATATGCTATAAAAATAATAATAATTGGCATTATAAATGGATGTACTTCAAAAACAAAATCATATATTTTTTTAAACTTATCTTTTAATAATATTTCTCTACTAGTAAATATCTTATCGTAAACAAAATCTACCAATATTTTTAATATAGTATAGTAACCTATAAAACATACTATAGTAAAAAATAGATTGATTAAATTATTACATAAATACTTAATACTACCCGTATACATTACCGTCTTACTAATTAAACAAATAATAGTAAAAACAATTGTAATAATACTTTCATAATTAAATTGTTCTTTTTTATATCTATGATAAATCAAATAAGTTAAAGCAATGCATATAATAAAATTCTCTAATCCAAAACTATGTACAGATAACTCTAATGACGCAATAAACTTCATAATAAAGCTATTAGCATATTTAGGTAAACTATATTCAATTACTGGAATATAACTTAAAGAGAATTGAATTATAATAGCTAAAATAATACTTTTAATTATTTTCTTCATATTATTACCTCATAATTAAATTATAAGTTTTATTTAAATGTTTGTAAAATAAAAAGAAATAGTTTTCTATTTCTTTTTATTATTCTTCTTTTTCTTATCCATTTTCTTTAACTGATAATTAATAACTCTATAAATTAAGATTAAGAATATTATGATTACTACTATGAATAATAAGTATAAAATCATTTTTCTAGGAGATATATTCATATCTAGAATATTCTTTCTCTTCTTTTTATTCTTATATACTTGTCTTTCTTCTTTTTCTTCTTCTTTCTTCTCTATTCCATCTTCTTTATTAGATTCAGTTATTTTAGCTAATAGAACAGCTCTTTTAGTAGATCCACTAGAATCACAAGTAGATAAAACCATTAGTTTATCAGTAGGTAATAGGATAGTATCAGACCTGTTTTTAGCAACACTATCTACATATTCAATTATTTCTTTATTAAATTTATTCTTTACTCTGAAAATATCAAATACATAATCATCATATGAACTTACTACAGCATAATAAACTATTTCAACATCATATATTTTATTAGATGTATAAAGAGTTCCTTTTAAATGACTATTAAAAAATTCTTCATTTTCATATTTCTTTATATCTGTAAACATCGTATTAGAATTCATATGATGTCCATAGATAGCTGTATAATCATCATTAAAATCTTTATTATTACGATAATCCATAAAGATACTACCAGAAGTAGCATATTCATGTTTATAATTTCGATCTAGATATTCACTATTATCTTTTCCTTTAACAACAGGATAATCCATTTCAGTATTATCTATTGTTATCCATCCAACTATATCAGAATTTATTTCTTGTAAATCATCTAAATAAAAGACTTCTTTATCTTCTTCAGTAGATACTGTTTTAGGTTTAAGAGATAATATTTCTTCATCTAATTTTCCACCTTTTTGAACTAGATAATTATCATATAAAGCATAGCATCCTATTAAGATAATTAAGACAAAGAAAAGAGTAACAAGAATCTCTATAATCTTATTTGTACTTTTTATAAGTATATTAATCATTCTTATTACCTATCTTTCTTATTAAAATAATACCAATTACTCCTAATGCAATTAATATTACAAATGGTAATATATCTAAGAATACACCAGTAATTGCTACATCGTAATCTCTTCTATTAATAATAATGATATAGTTATTATCATCATCATTTGTAGTTGTATAATTATTAATTACATCATATGTAGTTTCCCATCCACGAGCACCTATCTTTTGTAATGAATAATGAGTACCAATAGGTATTTGATTTACTCCATCTTCAGTACCTATTGTAATAGATTGATCTTTCTTTAAATATATATATACAAAGTTATCTGTACTTTTAACAGTATAGTAATTAGTTGTATTAATATTTTTACCATTAAACTTAACTATAGAATCTTGTCCTTCTATATAATATCTATCTCCTACTTCTCCATTAATAACTAATTTAAATTTGAAATATTCATTAGTATCAGCTAACTTTCCGGTAGTAGTATTAGTAATTGTTATATTTGTATAATTGTGTTCATGATCAAATATTAAATCACTCTTAGTATTATCTGTTACATTATATGCTTGTCCATATACAGAAGCAATTCTACCTTCATTACTATATAGTACATAAATATAATACTTTTCATTTGATAATGAATAGTTTTCCATATCACTAGAAGAAATCTCTTCAATTAAATATTTGTACAAACCGTATTGAGTATAATGTACATTTGAAAAATCTATTTCATAATCATAACTAACTGTTCCATTATGTCCTTTTACTTTATTTAAAGTTACTTCTATTTGACTAGGTTCATTAGATGCTCCTGATTTATTACTTGAATCTGGAGTAATTCTATAAATAAAAGTATTAGAGACAGTATTATTAGTATTTAGAATTCTATCTGTTAAAGTTATACTCGTTTCTCCAGCATAAGCAAAAACAGGGAAAACAAACAATACAAAAACAAACATTAAGAATATCTTAAAATTCATTTTCATATTATCACACTCCTTAAATACCTCTTATTTGTAATTTAGCTATTACTCTTCCTACAATATCTTTTTTCTTAATCTTTCCAAAAGTTCTAGAATCATTTAGATCTAATCTAAAATCATTAGTTACAAAGTATTCACCTTCTCCAATTACACATGGATAAGTAACTTTAGAATCTTCTGGTAAATCAGTATCATAGAATCCCTGAATCTCTTCTCTAAATCCATTAATAAGAAGAGTACCATCTTCTATACTAATTTGATCTCCATTAGTACCAGAAATACGATATATATTATATGTATTATCTTGTTTAACAAGAACTACATCACCAACTACGTAATCTTTATCTAATCGGTAATAAATTAATAAATTACCATCAGTAATATATGGAGACATAGAACTACCATTCATACGGAATACTCCAAATACTACAAAGAATATAACAAATACTAAAACAAGAATAATAGCAATCTTAATTAATAGAATTAAGAAATTATTTTTATTCTTTTTCTTTATTTTTTGCTTTTTCTCTTCTTTTTCAATTTCTTCTTTATTATTCTTTTTCCAAAAGTTCATATAATCACCATCTATTATATTTCTATAATAAAAATACCATATTTTTAAACATTTATAAATATATAAATTGATTTCTTTACAAATAAAAAAAACTGCATAAGCAGTTTTTTATTATTCTTCTTGAGTAGTTAATTTCTTATTAATATAGATACCAATTACTGCAAGTCCAATTAAGATTATGAATGGAAGAATATTGATAAATATACCAGTTAATACATCTGATTGATAGTTATTTATATAAGATGTAGCATTGTTTGTACTAAAGTTAGAATCATTTGTAGCTACTGTAGTCTTAGTAGTTGTTTTAGCATCTGTAGTACTTCCATCGATATATGTTTTATAATCAGTAGCACCTGTTTCAGTAATTGTATAACTTTCATTGATAGGCATTTCGTTTAAAGTTCCATTTAATCCAATTGTAACACTTTGTCCATGTTTTAAATAAATTGTTGTAGTAGTACCAACTGTATAAGTTGATGAGTTTACTGTAGTAGATCCATCAGTTGAGTGAGCCCCTGAAATTGTATATGTATCTCCAGCAGTTCCAGGAAGACTTACTGTAAATGCAAAGTATTCATCAATATCAGCTAAGTTACCAGTTACACCTTTAGATAATGTAATATATGTTAATTCAGTATCTGTTTCAAATACTAATCCTGATACTTTGCTTCCACTTAATGTAGGTTGAACTATCATAGTAGCATTTTTAGTTCCATCTGGAACATTGTTTGCATCAACATTATATCTTACAGATACAAAGATATGATATTCTTTTGCATCTAATGGATATGCTGTTGCATTTGTTGAAGCAGTTTCTGTAACTATAAATTCATAGTCTCCAACTGCATCAAATACTACTGAAGATAAATCAATAGTTCCTGTAGCAGTAGCAACGCCACTTGCATTAGGGCTAACGTTATTAAATACAACTGTTGGATTAGTTGATGGTAACGTTACTGATGCAGGATTTGTGTTTGCTTGAGTAACAGTATATGTAAATGTATTAGTTACTGGGTTTGTTACATCGTTAACGTTTCTTGTAATTGTCCATGTTGTAGCAGTGTTTCCAGTAGAAGTAGCAATTGTAGTAGTTGCTGCATCAACTGTCATAGCACTCATTCCTAAGATCATTGCAAATAAAGCAAATATATAATTCTTAAATTTTTTCATAATATCTCTCCTATCTTATCTAATTTAAGATTAACACTCATTTTTTATCAAATCAATGTAAACATACAATTAATTGTGTATAGTTTACAGATTGACTATTTCATTTTACTCTTTTTGAACAAGATTATCGCTGCTGGACCAATTATAATAAATGAATATGCAAATCTCATATCTCTTTCTTGTCCTGTTGCTGGAGCTTGTTCTTTATTGTTAATAAAGGTTACTACATTACTTGTATTATTAATTGTACCTGTAATAGTATCAGCAGTTGTACTATATCCATTAGTATTTTCTACTATTGAATAATCAAATCCAACTTCTAAATCTTTAATAGTAATATTATTAACGCTAGATATATTTGTAGTTGCAACTCCATTTGTAAATGTTAATTGATTTTGTTGTAAGGTTGAACCAACATAGTAATCAAATGAACCATTTATACCTACTCCATTATCAGTAACTGTTATTTGTAATTCGAATAATTCATCTATATCAGCCATATTTCCTGTTACTTGTTTATTTATCTCTAAATCTGCATATGTTGGATTTAGTTCCCATGTTGCAACATATGTAATATCTGCAGTAACAGTAGAAGCTACTGTAGGATTCCATCCTAAGAATGTGTATCCATCTCTTGTTGGAGTTCCAACAAATGTTGGAGTTGTTGTTCCTTCTGGGACATCTCTATATACTTGATCAGCAAATACTACTTCATTATCTACTCCATCATTATAAGTTACTGTATACTTATTTATTTCTTCTATTGTTGCAATTACATATGGATCATTATATGTTCCAGTTCCTTCACTTATTGTAACATCAGAACGTAAAGTTATTACTGGACGAGTTCCAACTGATTGATTAGCTGTATATAATCTCATTAATCCAGAGTTAGCAATTTCATATACATAAGTAGCTCTATTATAAATGTCACCTGGAGACATTAACCAATAGTTAGCTCCTGTATATAAATATGTATCTGTATTACTTCCAGATGTACCATAAGATGCTCCTGCAAGAGAAGCTTCATCTGCAGTAAGTAATGCTATTGGATAAGTTAAATCTCCATTACCATTACTTGAATCAACTGTAAATTTATCATTATCTTGATTACATACTAATGTAGGAGTTTGAGGGTCATTATTATTTTCATTTCCATAGAAACGATGTTGAGGTGCATATTCACTAGCATTAGTTCCATATCCATTACCAGAATATAGAGTTCTATCATTACAGTATGGGAAATCTGCTAAAAAAGATACACTATCATTTAAATTATTTCTAAACCAGTTATCAATTGTGGTCTTAATAGTTGAATTTGTATTATTAGCATGTGTTGCATCATAAGTTCTTTGTCCTCTTCTTCCATACATATATCCCATATAAGTATTATCATAATTGGTATAAGAGTTAAATGCAGAGTTACCTATACTTGCGGTTGTTCCATTTTGTGGACAATTACCTTGATTATTTGGAGTTCCTCCATATATTAAACGAATATTACCATCTTCTGTTGTTCTTACTATTCTCCAACAATAAGAATCAAACTTTACATAGTTATTTGTTACATTACCACGATAATAGTAAACAACATCTCCACTTCCGTCTCCATCTAAATCTTCAGTCATTGTAGGATCAGTTGTATAATATAATCCGCGTCCATTGCTGGCACTTGAAAATTCACTAAAATTAATATTAGTATCTGCAGTTGGAGTTGAATCAGTTACTATTTTACAACTTAAATAATCAGAACTACTTGTACAATAATTAGCCCAAGAGTTAGCTGGAGCTTGTGCAAATACTTTAGAAGGCATAACTAAAAAGACTAACGTTGTAACAATTAGTATTATTCTTTTCATATACATACGCCTCCCATTATTATTATTCAATTATATTATAATAAAAAAAGGCATTAAAAAAGCATGCTTTTTCAACATGCTTTACATAATTTAACGCAAATTTTATAGTAAAAATGCAATTATGCAAATGACAAGCATTGTAATTATTACAACAGTTGTCACTATAATTAACTTTTTATTACTCTTTTCTTCTAGATTATTACTTTCATAATCATCAAGATCATATTCAATACTATTAGTATTAACTAAGATATGTTCTTTTTCAGTCATATCCATATCTTTATATTTGTTATTTTCTTTTATTTCTTCTTCATAATATAAAGTATCTACTTCTTTTTTAGCACCCATATTATCACCTATTTCAATACTAACGTTATGATGTCATGACATGTTATATATAATGCCAATATCATAAGTAAGATAAATCCTACTGCATTAATAGCATTTTCTACTTTTGAATTTAATGGTTTACCTTTAATCTTTTCAATTATTAATAGAAGTATTCTTCCACCATCTACTGCTGGAAATGGAAGTAAATTAATAAATCCAACATTAATACTTAAAAGAGCAGTTAATTGAATTAGGGATGCAATACCATATGTTTGAGCTTCTCCTACTGTAGAATAAATAGCAACCGGTCCACCTAATCTATTAACACTTAAACTACCAGTAAATAATAGTTTTAGAACTAGTATCATTTGTCTTATCAAAGCACCAGTTTTATTAAAAGTAAATTTCAAAGCGTTTAGTACTCCATGATCCATCTTAGTTCTAAATGTAATACCATAATAGTACTTCTTTTGTCCTTCTTTTTCTTCTTCTACTGGAGTAACTTTATAAGTATATTTTTTTCCATCTCTTTCTACTACAAAAGTAACAGTACTTCCAGGCTTAACAAGAGATAATCTTACTTGTATATCTTCACTAGTTCTTGTTCTAGCACCATTTACTGAATAAATCATATCTCCTTTTTGAATTCCTGCTTCTTCCATGGGATAACCCTTAGTTAATTCTCTAACTTCAGGATCCATATTAGGAGAACCAACAAATAAACCTAAACCAAATAAAAGGATAATTGCTAGTATAAAGTTATTACCAGCACCCATTACTAATATAATAAATCTTTGCCATCCAGTCTTAGCAAAAAGCTTTCTATTCTTAGGAATCTTTTTACCATCTTCATCTGTTTCTTCTCCATCTTCTCCGGCTAAACTACAATAACCACCTATAGGAACAGCACGAAGAGAATACTCTGTTTCTCCTTTTCTCTTACCCCAAATCTTAGGTCCCATTCCTATTGAGAATTCATGAACAAATACTCCAAATTTCTTAGCAAAGAAGAAATGACCAAATTCATGTACTAATATAATTACACCCAGAATAATTATAAAATATATTAAAGTAATAATTGCATCCATTATAGAATCACCATAAATAATAGAAGTCCTAATGTAACAAAGATAGAACTATCTAAACGATCTAGTATTCCTCCATGTCCTGGGATTAAATTAGAGAAATCTTTCTTATTATAGAATCTTTTAATTGCTGAGAAAACAAGATCTCCTATTTGTCCAACAATAGTTAATATAAGTGTTACTACTATAATTGTAACAAGATTAATATTAGGATTAATAATAGTTATATAATATAAAACTGCGATGATAGTACCCATAACGCTTCCTCCAATAGATCCCTCTACTGTTTTCTTTGGAGAAATTTCTGTTAATTTAGTTCTACCAATAAATTTTCCTGTAACAAGTGCAAAAGTATCAGTAATACAACTAATTAAGAAAATATATAATACATAACTTAAACTATAATTTCTAAGTAGTATTAATAGGTTCAAACTAATACCTATAAATAATGTAGCACCTACTAAGAATAAAGCATCATCTACATTATATTTCTTATTATCATTAATGAATACTATTGGAAATAATAAGAAAAATATCATAAAAGCTACTAATCTATAATCAATATTGATTACTAAGTTAATAGAATTATAATTATTCATTGTTAAGAATGCTACTAAGATATAAGAGAACAATTCCATAATAAATGGTATTTCTCTTTTAGCACGTCTAACTTTAAATATTTCATATAAAGCCATTACAGATACTAAAGTAACTAAAATATCAAATGGCATTCCACCTATTACTAAAAGCGGAACACAAATACATATAAGTATTAATGCACTAATGATTCTTGTCTTCATCTAACCACCAAACCTTCTTTTTCTTTTATTATATTCATCTATTGCTAAATCAAATTGTTCTTTTTTAAAATCAGGAAAATAGACATTTGTAAAGTATAATTCAGCATATGCTAATTGATATAACATAAAATTACTAATTCTTTCTTCTCCACTAGTTCTAATCAAAAAATCTATCGGAGGAAGTTCATGATATAAATAATTATTAAAGTCAAAACTATTTAAATCAACTTTTCCTTCTTTATAATCAAGTGCCAATTTTTTAGCAGCATCTTCTATCTCAGCTTGACCACCATAATTAAAACATATATTAAATGTACCAACTGTACCATTCTTAGTTCTTTCTTCTAGTTCATCGATAGTTTCAACTATATCTTTTCTAAGATTATCACGTCTACCGGAAATAAGTACTCTAATACCATTCTTTTCAAATTTAGAAATTGTACTTTTAAATTTTTTAATCATTAAATCCATTAAGTATCCAACTTCTTCTTCACTTCTTTTAAAGTTCTCTGTAGAAAAAGCAAATACACTTAAATACTTAACTCCTTGACTAAATATATACATACCTAATTCTTCTAAGGTTTTACTACCTTCAAGATGACCTAAACTAGGATTTTTTCCTCTTTCTTTAGCCCATCTTCTATTACCATCCATAATAATCGCCACATGATTAGGCATAACTCTTTCTGACATATAATCACCCTATAAAAATTATAATATATTTTAGTTATTTTTTAAAGAAAATAAAAAAAATATATCAAAGATATATTTTACTCGAAACTTTCTATATTTATTTTTACATACTTGTTATTATCTAGAAAACTACTAGCTTGTACTAAAGTTCTTATTGCATTAGCTGTTTTACCATTCTTACCAATTACTCTACCCATATCTTCATTATCAATCATAACTTCAATAAGGATTTCATTTTCATTGTCAGAAGGAAACTCTTTTACAGTAACAGAATCTTTATTAACCGCAACAGCTTTTACTAATTCTAGAGTTAAAGAAACTAAATCCATACTTATTTACCAACTTTCTTTTTAGAATCAGCAAATTTTTGCATAACTCCAGCTTTACTTAATAGATTTCTTACAGTATCAGTTGGTTCAGCTCCATCATTTAACCATTTTAATGCTACTTCTTCGTTAATATTAACAGTAGCAGGATTTGTTAAAGGATTATATGTTCCAACTAATTCAATATATTGACCATCACGAGGACGTCTTGAATCACTGGCAACTATTCTATAAAC
>CAMIWC010000012.1 GCA_946402315.1 uncultured Clostridium sp. | reverse complement strand
TAAGTATTATTTCAGCTATTCAAGCAATGAATAAGATGGATGCTGAAAAATATGAAATAGTACCTATTTATATTGATAAGAATGGAGAATGGTATACAGGAAGTTTCTTAAATGAAATAGAAACATTCCAAGACATGAGCCTTCTTAGAAAATATGGAAAGAATGTAGTACTATATCGTAATAAGTTTGGATCATTTGTTTTACAAAGTAAAAAAGGACTTAAAAAAGTTGTTAAGGAAATTGATATTGCTTTCCCAATTGTTCATGGTACTAATGTAGAAGATGGTGTACTACAAGGATATTTAAAAACTATTGGTATACCATACGTAGGAAGTGATGTTGCAGGAGCAGCAATTGGACAAGATAAAGTATTCCAAAAACAAATTTGGGGTAGTGAAGGATTACCAATTCCTGAATATGTTTGGTTCTTTGATTCTGAATATGAAGATAATCCAGAAAAAGTTATGAAGATGATTGAACATATTAAATACCCAGTAATTGTTAAACCAGCTACTTTAGGTAGTTCAGTAGGTATTAATATTGCTGATAATAGAGAAGAACTTCAAAAAGCTATCGAAGAAGCTATTACATATGATAGTAAGATTGTAGTAGAAGAAGTTATTAAAAATCTATGCGAAGTTAATATTAGTGTTGTAGGAAATCCTGATGGATATGATACAAGTGTAATTGAAAGAGTATTAACTGCTAATGAAATTCTTACTTATGAAGATAAATATGTTGGTGGTAAGAAAGGTAGAGGAAGTAAAGGAATGCTTTCTGCTACTCGTAAGATTCCTGCTGATATATCAGAAAAACTTACTAATGAAGTTAGAGATATAGCTGTTAAAGCATGCAAAGCTCTTAACTTAAGTGGTGATGTAAGAATAGATTTCTTAATTGATGATAAGAAGAAAAAAGTATATATAAATGAAGTTAATACAATTCCTGGAAGTTTGGCTTTCTATTTGTGGGAACCAGCTGGAAAGAATTATACAGAACTTCTTGATGAATTAATTAATATTGGAGTTAAAGATTTCAAGAAGAGAACTGGTAAGACAAATTCATTTGATACTAATATCTTAAGTGGATTTAGTGGAATAAAAGGTGCTAAAGGAGTTAAAGGAGTAAAAGGGGTTAAATCTTTAAAATAGTTTTATAACAAGAAACGGGGTGTTTGGAGTTGGAAAATGGTTTTGAATCCGATTTAGGTACAATTGATGAAGAACTACTAAAGTATGTTGGAATAACCAATCTAGACTTCAGCACCCCTTTAACATCTGAAGCTTTGGATGAAGTTAAGAAGATGGTAGTATCTTTTAATACTTTAGCTCAAGTTACTTTTAGGGATAAAGTAGGAATAAATGATATAGAAAACATTAAACATATATTGGAATTATCTCCAATGATTAATGATTGTAATGTTGAAAAGTTAATTTTAAGAAATAACAGTCCTGAAGATGTAAAACAATTACTATCTTTTCCATATGAAAATCCTGATTCTTGGGAATTATCATATAGTTTTAAAGATGGTGCTTATCAAATAACATCTCTTCCTAATTATAGAAAGATGGAAGAATATATTGGAATAGTTATATCATCTATTAGTAAGAGTTTATCTCCTTTAGAGAAGATAAAGGAAGTATATGATTTTGTTAAATTATTAGATTTAAGTATTACTAGTAGTGATCGTCTTCCAGATATTATTAGAACAAGACAAACTAATTATTTAGGATTTAATAATCTTTTCAAAGAGATCTTATCTAGAATGGATATTCCTGTTTATATCGTACCTATTAAAAGAGAAGATATTGAATATGTTTCAATGATTTATATAGAAGATACTAAATATGAGATAGATGGTTTCTATTTCTTTGATCCAGCTAGTGATTCACTTCCTAAGTCTTTATATAAGAATGAAGCATTTAGAAAGATTAATTACAATTTCTTTGCTTTAAATATATATCAAGTATTAAATACTAGAAGTGGTCATGATAAGTATTTAGGAAGTTTAGAATACTTTACTAATTCTACTTATGATTATGTACTTAGAAAGATTAAAGTAGAGGATAAAGAAGAATTAGAATCTATCTTTAAGATGGATCTTCTAGGTATTTATAGTTTAGCTTTAAAGACTAAGAAGATCAAAGAAGAGAGTCTATTAAATTTAATTATTAAAACTCTTCATAAAGAAGATTTTATGACTTTAGACCGTAATATAGAACAGTTAATAATAAGTAATTATAAATTAAGAAAAGAGGATTTATTTAAAGAAGACGATGAAGAATCATCAACGATAAATATTCATGATATTTAAAGAGAGAGTATTCTCTTTTT
Organism: uncultured Clostridium sp.; assembly: GCA_946402315.1. Classification (GTDB taxonomy): domain Bacteria; phylum Bacillota_I; class Bacilli_A; order RF39; family UBA660; genus RUG11788. The sequence goes on along the minus strand of CAMIWC010000012.1, from coordinate 30,216 downwards.
TTTATTTATTTGTTATAATTATGTAAGATAGGGAAGGTGTTATTATGAGGAATAATAAAGGTCAAGCTTTAATTGAATTTGTTATTATATTACCTGTAATAATACTACTATTCTTTTCTTTTATAGATTTAGGAAGAATAATACTAGAAAATAATAAACTAGAAGGAATCACTAGTATAGCTATAGAAGAATATCAAAAAGATAAAGATTATGATGATATAGAGAATTATTTAGCTGATATGGGATATAAAAATATAACAGTAGATATTTATAAAAATGGAGATATTACTACTATAACTCTTACTAAAAATGTAGATTTAATTACTCCAGGAATGGATAAAATAATAGCTGATCCTTATGTAGTTAAAGTAGAAAGGACTATTAATAATGAATAATAATAGAGGTCAAGTATTAGTACTTTTCTTATTATTATTACCAATAATATTCCTTTTAGTTGCCTCTATAGTAGATTCATCTTTAATGATTTATAACAAGAATAAAATAGATAATATAAGTACTGATGTTTTAGATAGTATAAAAAATAAAAAAGATTTAGTAGAATCTGATATTATTACTCTTTATAATTTAAATGATGATGATATAGTAATAGACTCTATTGAAATGGATGCTAAAACTATTACAGTAAAATCTCATAAAGATATAAAACCTGTATTTGGTAAGATAATTGGTTTTAAAAAGTATACTGTTAAATCAGAAAAGAAAGTTGATTATAATAGTAAGTTATTAATATATTTAGAAAATAATGATAATAAGATTACTTCCTACGATGGAAATAATTATACTGTTGTAGATAATAAGATTAATCTATCAAGTATAGATCTTACTTCTAAAACTTTAGAAATAGGTCTTACTAATCAAGATAATGATTTATTAACTATTGGTAATAATAAACTTTATATATATACTTATAATTTATATTTAAATGATACTTTTCTAGTATCCTTAAAAAATAGAAATATATTACATATAGTAGAGAATAAAGTCTATTTAAATGAAAAGTATATAAAAGATATTAGTATTATGACTGGTGATTTTACTATTGATATATCTAATATTAAATATTTAAAAGTATATGATGAATTATTAACAAATGGAAGAATAAGAAATATAAATAATTTAAATAGGAGTTGGTTAGATGAAGAATAAAGCAAAAATAATAACTGTAACATCTATGAAAGGTGGAGTAGGTAAAACTACTGTATCTATGATGGTTGCAGATATATTGAGTAAAAGTAAAAGTACTCTTTTAATTGATTTAGACTTATATGGAGGAAATCTAGCTTTTAGTTTAGGAATTAAACCTAAAAAGACTATCTATAATATGTGTGATGATTTAGAACATCAAAAGTTTGAAAGTTCTACTCCATATATTTATTATGTACGTGAAAATTTATCTTTTATTCCTGCTCCTATAGATATGAGATTTGCATCTAAAATAAATACTAAGATTCTTAATCAAGCCTTGGATCTATTAATGTATTCTTATGATTATATTGTAATTGATACAAATAATACATTAAGTCCAATTAATATGTTACTTTTTGATAAGAGTTTTAAGATAATTGATATAGTAGGTGATGATGCTTATAACTTAGAAACTAATAAGAGTTTTATATCTATTACTAAGAATATGAAAGTAGATAATTTAGTTATTCTTATAAATAAATCTTATCGAAATATAAAGGATAACTTTGATGTATACGCTATTAAAACAGTGCTTAAGAAATTAGATTATACACTTAGTAATAACCTATATCTTAAGAATTATAATGAATTAGTTATGAATGAAAAAATAATTAATTTTGGAGAAATATATACTGGTGATAGTAAAAAAGAATATGATTCTTTTAGTAAAAATATATTTAATTTAGTAGAGGAGGAAGATTATGAACAATAGTTGGATGGAAGAGTTCAATTTAGAAGATAATAATCTTAATTCTTATAGTAATACAGATTATGATATATTTGAAAATAAAGAAGAATTAGATGATTTACGTATTAAGATTATTCAAGAATTAATAGATTCTCATGAAACTGAACCAAATAGAATAGAAGAAGTAGTAGATAAATTCTGTGTAGAATATAATTTAGATAATGAACAAAGAGCTTATTTAAATAATTTAATTAATAATGAATTAACTGGATTTGGACCAATCACAGAACTATTAAAAGATAAAAATGTTACAGAAATTATGATTAATGCTCCAGATGAAATATATATTGAAGTAGATGGTATAATTTCTCGTGATTATGAAGTATCATTTATAAATGATGAACATATTATTAGAACCGTAAGTCGTATTATTCAACCTCTAGGTAGAACGATAGATAGTAGTAACCCTATGGTAGACTCTCGTCTTCCTGATGGATCAAGAATAAATGCGATTATACCACCTTTATCAGTAAAAGGACCAGTTGTTACTATTCGTAAGTTTAAAGATGATATTGAAACTATGGATAGTTTAATTGGAAATGGTACTTTAACACCATATATGGCTACATTCTTAGATGCTTGTATTAAAGCAAGATTAAATATCTTAGTTTGTGGTGGTACTGGTTCTGGTAAAACAACACTTTTAAATGTTCTTTCTGGATCTATTCCAAATGATGAAAGAATTATTACTATTGAAGATGCTGTAGAACTTCGTCTTAAACAAGAACATGTCATATCTCTTGAAACTAAAACAGAGAACTATGAAAAAGAAGGAGAAGTTACAATTAGAGATTTAGTTAGAAACTCTCTTCGTATGAGACCGGATCGAATTATTGTTGGAGAAGTTCGTGGTAAAGAAGCATTTGATATGCTACAAGCTATGAATACTGGTCATGATGGATCATTAACTACATTACATGCTAATGGAGTTAAAGATGCTTTAAATAGACTTGAAACAATGATTCTTATGAGTGAAGTAGAACTTCCTATTAAAGCTATTAGAGGTTATATAGAAAGTGCTATTGATATAGTTATTTCTGTAGAAAGATTAAGTGATGGTAAGAGAAAAGTTACTAATATATCAGAAATAACTGGATTTGACGGAGAAAATATAATTATTAAAGATATATTTGCATTCTTAAAACATGGAGTTACAGAGAGTAATGAAGTAAATGGAGAATTCATTTTATATGAAGATATTCCACAAATATATGAAAAGATTAAAAATAAAGGTATAGTTTTAGATATGTTTGAACCTAAAACTAAAAAGGGAACAAAGAAGACTACAAAAAAATAGAAAGGAGTAATTTATGGAATTATTAGTACTATTCTTAATATGTTTAATTCTATTATTGTTATGGTTACTTATTAAAACTTATAGAAGTTATAAATTATCTAAAAGATTTAATAGTTATACTTTAGAATTTGATGATGATACTCCTTCTATTGTAGATATATTGGAAAGTAGTTATAAGTATTTAGAAGAAAGTTTATCTAAAAGATTAATGAAAATACATATATTTGATGATTATAGTAAAAAATATATTAAATATTCTGGTAGTAAGAAAATGCTAATTAATATGAATTATATTAGTAGAAAGATTATTATAGGTTTAATGTGTTTATTATTATTAATAATTCATTCATTCTTTAAAGATAATACTATTACTTTAATAAATATATTGATATCATTCTTATCTGGATTCTTCTTATATGACATTTATTTATATGTAGTAGGTAAATATGAAGATAAAAGATTAGATAATGATATATCTGAAGCAATTGTAGTTATGAATAATGCTTTTAAATCAGGAAAGAGTATTATTCAAGCAATTGATTTAGTATCAAAAGAATTAAAAGGACCAATTGCTTTAGAATTTAAGAAAATTAGTGAAGATATTAAGTTTGGTCTTGATATTGAAGAAGCATTTAGAAGATTTAGTAGTAGAGTAAATAGTGTAGAAGCTACTTATTTAACTAGTTCTATTAGTGTTCTAAGTAAAACAGGAGGAAATATAGTATCTGTATTTGATTCTATTGAAAAGAATGCTTTAGCTCGTAAAAAACTAAGAGATGAACTAAATAGTAATTCTAGTCAAGCTAGATTTGTATATCGTATTTTAGTAGCGATACCACCATTCTTAGTATTGATATTATTATTACTCTCTCCTGGGTACTTTGTAACTTTATTTACAACTACTATTGGATTTATTGCTTTATTATTAATAATTACTTTATATGTATTCTATATAATTATTATTAGAAAAATTGTATATATCGAGGTGAGATTATGAGAAATAGTTTTTGGTATCATATTTATCCTCGTAAAAAAGTGGAAGAACTAAATAAGAAATTAAAGATGGGAAAATCAGATGTTTCTGGTATATTCTTCTTAAACTTTAGAATTATCTCTTCTCTAATTATCTTTTTAGTGTTATTATATATCTTCGATTGGGGATTTTTAATTAGTCCTATCTTAACTTTTATTTATTACAAAGCATTATACTATTTCTTAGTAGAAGTACCTATTAAAAAAAGAGAAGAAGAGTTAGAATATAATGCTATGGAATTCTTTGAAGTTATGGCTCTTTCTTTAGAATCTGGAAAAAGTATTAAAAGTTCTATTGAAGTAGCTACAGAAAATGTTAATAATGATTTATCTAATGAATTTAAAATAGCTTTAGAAGAAATGAAATATGGAAAAGGTCTTAATGAAGTGCTTGATTCATTAAGAGAAAGACTTCCATCAGATGAAGTAAATAGTATTATTCTTCATATAAGTGAATCTAATACTTTAGGTAATGATATTATTGAAGATATATATAATCAAATAGATTATATTAGAGATAGACAAGTATTAAAGATTAAAGCAATCATTAACAAGATTCCTATAAAGGTATCTGTTATATCGGTATTATTCTATATACCGTTAATAATGTTACTGATTTTAACACCAGTAATAATAGAATATTTAAAATTAAATTAGGAGGAAATTATGAGTGGACATTCTAAATGGGCAACAATTCACAGAAAAAAAGGATTATTAGATGCCGAAAGAGGAAAGATTTTCCAAAAGTTAGCTAAAGAATTATATGTAGCTGCTAAAGGTACTAATGGTGATCCTTCTACTAATCCAAATCTTAGACTAGTAGTTGAAAAAGCTAAAAGTAACAATATGCCTAAAGATAATATCCAAAAAGCAATTGATAAAGCAGTTAAGTCAAATGATGGTGAAAACTATGAATCTATTAGATACGAGGGATATGGCCCATCAGGAGTGGCATTCATGGTTGACTGTTTAACTGATAATCGTAATCGTACTGCGATGCTTGTAAGATCTACATTCACAAAGCGTGGAGGTAATCTAGGAACTGATGGATCTGTATCTTATATGTTTGATCGTAAAGGATTCATTATGATTGATTCTAAATATGATGAAGATGAAGTTATGATGGTCTCTCTTGAAGCTGGAGCACAAGATATAGTATCAACAGAAGATGGTTATGAAATATATACAGCACCAGATGACTTTATTGCTGTAAAGACTGCTCTAGAAGGTATTGGAGTAGAAGAATTTATTACAAGTGAAATAACATATATTGCACAAAATTCTGTTTCACTTGATGAAGAAACAACTGAAAAAGTATTAGGACTAGCAGATGCTCTAGATGAAATAGAAGATGTACAAAATGTATATCATAATCTAGATGCTTAAAGTGTAAACTAGTAAATAATTAAAGAGTAGAAATACTCTTTTTTATTTTTGTATGATAAAATTAATATAGAATAAGAAAGTGGGTGAAGTTATGAAGAAAAGGATTTTATCTTTAACAATAGATGAAACATTATCCTTAAGTGATACTGATTTTGTATCTATGATGGATGAAGATCTTTTAGCTTTAAATAACTACCCAGAAGAGTATTCTTTATCTATTGCTAGTTCAATAGTAAAGAAAATATTAACTATTAAAAGTATGGATCAATATCCTAAGTTTTATAAGATAGTAATGTCTTCTTCTTTTAGAAAGAATAAATATATTTATTTAAGTTTAGAGAAGAATAATTTAGGTAATTTAAAAGATTTATTTATGATGTATGATTCTGAAAAAGAATATATTGACTATATCTTTTTAACTAAAGAGAAATTATTTGATGAATTAATTATGTCTGGAAAGTTTAAAGTATCTGATTTCCTATCTAAAGATGTAATATATAAATTTAATGTAGAATCATATCGTAATTTATTACTATATGTATTTAGAAGTGATGATAAAGGTAAAGTAGTAAAAGCTTTACTTCGTTCTAAGAATGAAAAATTTATTGAAATGGTTTCATTAATGGATAATTATGTTTTAGAAAAATATTCTAGTGATAATGAATTATTTGATGTAGTACTTACTTTATTAAATTATAATAATTATCGTCGATTATTATGGGATTATTATAAAGAGTATATTTATAAAAGAAAAAGAGATACTAATAAACAAAAATTAAAGATGTTAATAGATTATTCTTTTAATTTAATGATTAATAGATATTATTCTGATAAAATACCTCCTATTTTAAATAGTATTGATAGTTTAACTAAGGACTATGAAGCTGATAAAGACTTAATTAATACTATGATGTTCGGAGTATTAGGATATAAAAAGATTAATAGTAATAATTTCAATAGATTAGAGGATTTCCCACTTATGAATGATGATAATCAGTTACTATATTTAAAGATTGCTTTCTTTGGTTTAATATATGGAGTTACTTATAAACAAGCAGAGAAGATAATTGAAAGTAATAAGGACTTTTCTAAGACATTTAATATTAATAATAAGAAAGAAAGAGTTGTTCATGAAACTATAGTAGCGATGAAGTCTCTCTATAATTTAAAAATGGAAGATACTGATAGTATTGAAATATATCGAAATATCTATTTTAGATATATAAAGAAGAATGGAGTACATGCTCCAGTAGAAATATCAGCATCTTCGATAATGTTGTATTTAATGAAAAAGAATTATGAAGATTCAATAGAAGTCATTTAAGGAAACCAATAGGTTTCCTTTTACTTTTTACTATTTTTATGTTATTATGATTAAGGAATTTTTTTATTGGAGTGATTACTTTGAAAAAACAAACAGATGAAAGAATATGGAAAAAGTTTTATGATGATGAAAGCCTAAATATTGATTATCCTAACTGTTCTATATATAAATTATTAGAAAAATCTGCTCAAGATCATTTAAATTATATTAGTTATGATTATTTTGGTAAAAAGAAGACTTTTAAAGCTTTTTTAAAACAAATAAATAAATGTGCTAAATCATTTAAAAGATTAGGAGTACAAAAAGGAGACTATGTAAGTATATGTATGCCTAATACTCCTGAAGCTATTATTAGTTTTTATGCATTAAATAAAATAGGTGCAGTTGCTAATATGATTCATCCACTTTCTGCTGAAAATGAGATTAAATATTATTTAAATGTATCTGAAAGTAACTATGTAGTAGCACTTGATTCTGCATTTAATAAAATTAATCATATTATTGATGAAACTAGAGTTAAGAATGTTATTTTAGTAAGTCCAGCTGATTCTATGCCTTTCTTTTTAAAGATAGGTTATAAATTAACTAGAGGAAGAAAAACTAATGTTGAATATAATAGATGTATTATAAAATGGAGAAAATTCATGAGATTATCTTTAAGATACTGGGGTGATATTAAAGATGATTTTGATGGAGATGAAACTGCTGTAGTTCTTTATAGTGGTGGTACAACTGGAGATCCTAAAGGAATTATGTTATCAAATTATAATTTTAATAGTGGCGCTATTCAATCATTCCATGCTTGTGGAAAATTAGAAGCAGGAGATAAGTGCTTAGCAATACTTCCAATATTCCATGCTTTTGGACTTGGAGTATGTATTCATACAGTTCAATATTTTGGTGGTACTAGTATTTTAATACCACAATTTGATGCTAAAGAATTTGATAATTTATTAAAGAAATATAAACCTAATATTATTATTGGGGTACCAACTTTATATGAAGCATTCTTAAAAAATGAAGAAATAAATCAAATGGATTTATCTTTCTTAAAATTACTTATTTCTGGAGGAGATACTTTATCTATTGCTTTAAAGAAAAAAGTAGATGATTTCTTACATTCTCATGGAGCTGTAGATATTCAAGTAAGAGAAGGATATGGACTTACAGAAAGTAGTGGTGCTAGTTGCTTAACTCCATATTATGATTATCGTGCTGGTTCTATTGGAATTCCTTATCCGGGAACTCTATATAAAATAGTTAAACATGGAACAAATAGAGAAGTAAAGCATGGAAAAGAAGGAGAAATAGCTATTTGTGGTCCTTCTGTCATGCAAGGATATCTAAAAGATGAAGAACAAACAAATAAAGTATTAAAACCAGATAAAGATGGAAGAATTTGGTTACATACTGGAGATATGGGTTCAATGGATGATGAAGGATTTATTTACTTTAAAAATAGATTAAAAAGAATGATAGTGTCTTCTGGATATAATCTTTATCCACAATATATAGAAAGTATTATTGAATCTCATCCAGATGTATTAAGAGCTTGTGTTATAGGTATTCCTCATCCATATAAAGTACAAGTTGCTAAAGCATTTATTGTTTTAAAAGATGGGGTACCTAAAAATGAAAAGGTTCTATCTTCAATAAAAGAATTATGTGAAAAGAACCTAGCTCGTTATTCATGGCCATATGAATATGAATTTAGAGATAAATTACCTAAAACTTTAATAGGTAAAATAGCTTATACTAAATTAGAAGAAGAAGAAAAACAAAAAAGAAATAGTGAAGAATAGGCATTTGTCTAACAAATGTCTATTCTTTTTATATTAATTGAAGAAAAAATAGGTAAATGATATAATTTTTTTGAGGTGTCGACATGTCTAGAACAAAAAGTATGGTTAGAAATGTATATTGGTCACTTATAGGACAAACATTAGGTATAATAGCTAGTTTTATTGTACGTATTGTTTTTATTCATGTCTTAAACAGTACTTATTTAGGATTAAATGGACTATTTTCTAATATCCTTACCATTTTATCTTTAACAGAATTAGGAGTAGGTACAGCGATTACTTATTCATTGTATAGACCTCTTGCTAAAAAAGATAATGAGAAAATTAAGTCTTTAATGCTTTTGTTTAAGAAAGTATATTCAATAATTGGATTAGTTATATTTGCTATAGGATTTGCTTTAACTCCTTTCTTATCAGTATTTATAAAAGAAATGCCTGATATAGAAGGATTAGAAATAATCTATATGTTATTTGTAACTAATACTGCAGTATCTTATTTCTTCTCATATAAAAGGAACTTAATATTAGCAGATCAAAATAGGCATATAGAAACAATCTATAGATATAGTTTCTATATCTTAATGAATATTCTACAAATAATCTATTTATTTATCTCTCATGATTATTTTGGATATTTAATAATTCAAGTAATTCTTACTATTATTTCTAACTGGGCATTATCTCGTAAAGCTGATAAGATGTATCCATTCTTAAAAGAAAAGAATGTTAAGAAATTAGATAAGAAAGATACTAAAGAAATCATTAAAAACACTAAAGCACTTATGCTTAAAAAAGTTGGTGGAGTAGCAGTTAACTCTACTGACAACTTAGTAATATCTAAATTTGTTAGTTTACAAGCAGTAGGTTTTTATTCTAACTATTACTTAGTTATGTATGCTTTATATATGATTATTAATCAAGTGTATACATCTCTTACACCTGGAGTGGGAAATTTTTGGGTAGATCAAGATGAAAAGAGAAGAATAGAATTATTTAAAAAAGCTAATCTAGCAACTTTCTGGATAGCTTTCTTCTGTTCAATATGTTTAATGGTTTTATTTAATGATTTCATTGAAATAATAGCTGGTAAAGAATATGTATTTAATATGGGTATAGTATTAGTATTAGTTACAGTATTCTATTTCACAGTTATGAGAAAAGTGGTTAACTCATTTAGAGAAGCTGGAGGAATTTTCTATAAAGATAGATACATAACTATATATGAAGCTATTACTAATATTGGAATATCTATTATTCTATCTATTAAGTTAGGAGTTCTAGGAGTATTCTTAGGGACATTAATAAGTTATTTCTCTTTACCATTCTGGGTAGAAGTATATATTCTTTATAAAGAAGGATTAAAATCTAATGTTATTAAGTATTATTTAGAATATATCTTTAGAATGATTGGTACGATTGCTTTAGCATATGGAATGTATTATGTACTAAGTCTTTTAACCGGACCAGTGTTCTTAATATTTATCTTTAAGTGTCTAATGTGTGTATTAGTACCTAATATTATATTTGTACTTATCTACTTTAAAACAGATGAATTTAAATATTTCTTAGATCTTACTAAGAGTATATTATGTAAAATATTTAGAAGAAAAAGAACTAATTAATAATAATTATTTCTTTTTTTTAATACTATTGTTATACTTAAATTGGAGATGGTAATATGTCTAATAAATATCATTGTCTACAATTATTATTTTTGATTGAAGAGTAAGTTTTAGCAACTTGCTTTTTTTGTTTAAAAGGAGATGAAAAAATGAAAAAACAAATAAATGATATTAATTTAAGATTAATTGCTTTTGATAGTGCTAGTGATTTAGGTAAAAAAATAGATGAACATTTACTTAGAATGTATAATCTAGATAAAAAGAAAAATACTTTTATCATACCAATAAAACAAAATTATTTTGAAGATGGTCATTTCAAAGTAGAAATAGATGAAACTGTGCGTGGTAAAGATGTATTTATGCTTACTGATATTGGTAATTATTCTATTGAATATAAGATGCATGGTTTTATAAATCATACAAGTCCAAATGATTTAATGCAACAATTAAAAGATGGTATTGGTGCTTGTAATTTTCATGCCAAAAATATAAATATAGTTATGCCTCTATTATTTGCTGGAAGACAACACAGAAGAAATACTAGAGAAAACTTAGCTTGTGGAATGATGCTTCATGAATTAGATACAATGAGTAGAGTAAAAAGTTTTATTACTTTTGATGCTCATGATCAAGGAGTAGAACATGCTATTCATAATATGGAATTTGATAACTTCTTTCCAACTAATCAAATACTTAAACAAATGATAAATGATTTAAGTATAAATAGACTAAAAAAAATAGTTTTTGTAGCACCTGATAATGGTGCAGTTGGAAGACGTAATGTCTACCTAAACTCTTTTAATTCTAAAAACATTCATCGCGAAGCAGGAAGTTTCTATAAACAAAGGGATTATAATAACTTAGTAGATGGAAAGTATCCAGTCATAGCGCATGATTATAGTGGTATGAAAAATCTAGAAGGATATACCGCAATAGTTTCAGATGATATGATTTCTTCTGGTGGTTCTATGTTTGATGTAATAGATGAGTTAAATAAGCTAGGAGTTAAATATGTTTATTTAGTTACTACTTTCACTTTATTTACTAGAGGAATAGATAAATTTAATGAGTATTATAAAGATAAAAAGTTTGCTGGTCTATATACAACAAATCTATCTTATATACCAGAGGATTATAAAAAAGCTAGATGGTTACATGTAGCTGATTGTTCAGAATTAGTAGCGGAAATAATTTATAATATTCATAATGATTTATCTATTCATAATATCTTAATAGATAAATCGTTGCCTGTAAAACTGGTAGAAGAAAAGTTTAAAAAAGCTAAGAAAAAATAATTATATGTTATAATATATAATAGGTGATGGTATGAAACACAATAATAAAGAAATAAAAGTATTACTAGATTTTTTAGGAATGACTATTGGTGCCTTTTTATCAGCATTTGCTCTAGAAGAATTTTTAATACCTAATTCTATTTTAGATGGAGGAGTTGCTGGTATATCAATTATTATTCATAAATTATCTAATATTAATTTAGGTTTATTAGTATTCTTTATTAATATTCCATTTATCTATGTAGGATATCGTAATTTAGGTAGACAATTCTTGCTTAAAGCTCTTTATAGTATTGGATTGTTTTCAATTCTTTTGGAAATGTTTGCAACTAGTCCAGCATTAACTGGAGATCCATTACTAGGATTAGTTTACGGAGGAGCTCTTTTAGGTATAGGTGTTGGTCTTGTAATACGTTCTGGTGGATGTATAGATGGTACTGAATCTGTTGCTATTGTAATTAGTAAAAATACATCTCTTTCAGTAGGACAAGTAGTACTCCTATTTAATATGATTATTTTTGGTACTGCTGGATTTTTCTTTGGAATAGATAGAGCTTTATATTCACTTCTTACGTATGTAATTACTTTCAAAGTAATAGACTTTGTTAGTGAAGGATTAACTCAAGCTAAAGAAGTAATGATTATTACAGATTACTCTGATAAAATATCTGATTTAATATATGAAAGATTAGGTAGAACTTGTACTATTATGAAGGGTTCTGGTTTAATTAGTGGTAAAAAAGATATTCTATATGTAGTACTAACTAGATTAGAGATTCCTGAATTAAGAAGAATTATTAATGATGAAGATTATAGTGCTTTTGTAACTGTTTCTGATATATCTGAAATAATTGGTAAACATATTAAATCTAATAAAGAAAAAGATAGGATTAGAAAAAAAATAAAAAAAGGAAAAAATTTACATAAATAAGTAAAATATATAAAAGAGAATATAAAATAATTCTCTTTTTTTATATATAAATGTTATTATTATAGTAGGTGAATAGTATGAAAAATAAAAAAGGGTTTACTTTAATAGAGATGCTTGCAGTAGCAGTTATCCTAGGATTAGTTCTTATGATAAGTATTGCTGGTATTTCTAGATATATTGATCGTAGTAAAAGAAAAATGTATATAGATATTGCTAGAGAATATATTCAAATAACTGCTAATATGTTAGCTAGAAATGATTTAATTGCTAGAGATAAAGATACAGTTTATTATTTTGATATAAACAATCTAGAAACTGGTGATGGTACTATTAAACAAAGTCCATTTGGTAAATGGGTTAAAGCATATGTAATAGTAACTATTAAAGAAGATAATTCTTTTGTTTATTACTGGACTAGTGTAGATGAAACTGGTCATAGAATAGATATTACTGAAGAAAAAAATTTAACCCCAGGAAAGATTTATGTAACAGATGATTTTGATATAAATGATTCTTATCCTGTAGGAGGAAGAGATAATGTAACAATAGTTGATGATGGTGGGAATACTACTCATACTGAACCAGCTATTAATGTACCTTTAGATGAAGGTTCAGAATGTTATGAGTTTGCTTTAAATGGAGAGAATACTATAACAATAACTAATTATAATGTTAATTGTGGATTAGAAGTAGATATACCTTCTAAGATAGGAGATTATACAGTAACTGCTATTGGAGATGGTGCATTTAGAAATAAAGGTATTAAAAAAGTTATTTCTTATGCTGGAGTAAGAACTATTGGTTATGCTGCTTTCCAAGGAAATAATTTAAGTTATGTAAAATTATCAAGAACTATAGTATCTGTAGATTCATATAGTTTCTATAATTCAAAAATACAAGAATTAATTATGCCAGAAGGTATTAAAGAAATAGGTTCATATGCTTTTGCTAATAACCATATTTGTCATGTTGATCTTCCATCATCTTTAACTAAGATTGGATCATATGCTTTCCAAAGTAACTGTTTAACTGAAGATGGATTAAATGGTAATCCTACTTTAGGAGATGGAGTATATGCTAATAATAATTTCCCTGATAATAATATGTTTGTTTATAAAACAAATGCTGATGGAACAAAAGATTATACGACTATAGTTGCTTATGGTGGAACTGGTACTCAAAATCTAGTTATTCCTGAATGGAAAAATGGGTACCAATTAAAAACAATTGCCTCTGGTGCCTTTAGTGGTACTAAACTAAAAGGTAGTGTTTATATTCCTGATAGTGTTACAACTTTAGGTAGTAGTTGTTTCTATAATAATTCAATAACAAGCGTACATCTTCCTGCTAATCTAGTATCAGTTGGAGGAACAGCATTTAGATCAAATAAATTAACATCTATTGAATTACCAGAAGGGTTAAAAACAATAGGTGGTAGTGCCTTTAGAGGAAATCAATTAACGTCAGTTACAATTCCTGATTCTGTAACATCTATTGGAACAGGAGCATTTGTTACTAATAAAATGACAGGACAAGATGGTATATTCTACGCAAGAGTAGCTGATGGAACAACAGGTAAAGGAAAATGGGATTATTCAACAATTGTAAGTTATGGTGGAGGAGTATCCGATTCTACAGTAGTTATTCCAGCTACTAAAGAAGGAGTAACGTTAAAAACAATAAAAAGTAATGCTTTCTTAGATAGTAAAGTTACTGAAGTAACATTCCCGGATATATCAGAAACTCCAAATCTTACTATTGAAGCCGGAGCTTTCTATAGATCAGGAACTACTACAAGTAATTCATATATTAAGAATAGTTTTGCTTATAAAGTTAATAAAGGAACAGTAGATTATTCAGTTGTAACAGACTATACTGGACCAAGTGCCGGAGTAAATGGAGTAGTAACATTCCCAGCTTTAGGTCCTGATGGAAGTCCGTTAAAGAATATTCAAGCAGATTTAACTTGGAGAAGCTTTACAACAGTTGTTATACCATCATCAGTAACTACTATTAAAAATGGTGCTTTAGGTAAAGCGGCTACAAACAATGCTAAATTTACTAAAATAATTAATAAAACCGGAAAAGCATTTGATTGGGGAGCAATTACTAGTTCAACTACAAAACCACAAAGTTTTGAAACTGGAACAGTTACTCATCAAGCTGGAAGTATCCAAGTAGTTTCTGAATAACTTTACAAATTAAGAAAAAAGTATTAAAATGAGTTTATTGAAGCGATGACGGGGTGGAATCCCAGAGCTATATAATTAGAGAGATTCTTCTAGAATAAGTAAGGTGGAACCGCGATAAATCGTCCTTACATTGTTCTAGAAGATTTTTATTTTTAGGAGGATATAATGAGTAGTAATAATATGAATATGGAAAAAATGGTTAATTTCTGTAAGCAATATGGATTTATCTTTCAAGGTAGTGAAATCTATGGAGGACTTGCTAACACTTGGGATTATGGTCCATTAGGAAGTAGACTTAAAAATAATGTAAAAGATGCATGGAGAAAAAGATTTATTCAAGAAAGAAAAAACGCTTATGAATTAGATGCTGATATATTAATGCATCCAAGAGTATGGGAAGCTAGTGGACATGTAGATAGTTTTGCTGATCCATTAATGGATTGTAAACATTGTAAGAATAGATTTAGAGTAGATAATTTATTAAATGATTATACTAATAGTAGTCTAGGAGATAAGTTAACTAATGAAGAAGCAGAAGCATATATTAAAGAAAACAATGTACCATGTCCTGTTTGTGGTAAAAGTGATTTTACTCCAATAAGACAATTTAAATTAATGTTTGAAACTCATAGAGGAGTAGTACAAGATGCTAAATCAGTAGTTTATTTAAGACCAGAAAATGCTCAAGGTGAATATGTTAACTTCTTAAATGTACTTCGTAGTATGAGAACTAAATTACCTTTTAGTATTGGACAAATTGGTAAAGCTTTTAGAAATGAAATAACTCCAGGAAACTTTACTTTTAGAACTATTGAATTTGAACAAATGGAATATCAAACTTTCTGTAAGGAAGGAGAAGATATGAAACTATATGATTACTTCAAAGAGTATGGTAAAAAGTTTTATATGGATTTAGGTATTCCCGAAGAAGATCTAAGATATCATGATCATGAAAAACTAGCTCATTATGCTAAAAGTGCATGTGATATTGAATATAAATTCCCATTTGGATGGGGAGAAGTAAATGGTACTCATAACCGTACTAATTTTGATTTAACAAGACACCAAGAGTATAGTGGAGTATCACAAGAGTATTTAGATCCTGAAACCAATGAAAAATTTATTCCATTTATAATTGAATCTACTTATGGATTAGATCGTACTTGCTTAGCAGTTCTATTTAACAGTTATACTGAAGAAGAAACTGAAGAAGGTACACGAGAATATATGAAGTTTCATCCATTCCTTGCACCTTACAAAGTAACTGTACTTCCATTAATTAAAAAATACCATTCTGAAAAAGCTCAAGAAGTATATGAAAAATTATCTAAACATTTTATGTGTGATTATGATGAAGCTGGAAATATTGGTAAGAGATATCATAGATCAGATATAGTAGGGACACCTTTCGCAGTAACAATAGATGATAATACATTAAATAATGGTACTGTTACTGTAAGAGATAGAGATACTATGGAACAAATTACATTACCTATAGATGATGTAATAGACTATGTAAAACAAAGAGTAAACTTTTAAAAAAGAGACTATATAAAATGTCTCTTTTTTCTATTTAATGATATTATTAATAATAGGAGGAATATATGAAAGTAGATAAAAAAGATTTACCTAAAATATTTATTTTAATCGGAATATTTATTCTTGCTTTAGGAATATGTTTATCTTTCGGAACTAATAAACCATCTAAAAAGAAAATAGATTGGAAAGATCAAGTAGATGATTATGTAGAAGATATTCCTTCAGAAGAAGATATGGGAGGAATTGATGAAACAGAATATTCTATTGAAATAGAAGATTCTTATGATGAGTAAAGGAGAAATAAATATGAAAAATGAAAATTTAAAGAAAAATGGATGGAAAATAGCTTTTATAGTAGTAGTTGTTATTGCAGTAATTGGAATATGTGCTGCTTTAGTTGTTCCAAGTTTATTGAAAGAAGAAAAACCAACTGAACCTGAGAAGAAAGAAGAGAAAAAAGATGAACCACTTACTAAAGATAGTAAAGTAGTACAAGATTTATTTGAATTCTTCAGAGAAGATAAAGAAGATTTTGATTATATTATTGCTTCAGAAGAAGACATGAGTAATTTATATAAGAACTACTATACTATGAAAAGTATTTCTAATGATAAGTTTGAAACAAAGAAGTGTTCTAGTTTAAATGTTGTATTTTTAACTGCAAATGATACTAGTGGTGAATATTTAAGTGCAGCTTGTGGAGATCCTAACATATACTATAATCTTATTGATAATGAAGGTAACTGGAAATCAGGACATTTCCCAACACAAGAAGAATATAAAAAAGAATTTACTGATACAGATACTACATTAGTACTTAAAGAAAGTGATTATAAAGCTCAATTTACTAAATATTTTGGAGTAGCAAATTATAAGAAAGAATCATTTGCAAGTAGTCCACTCACTTATTGGTATTATGATGAAAATATGGATAGTTATTTAGATTTTACTTTTGGTGGTGGAATAGAAATATGGGATACTTTAAAATCACAAACATTAACTGATATAGAAGTAAATGGAAATGAATTAAAACTAATTACAACAGCTACAACATCTTTTGATGATAAACCTACATTAACTATTACTTATACTTTTGAAAAAGAAGAACAAACAGGAAACTATATATGGGTAAGTAGAGAAGAAGTATAATATGGATAATAATATAGAGAATAAAGTAGAAAATAATACTGAAACTATTAATCAAAATGTAGAACCAACTACTAAACCAAAAAAAGGATCTAAGGTAGTAATTCTAATAATTCTATTAGGTGTATTATGTCTAGTAGCTGCATTCTTTGTACCATCTTTATTGGATAAGAAAGAATCTACAAAAGAATCAGATACAAAAGAAGAATCTAAAGAAGAGTCTAAAAAAGAAGATAATACTCCAGTAGAAAAACCGGCAGATCTTACTAAGAATAGTGAAACAGTAAAACAATTATTTAACAAATATAGTATTTATAATTATGGAGCATCTTTTGCTGCCGCAGTAGATAGTAATTTGTATTATTGTGGTGATTCTGATGATGATCTTGTAATATTATGTGCCAATTCTGATGATGATTTAAAACTAATGTATGCAATTGAGAATTCATATGAATCTGATTTAAAGAGTTGTGAAGAATTAGAAACTTTAGATGAAGATAATAAACCTCAAGGTAGTTCATCTTGTTACAAAGCTGATCCAAATACTAGATGCGGTTATCAAGCAGAATGTGCAGTTGCATTAGATACTAAAACAAAATATGCTAAAGTAGATAAAGTAAAAGCTACATATAAAGAAATGTTTAATGAAGAACTTGTATTTGATGAAGAACCAGAAATAGATATGTATGTAGGAATAAATAATTTATATAGTTCAAAATTAAAAGTATTCTATAAAACAAATCTTCATATATTAGAAAAAGAAAAAAAATTATGTCTAGAAGAGTTAGCTGATATCAAAGTAGAAGGTAATAAACTAATTATTATATCTAACAAGTATTATTTAAATGAGAAGACTAATACTTGTAATAATGACACATCTATGTTCTCACAATATCATTATATTTTTAATTATGATGAGACATTAAATAAATATATTTTAGAAACAATAGGTTAGTACTTGATTTATTTATAAATATAAGATATATTATCTATGTACTTTTTCTTAGTACTTTGATTTATTCCGTCATGTACTCAGATTAAGCGAATATTAATAAAGGAGGAATAATTATGGCATTAACTAAAGAAGAAAAACAAAAATTAATTAAGAAATATGCTAGAGATGAAAAAGATTGTGGATCTATTGAAGTTCAAGTTGCTATTCTTACAGAAGAAATTAATAACTTAACTGAACATATGAAACAACATCCACATGATTATCATTCTAATCGTGGACTTTTAAAGAAAGTTGGACGTAGAAAAAATCTTCTTAATTATTTAGTTAAAAATGATATTAATAGATATCGTAAGTTAATTAAAGATTTAGGATTAAGAAAATAAAATAATTAAATAAAAGTAGACACTGTTTTTAGTGTCTTTTATTTTAGAAAAATATGTTATAATTTTTATGTTGGAGGATATATGGAAAAGAAAGTATTTGAATTTGATTTTAGAGGAAGAAAATTAGTAGTAGAACATGGAGAATTAGCTAAACAAGCACATGGTGCAGTATTAGTTAGATATGGAGATACAGTTATTTTATCAACTGCAGTAGTATCTAAGAATGCTAATATCCTAAGTGATTTCTTCCCATTAATGGTATTGTATCAAGAAAAATTATACTCTGTAGGTAAAATTCCTGGAGGATTTATAAAAAGAGAAGGTAGACCAACTGATAATGCAACACTAGCTGCTCGTATGATTGATAGACCTATGAGACCACTATTCCCAGAAGGATTTAGAAATGAAGTACAAATAGTTAATACAGTACTTTCAGTTGAACAAGATTGTTCACCAGAAATAACTGCTTTATTTGGATCTAGTTTAGCTACTTGTATAAGTAAGATACCTTTTGATGGACCAATAGCTGGTGTTAAAGTTGGACGTGTAGATGGAGAATTAATTATTAACCCAACTCCTGAACAATTAGAAAAATCTGATATTGATTTAACAGTAGCTGGAACAAAAGACGCTATCAACATGGTTGAATCTAGCGCTAAGGAAGTATCAGAAGATGATATGCTAGAAGCATTAATGTTTGGACATGAAGCTGTAAAAGAACTTATTTCATTTGAAGAAGAAATCATTAAAGTTATTGGTGAAGAAAAAATGGAATATGAAAAACTAGAAATAGAAGATAGTTTAAGAGATGAAATCACAGCTTTAAGTAGAGATAGATTAGATGCTGCTTTAAGAATTGAAGATAAGATTCTTAAATATGAAACTATTGATGCTATTAAAGAAGAAATAGTTGAAAAATATACTGTTGAAAATGAAGATAAATTAAAAGTAGAAGAATTAGCTGAATTAATTACAAAAGTTAAGTTAATACTTGAAGATGTAGAGTACGATATATTCAGAAATATCGTAGTAAAAGAACATACTCGTATTGATGGACGTAAGATGGATGAAATAAGACCACTTAGTGCATCAGTAGATATCTTACCAAGAGTACATGGTTCTGCTTTATTTACTCGTGGACAAACTCAAAGTTTATCTGTAACTACTTTAGGTGCTATTGGAGAAGGACAATTACTAGATGGAATTAGTTTAGATGAAGAAAAGAGATTTATGCTTCATTATAATTTCCCACAATTCTCAGTTGGAGAAACTGGAAGATATGGTTCTCCTGGAAGAAGAGAAATTGGTCATGGAGCATTAGGTGAAAAAGCTCTTGCTCAAGTAATTCCTTCAGAAGATGATTTCCCATATACTATTCGCGTAGTTAGTGAAATTCTAGAAAGTAATGGAAGTAGTTCTCAAGCTTCAATTTGTGCTGGTTGTATGTCACTTATGGCTGCAGGAGTACCTATTAAAGCACCAGTAGCTGGTATTGCTATGGGATTAATTACAGCAGGAGATGATTATACAGTTCTTACTGATATTCAAGGTATGGAAGACCATTTAGGAGATATGGACTTTAAAGTAGCTGGTACTAAAGATGGTATTTGTGCACTACAAATGGATATTAAGATTAAAGGTATAACTAAGAAAATCTTACAAGAAGCACTAGCTCAAGCTAAGAAAGCTCGTATGGAAGTATTAGATGTAATGTTAAGTGCTATTCCAGAACCTCGTAAAGAAGTATCTGAATATGCTCCTAAGATGGAAACATTTATGATTAAACCTGAAAAGATTAAAGATGTTATTGGTAAGGGTGGAGAAATGATTACTAAGATCATTTGTGAAGCAAGTGATGTTAAATTAGTAACAGATGCTCGTGCTGTTAAAGTTGAAATTGATGACTATGGTAAAGTAGTAATCTATCATAGTGATAAGAATATTATCGCAAAGACTCGTCAAATGATTGAAGATGTAGTTAGAGAAGTAGAAGAAGGTAAAGTATACAATGCTAAAGTAGTACAAATAGAAGACTTTGGATGTTTCGTAGAAGTATGGCCTGGATGTGAAGGATTAGTACATATTTCTAAGTTATCTAAAGAACGAGTTGATAAGGTTTCAGATGTAGTTCAAGTAGGAGATGAAATACTTGTAAAAGCTATTGGAACTGATAAAAAAGGTAAACTTAATTTCTCAAGAAAAGATGCTATGTAAAAAGCATCTTTTTTTATTGTCTTTTCCTTGATTTTTATATTTTGTATAGTTATAATAAAAAGCAATTATTTGAGGTGATGGACTATGATGAAAACAAATTTACCAGTACTACTTATTCGTAACATGGTCTTATTTCCCAATAGTGAAATTAGGATTGAATTAGATAGTGATATTGATAAAAAAATAATAGCTTTAGCAGAAGACTATTATGATAATCAATTACTAGTAGTTAATCCTAAAGATGAACTAGAAGTTGATCCTGATATTACAGAACTACCTAAAGTAGGTGTAGTTGGTTCTGTTAAGATGAAAATAGATATGCCTAATGGTAAAACTAGAGTAGTTATTTCTGGACTACATAGAGGTTTTGTTCATACTTATACTAAAGAAGAAGGTATATGTGATGCGATTGTATCAACAGTAGAAGAAGAACAATTAGAAATGAAAGAGGAACTAGCATACGTTAGAAGTTTAATTAAACATATAGAGATGTATGTTAAAGAAGTTCCATATATGTCTAATACAGTTCTATCTCAGATAGCTGGTATTACAGATATTAATCAATTAACTGATGTAGTTGCTTTATTTTTACCAATCAGCGTTGAAAGAAAACAAGAATATATTGCAGAGTTTTCTGCTACTAAAAGAGTAAAAATGATTTTAGATGACATAAACAAAGACGTAGAAGTATTAAAATTAGAAAAAGAAATAGAAGATGAAGTTAGTCAAGGACTAGAAAAAAGTCAAAAAGAATATATTTTAAGAGAAAAAATAAAAGTTATTAAAGAAGAATTAGGGGACTTACATGATCATGATTATGAAGTAGATGAACTAAGAGAAAAAGCTAGTAAACTAGATTGTCCTCAAAAGATTAAGACTAGACTAGAAAATGAAATTAATAAATATGAAGCATGTAATCCAAATTCACCAGAATTAGGTATACTAAGTACTTATATAGATTGGTTACTTAGTATTCCTTGGAATATTTATACTAAAGATGAAAATGATCTGAAGAAAGTAAAAGCTGATTTAGATAAATCACATTATGCACTTGATTCAGTTAAAGATAGAATTATTGAATATCTAGCAGTAAAACAAAATAAAGATAGTTTAAGAAGTCCTATTATGTGTTTGGTTGGACCTCCTGGAGTAGGTAAAACTACTCTTGCTCAAAGTATTGCTAGTAGTTTAAATCGTAAATCAACAAAGATTAGTGTTGGTGGAGTAAATGATGAAGCAGAAATAGTTGGTCATAGAAGAACATATATTGGAGCAGCTCCTGGACTTATTATTCAAGGTATGAAAAAAGCTGGTACAAGTAATCCTGTATTTATTATCGATGAAATAGATAAAATGACTAAGGATATTAAAGGAGACCCAGCTAGTGCTCTTCTAGAAGTTCTAGATAAGGAACAAAATTCTAAATTTACTGATCACTATATTGAAGAAGAATATGATTTAAGTAGTGTTATGTTTATCGCAACTGCTAACTACATTGATCAAATTCCTAATGAGCTTAGAGATCGTTTAGAAATAATAGAATTATCAAGTTATACAGAATATGAAAAACTAGATATAGCTAAGATTTATTTAGTACCTATTCAATTGGATGAACATGGTGTTAAAAAGAATAGAATTACCTTTACTGATGAAGCACTTTTATCAATAATTAGAAATTATACAAAAGAGAGTGGAGTCAGAGAACTAGAAAGATTAATTGCTACTATTATTCGTAAGATAGTTAAGGAAATAGTAGTTGATAAAGTAAAAGATAATTTTACTATTACAGAGGAGAATATAAAAGATTATTTAGGTAATGAAAAATATTTCTATCACGAGAATGAAGAAGAAGGTAACATTGGTGTAGTAAATGGTCTTGCTTATACTAAGTTTGGTGGAGATATATTACCAGTAGAAACAACTATGTATAAAGGCAAAGGAGAACTAATTCTTACAGGATCTTTAGGAGAAGTAATGCAAGAATCTGCTCAAATTGCTTTTAGTTATATTAAGGCTAATGCTGATAAGTTTAATATAGATTTTGAAAAACTAGAAAATAGTAATATTCATATCCATGTACCAGAAGGAGGAGTACCTAAAGAAGGTCCTAGTGCTGGTATAGCATTAACAACAGCATTAATTAGTTTATTTACTAATACCAAGATACCATCTACAATTGCAATGACTGGAGAAATTACTATTAGAGGTAAAGTTCTTCCAATAGGTGGTTTAAAAGAAAAAGTAATAGGTGCTCATAGAGCAATGATGAAGAAAGTATTTATTCCAAAAGATAATGAAAGAGATTTGTCTGAAATACCAGATGAAATTAAAAATGATTTGGAATTTATTCTAGTAAGTAATTATGATGAAATATTTAAAATAATAAAGGGAGGTAAAGGTAATGAATCAAGAAAACGTAAAAAAAGTTAGAAATGCACTTAATGTTCAAACAGATTTACTAAGATTAAGTACAGATTCTTTAGTAGAAAAATATACTGAATCAAAGGAAATGTATGAGAAATTTTTGAATGGAGCAACTTCTATATTTTCTCCAATAAGTTATGAATTTTTTCTAGATTTTTGTAGAGATGGATTAGAAAAGGTATTAGAAAATGGACCAGCTTTAGAAGATGAAAACTTAGAATTAAAGGAGACATATTTAAAGGCAGTAGTTCACAGTTATGATGGTTTAACAACTCATTTATCTGGACAATATCGTTCAGTTCAAGCTGAAACTATTGGACAATATGAGGTAGAGTATGAATACTTCTTAATGAATATGCCAGGATTATTCGAAGATTTAATGAGTGGTCAAGTTAAAACAAAAAGAGATTCACGTCATTTAAGTGCTATTGCATATCTTGCTAATCACTTTAAATGTATCGTTCTAGATCCAGAATTTGATAATTTAGTTGGAGATATTTCTAGAAGAACTATCAGAAGAGAATCTAAGCATGATAGGAATCCAGTTAAATATAGAAAAGCTGGTAGATGTGCTAGACGCTGGGTCGATAGAAGAAGAAAAGAAAACATCATAGAAAAAAATCGTCAAAAAACTCTATAATAAAAAAGGTGTTATTTTAGTTTTAAAATATCACCTTTTTTTTGTTTCTTTATATAATTGTTAGGAAATTCATATGTTTTAGTTGCCCCTCTTTTAGGAAGTATTATTCTATTTCTTTTCAGATTCTTTTTTATATATATAATTTTATCATTATCATCAGTCATTACTACATCGATTGCTTCTTTCATAAAAAACGTATGAATACTATTACAATGATTAAATAATAGACAGTAATCTATATTATTCTTTCCCATAAGACCAAAGAATCGATCTTTAAATGATTTGGCTTCTATAACTTTTATTTGGTTCATTTTATCACCATTTTTACTATATCATATTATTGACAAAAAATGCCAATCATTATAAAATTAAAGTATCTAAAGGGTATGGTGATTTAGTGATGAAAAAGAATAATAATAAAGGTCAAGCATTAGTAGAATATGTACTTATAATTGCATTAATATCAGTAATTGTAATAGCAATTATTAATACTTTTGGTGGTTATATAAAAGATAGTATTACTAAAACATCATGTAGCATTTCTGATAAAGAATATGTCGAAGGAAAAAATCCTGGAGATGGATATTGTAAATAAAGCACATTAGTGCTTTTTATTTTGTTCAAATAAAAAAAGCAATTATTAATCGCTTTTATTTTTTTCTAGCTTCATGTCTACCTATAACAACATCATCATGAGTAGCTTTAAGTGCTATCTGAGTAATATTTTCAAGTGCTTTTTCATAGATTTCAGGACTAATATTTTTAGCTCTTTTATAAGATGTTCCTTCTGATGTTAAGACAGGTAATTCTACATATTTATGATCTCTTACGTCATCAATATGACCAAAATCTAAAACATCTACTAATCTCGATCCATCATAGTTAACATTAGCATATCTACCTTGACTAAATACAGTTTGTAAATCATCTGTTGGTTCTAGATTAGGTTCAATTCCTTGTTCTTGTGCTTCTTCAGCTAGAACCGCAAGTCTATTAGCTTCAAATGAATATAAAGCAGTACAATTTATACCAGTTTGTACAGATAATTCTAAAGCTTTTCCCCATCCTTGGCATCTTTCGTATAAATCTTTATTCTCTTTTAATGATTCAATTGTTTTTTCATATTCATAATCTAATTCTACACCAATCATATACCAACCATCTTTTTGATCATAATTTAAATATCCATAACAAGTACCAACTAATCCATGATCGGTAAGACCACAAGAACCACTATTAAATATTCTTATACCATCTTTTATTTCAGTATGATATTCATGTGTATGAGCAGTAACTACTGCCATATGTTCTCTTCTTACTAATTCTAGTTCCTCTGCAGTTAAAGGCATCTTATGTTTTACAAATAGAGGAGGAGTACCTTCTTCTCTTATAATTAATGTATCAGGAAGATTATCTAAATACTCTAATTGATCATCTCTTAATTCTCTACAACATACTAATGCAGAACCCATAGTAGTATCTAGATTCCAATTAGGTTCAGTACCATTTCTTTTAGCTTCTAGATAAGGTCTTACTTGACCGGTTTCACGATTACCTTTAATTGCATATACTTTATAACGTTCACTAAGTTTTTGTATTAAATCAACTACTTTAGATCCATCAGGGAAATCACCTACATAATCACCAGTAAAAACTATTGCATCAGTTTCTGGATGAAAGACTTTTAAGGCTTCATTTATAATAGCTTCTAAAGCATAATAATTACCATGAACGTCACCAATAACTAATAAACTCATAATAACACCTCAATTAAATTATACTAAAATATGTAGTAATATCATATATAAATAGAGAAAAAGTATTTGTTTTTTATGTTTTTTATGTTATACTTATTTAGCAAGTTGAATTTTATGGGCTGTTAGCTCAGTTGGTAGAGCAACTGACTCTTAATCAGTGGGTCTAGGGTTCGAGTCCCTAACAGCCCACCATATTTTTAAATTTGTATATATATTGTCAAAATACGGAGACATACTCAAGTGGTCGAAGAGGCGCCCCTGCTAAGGGTGTAGGACGGGCAACTGTCGCGAGAGTTCAAATCTCTCTGTCTCCGCCAGTAGAAAGAAACCTTATTTATATAAGGTTTTTTATTTTACATTTATTTACTGTACAATTTACATTTAATCATCTACTTTAATTTATTCGTGATATCATATATATAGAGGTATATTATGGATAAAGATTGGATAAAATACTGGGAAGAAGTTGAAGGACTTGAACCAGAAGAACAAGATAAAAAAATGTTCGATACTAAACAAATAGATTTACAATCAGCAAAAGATTTATATGATACAGTTCTAACTGCTGATAATTCTTGAAAATAATAGATATCTATTATATAATTTAATAAGAATAGAGGGTGCTAAAAATGGAGAAAAAAGAAGAAAAAAGAAAAGTAACTCATAAGACTAAGAGAATATCTAAAAAAGAATTAAATACTTATAAGAAAAGAAACTTTGTAATAGAAGGAATTATTTTATTTGTAGTTCTAGTATTAGCTTTCTTAGTATTATGTAATAAAACATTTATTCATACTAAATATGAAAACAAAGTAGGGCCTGCGCATATATCTATAAATATTCCTAGATTTACTTATTTTGTAAGTGATAAAGATGGAGTAATTACTTTAAAGACTTTAGGTAAAACTAAATTCTTAAGAGAATTTTTTGATGAAGAATTAAATGATTCAGAAGTATATGATCTATATTATTGTGATTCTGAAGAACCATATTATTACAATAATGTTGGTAAATTCTTTGTTACTAAAGTTGAAGTAACTAAAAAAGTTGCAGTTAAAACAATTAAGATTCATTATTCAACAGAAGATTATAATACTTTCTGTGTAACAGTAAATCCTGATATTTTAGAAGAGTAGTAATACTCTTTTTTAGTTGTTTGACAAAAATACACCAATTTGTTAGAATAGAAAACGTCACGTTAAAAAAGAGGTGTATTACATGTTTTATGATGAACAACAAGCAATTAACTCTTGTCTTGATGAACCCTCGTTAGTATTTGAACTAATTAAAGAAGGTTATTCTGATACAGTAGATAAATTGCTTAGCAAACATAAGTTAGACATTAATGTTTGTGACAATAATGGAAATGATATTTTAGTAAGATTATTAATGAAAGGTGAATACCAACTAGTACTAAAACATATGAAAGATAAAAACTGGGATGTTAACCATCAAAATAAAGATGGTAATACCTTTGCGCATATCTTAGTACTTATTAATTATGTTCATGTAGTGGACATAATGAAAGAATTGACAAAAAATAAAAAGTTTATTCCTAATATTAAGAATAATTTAGGAGAAACTATTCTAGATCGTTCAATTAATAATAACTATATATATACAAGTATTAAGATACTTGAAGATAAAAGATTTAATAATATTGATATCGCTTCTTTTAAAAGATTATATGATACTTATATTAAAACTAATAAATATGGTAAATATACAAAGATGGCTAATCTAGAAATTATAATGGATTCATTAGAGAGTAAAGAATTAGTACCTCGTATGAAAAAATTAGTACATTACTTTAAAAGAGATTATATTGATATCAAAGATGAAGTTTTATCTAAGAACAAAACAAATAAATTAGAAGGTATTATTAAAACAGTACTAATAGAAAGTAATAGTTAATTAATTATTACTTTTTTATTTATCTTAATTTTAGTATAATATGGAAGAGGAAGAAGGTATTATTATGGAGTTCCCTGATTATATAAAAGCTAAACAAAGAACTAATAATAAAGAATTAGATGAATTATATGTATTTAATGATAATTTAAGTACTTTAGGTATAGGTAAAAAGTATTTTATTAAAACTTACGGTTGTCAAATGAATGAACATGATTCTGAAAATATTAAAGCTATGATAGAGAAGATGGGTTATGTTGAATCAAAAGATTATAAAGAAGCAGACTTAGTAGTTTTAAATACCTGTTCAATTAGAGAAAACGCTCATAATAAAGCCTTTGGTATGTTAGGTAGATTAAAACATTTAAAAGAGGATAATCCTAATCTTGTTATTGGGTTATGTGGATGTATGGCTCAAGAAGAAGGAGTAATTCAAGAAATAATTAATAAACGTAAGTACGTAGATTTTGTAATTGGTACTCATAACTTACATCATTTACCGGAAGTATTAAATAGAAGCATTTCAGAGAAACATCAAGAAATAGAGGTATTCTCTAAAGAAGGTAATATTGTAGAAGGAATACCAGTAAAAAGAGAAAATCCATATAAAGCTTATGTAAATATAATTTATGGATGTGATAAATTCTGTACTTATTGCATCGTACCATTTACTAGAGGTAAACAAAGAAGTAGAAATCCTAAAGATATAATTATGGAGGTAGAACAATTAGTTAAGGATGGATATCAAGAAGTAACTCTTTTAGGTCAAAATGTAAATGCTTATGGAAAAGATTTTGATTATGAATACAATATGGAGAACTTACTAGAAGATGTAGCAAAAACTAATATTTCAAGAATCTTCTTTATGACTAGTCATCCATGGGATTTTACTGATGGTATGATAGATGTAATTGCAAAGTACTCTAATATTATGCCATTTGTACATTTACCAGTACAAAGTGGATCTAGTAGAGTCTTAAAACTTATGGGAAGACGTTATACTAAAGAAGAATATATAACTCTTTTTGATAAGATTAGAGAACGTATTCCTGGAGTAGTTATATCAACAGATATAATTGTAGGTTTTCCTACTGAAACAGAAGAAGATTTTAATGAAACACTAGATTTAGTAAAACACTGTAAATATGATAGTGCATATACATTTATTTATTCACCTAGAGAAAAGACTCCAGCCGCAGCTTTTAATGAACAAGTACCTGAAAGTATTAAAGAACAAAGACTTTATAAATTAAATGATTTAATTAATAAATATTCTCTTGAAAGTAATAAGATAATGTTAAATAAAGTAGTGCCAGTACTTGTAGAAGGTGTTGGTACTAAAAAGAATGTCTTATTTGGTTATACAGATACTAAGAAATTAATTAATTTTACTGGAGATAAATCATTAATAGGTAAAATAGTAAATGTAAAAGTACTTGAAGCAAAATCATGGAGTTTGGATGGAGAATATGTTGGAGAATAAAGTTCTAGCTAAAATAGATGAAATAGTGGACTATATAAAAGAATCAGATACTTATAAGAGATTTATCTTAGTAGAAGAACAAATGAATAGTAATGAAGAATTAATGAAATTAATTGAAGAGATTAAATCTATTCAAAAAGAACTTGTTAAAAAAGAAGAGATGGATCTTGATACAACTGATTTAAATAATAAGTATCAATCTTTAAAAGAAGAATTATATAGTTATCCTATTTATAATGAATATAATGAATTATTAGAAGAATTAGATAATACTTATCAAGAAATAAAAACTGTTATTGAGAAATATCTAAATGATAAGTTAAATTGAGGTTAATATGAGTGATACTAAAAAATTTACAATGATTGATGAAGATTTTATTTGTGAAGTATGTGGTAAAGAAGTTAAACCTCTTGGTTATACAGCTAGAGATCATTGTCCATATTGTTTATGTTCTAAACATGTAGATATTAATCCAGGAGATAGAGCATGTACTTGTTTAGGTATACTTAAACCTATTTCAATTGAAAAAGGTAAAAAAGATGAGTTAAAAATAGTATATAAATGTAATAAATGTGGAGAAATAAAAAGAAATAAGATGGCAACTGATGATAATTTTGATGAAGTATTAAGAATAATGAAAGAAAATAGTTAACATCATAGGAGGGGCTTATGAATATTTTAGAAAGAGTAGAGAGTCCTAAAGATTTAAAAGAATTATCGATAAAAGAAAAAGAACAATTAAGTGAAGAACTTAGAGAATATATCTTAGATGTAGTTAGTAAAAATGGAGGGCATTTGGCATCTAATCTAGGAGATATTGAACTTACTATAGCGCTTCATTCTGTTTATAATGCCCCAAAAGATAAAATTATATGGGATGTAGGACACCAAACTTATACTCATAAGATATTAACTGGTAGAAAAGATA
>CAMIWC010000011.1 GCA_946402315.1 uncultured Clostridium sp. | reverse complement strand
AAAAATACTATCGCCACTTTCATTACTTCGTAACAAAACGTGCCACGTATTTTATCGTGTTAGGATGCCGTAAAATCGTGGTATAATATATTTAACGAAAGGAGTGATATATTGTCTGATTTATTAATTAATAATTTAACATTAAAAGAAGAATGGAACTATTCAAAAAATCAAGATGTTGATATAAATAAAATCACTCTAGGATCTAATAAAAAAGTGTGGTGGAAATGCGAAAAAGGGCATGAGTGGCAAGCAACAATTCATTCAAGGAAGAAAAATAGTTGCCCAATATGTTCTAATAAAATAATTTTAGTAGGATATAATGATTTAGCAACAACTAATCCAGAACTTACGAAAGAATGGAACTATTCCAAGAACAAAGATTTTAATCCAACAATGGTTTCATATGGTTCGCATAAAAAAGTATGGTGGGTTTGCCCTAAAGGACATGAGTGGCAAGCAAGTATTCACCATAGAAATAATGGCTCTGGCTGTCCTATATGTTCCAATAGATTAGCTTTAAAAGGATATAATGATTTATTAACGATAAATCCAAAACTTGCAAAAGAATGGAATTTCAAAAAAAATGGAAATCTAAAACCAGATATGGTCACATCAAATAGTAATAAAAAAGTATGGTGGAGATGTGACAAAGGTCACGAATGGGAAATAAGCATATATGATAGAAATAATGGTTCTGGTTGCCCTATATGTTTAAATAGGAATGTCTTAAAAGGGTACAATGATCTTGTAACAGTTAATCCAGAATTAGCAAAAGAATGGAATTATGAAAAAAATGGAAATCTAAAACCAGATATGGTCACATCAAATAGTAATAAAAAAGTATGGTGGAGATGTGACAAAGGTCACGAATGGCAAGTAAGTATTGTTGGTAGAAATGCTAGTGGGTCAAAATGTCCTATTTGTACAAAAGAATTACAAACATCTTTCCCTGAACAAGCTATTTATTATTATATAAAAAAATTATTTCCGGATGCTATTAACGGAGATAGGCATTTAGATATAGAATTAGATATATATATACCTTCGTTAAGATTTGCGATTGAATATGATGGTATTTTCTGGCATAAAGATAAAAAAAGAGATGAAAGAAAAAATAATATTTGTAAAGAAAACAAGATAGTTCTTTTTAGAGTTAGAGAAGATAAAAATTGTCCTTGGACTGAAAATGATTATTTAAAAATTTGTTATTGTACAGGATCTGATTCTAGTATTGAAGAAGTTACAAAAAAAATAATTAGTTTTCTAGGTAAAAAATTAAATATTGATTTAAAGAAGGATAGAACTGACATATATTCAACATTTATTCTAAGTCAAAAAGAGCAATCATTGCAAAATAATAATCCAGAACTAGCAAAAGAATGGAATTATGAGAAAAATGGAAATTTAAAGCCCGATATGGTTATGTCAAATAGTAATAAAAAAGTATGGTGGGTTTGCCCTAAAGGACATGAGTGGCAAACAAGTATAAGCAGTCGAAATAATGGAACTGGATGTCCATTTTGTTCTGGGCAACAATTATTAAAAGGATATAATGATCTTGTAACAGTTAATCCAGAGCTAGCAAAGGAATGGAATTATCCAAAGAATGGAGAGTTAAGACCGGATATGGTTACTTCAGGCAGTATACAAAAAGTATGGTGGAAATGTGACAAAGGTCACGAATGGCAAGCAACCATTAGTAATCGAAAATATGGAAAAACAGGTTGCCCTATATGTGCTAATATGCAAATATTAAAAGGATATAATGATCTTGTAACAGTTAATCCAGAGCTAGCAAAAGAATGGAATTATGAAAGAAATATTAGTATTGAACCAACAAAATTAAAAGCAACAAGTGGGAAAAAAGTATGGTGGAGATGTGAAAGAGGACATGAATGGGAATCAAGTGTAAATAGTCGAAACCAAGGAAACGGATGCCCTATATGTGCTAATAAACAAGTTTTAAAAGGATATAATGATCTTGCAACAGTTAATCCAGAATTATCCAAAGAATGGAATTATGAAAAAAATATTAGTTTAAAACCAGACATGGTTACAGCAACAACAGAGAAAAAAGTATGGTGGAAATGTGAAAGAGGACATGAATGGTATTCTAGAATAAAATCGCGAAATAGAGGAGTCGGATGTCCGATATGTTCTAATAAACAAGTATTAAAAGGTTATAATGATTTAGCAACAACTAATCCATTACTTGTAGTAGAGTGGAATAATGATAGAAATGGAAATCTAAAACCTGATATGTTTACAGCAGGAAGCAAAAAAAAGGTATGGTGGAAATGCGAAAAAGGGCATGAGTGGCAGACAAGTATTCATAATAGAACTATAGGAACAAGATGTCCAATTTGCTCAAATGCTAAAGTTCTTGAAGGATATAATGATCTTGCAACCGCTAATCCAAAACTTGCAAAAGAGTGGAATTATGAAAAAAACAATGATTTAATGCCAACAATGTTTACTGCAAATAGTGGAAAGCAAGTATGGTGGAAATGTGACAAAGGTCACGAATGGAATGCAGAAATTAGGGCACGCAATAGAGGCGCAAAATGTCCAATTTGTAAGACAAAGGAGTAGCAATACTTCTTTTTATGTTTTATAAAAATATCACAACACTTTGAGTTGAGAGAAAATACGATGTGGACATTGTCTATTTAATCAATATGTAGTATAATATCCTTGTAAACAAAGGATAAATTGGATGATGACCTTGTCCACATTTTGTCCACATTGAACAAATTATTAGTAATATTTATAATACAAATAATACTGATAATAATATGTACTAAATGCCCATAAAATAAGGCTAAAAGCCATAATACTATATGTACCAAATATAGTGATAATATGCTCAAAAAGGGAGCATGTGGAAGCGGAAAGAAATATAAAAACTGTTGTGGTAAAAACAAATAATAATAAAGCCCATTAATTGGGCTTTTTTTATGCTATAATTCTATTGGAGTTGGTAATATGAATAATAAAGAAAAATATATAAAAGATATTAATGATAGATTTGAAGGAAAGACAAGAGAACTATTATTAAGACAGGTTGAATTATTTTATGATAATCAAAGAATTGAGAAAACAAAGTATGATATAGGTGAGTATGTTAAACTATTAAAAGGTACTTTTATGCATGGTATTTTTGGAGAATTAGATAATTTTGATTTCACTATTAATAATGGCTTCATCGCAACTGATTTTACAGATCAATCAAGACCAAATAAAATATGTAATAGTGTTGGAATGTGGAACATAAAGGAAGATATATTATTAAAAGATTATATTAATTTATATAGTGGGTTTACTATATCATATTCTATTGGTCGTGGTCCAGGTTCTAAAATAGTAAGTAAATTAATTCCTTATCATAAATTTGATGAAGTTACTGAAGAGATTAATAATGACGAAGAAATATGGTCATATTGGGGAGATAAAACGAAAGAAGTATCATTTATTCCTAGCTTAGTTTCTGATAAAAGACAAATAGCGTTTATCTTAAACATGAATTCTAATTATGCAAAAGAGTTATCATATAACGATGTATGGAATTTAGATTTTGAAGAAGACGTTTTAAAACCGTTTCTAGATTATAGATATGCAGAGAAATTCCTTAGTAATGAAAGACTAAATAGAGATGCTTCTACCACTGATAGAGAAAGTGCAATTATGTTTGGTTTACCAGCATCACTAATAGAAGGAGTATTTGTTGGTAGAAAAATAGAAAAAGATAAATCTGCTTTAAAATATATTAAAGAAAAATTACCTGATTGTTATATTTGTAATTTAGATGGAAAAGTAATTGTAGGTAATAAATAATCATGTATAATAAAGCCCATTAATTGGGCTTTAATTATGTTATAATTTAATTGGTGACAATATGAATATAGATGAGTTTTTTATAAAATAACAAATGAATTAAATCTTGGAAAAATAATTTCAAAACCATCAAGAGTAAGTGGTGGTTTTGTTACAGAAGATACAATAGGTTGTTGGCATAAGAATATTAAATAAAACAAGATGTATAAACCGAGAGAAACTATGGTTTGTATGATATAATTGAATAGAGGTGAATATAATGGACAATAAAGTGGTTTTAGTAACAGGAAGTTCTAGAGGAATTGGAAAAGCAACAATAATTGAATTTGCGAAAAAAGGTTATAACGTTGTAATTAATTATAAAAATAGTGATAGAGAAGCAGAAGCCTTAAAAGAAGAATTAGAAACTAATTATCACATTAAAGCAATAGTTGCAAAAGCTGATGTATCAAATGAAAATGATGTAAAAGATATGGTTAAAAGAATAATTGATGAATTTAAACATATCGATGTATTGGTAAATAATGCAGGAATAGCTATTGATAAAGAATTTGAAGATCGTACAGTTGAAGATTGGAAACAAACTTTATCAACTAACTTAATTGGAACATTTTTGGTTAGTAAATATGTTGGAGAAGTAATGATGAATCAACAAGAAGGAAGAATAATTAATATATCGAGTACTAATGGAATTAATTCATTTTTCCCAACAAGTATTGACTATGATGCCTCTAAAGCAGGGGTAATTAATTTAACTCATAATTTAGCTATTCAATTTGCACCATATATAAATGTTAATTGTGTAGCTCCTGGTTGGGTTAATACTGAAATGAATAAATTATTACCAGAAGATTTAATTGAAGAAGAAACTTCAAAAATATATAAAAAGAGATTTGCTGAACCTAGTGAAATAGGAAGAGTAGTTTGCTTTTTAGCTAGTGAAGATGCAGACTTTATTAATGATGAAGTAATTAAAGTTGACGGTGGATATTAAATAATTACATTGTAATAAAAACAGGATAATCTAATTATTCAGAGTTTAAAGAATTATTAAATTATAAATAGGAGAAAAATATGAATTTATATATTAGTGGAAGTAACAGAAAGCATAACTCTTACAATTTTTTAAAAGAGATAAAAGAAAAAGATGATATTTTAATATCATTAGCTGAATTAAATATTAAAAATTGTTTAGGATGTAATGCTTGCCAAAGTAATGAATCAAATAAATGTGTATTGAACGATGATATGTATAAAATTTATGATCTAATTGAAAAATGTGACAAAATAATAATTATGTCACCGGTTTATATGAATTTTATTACAGGAATCTTAAAAAATGTAATTGATAGATTCAATCCGTATTGTGCTAGTGAAAAATTAAAAGGTAAAAAATTATTTCTTTTAGTTGTTGGTCAAATGAGCGAATCAGAACAACAGGAAGTAGCAGACAAAATAGATCAATATTTTCAAAGTATATCAGAATTCTTATATTTTGATTTTGAGTTTTTGCATTATTTCTCTAGTGGAGATATCTTTGATAAGGATGATATTGATTTAGTTTATTCAAAAGAACAATTGCGAGAGATTGTTGAAAATATAAAAAATCGAATTAATAATTAATATAAAGCAATTTGTTCTCTATAATAAGTAATAGGAGTATTAATATGGATAACACAAATAATAATATTGATAAAAGTGTTAAAAGAAAAATGATGGTTTTAATACTATTATCTGGATTGCCTATGTTTGGAATACTATTATATGTATTTATTAATGTACGAGGAACAACTGCTAAGATGTATGTTATACCATTCATAATATTCTTTGTTTTAGGAATGATTGGTGCAGGAGCAAAGGTTTATGATAATAAGAAATTATATAAAATATCTGAAATATTAACATTTTCTTTAATGGGTATTTTTGTTTTTACTATTATGTTTGAATTCTTTAATTTTTTATTTACAAATTAATAATTATTTTTTGTTGTATGTAGGGATTCTCATGTTATGATTAAAATAGAAATACTTCATTTAATACATTAAATAATTCATAGAAGTAATATTTAAAATATAGTAAAAAAGAATAATATAATGGAGGCTAAAATGGCTAAAAAAACTAAGAAAACGATTAAAAAGAATATAAAGAAGAAAAACGTTGTTAAAAATGATGATTTAGCTACTACTTGTTTACTTCTTGGTATGTTATTAACATTCATTAATAATTACTCTGAAGGTGGACTATTAGAAAGAATAATAGTCCTTATAGGGTTTGCGTTTACTATTATTGGTGCATTGTTATTAGCTAAGAAATATTATAAAGAAAAAAATGCAGTTCTAATGGCTCTTTCAGCAGCACTTGCTTTAGGATGTTTAGCTTTTGCTATTACATTAGTTGTTATTCATTTATAATTAAGAATCTATATAGATTCTTTTTTTTATATAATGATATAATTTAATTAGATAAGGAGAATAATATGACTACTATATATTTAATTAGACATTCTGAACCATTTAAAGATCATAGAGGTATAGAAGAAGATAATGAATCTTTATTATTTAAGAATATAAAAACCCCTTTATCTATATATGGTGAAAAGTATGCAGAAGAGATTAGTTTAAATGATGAATTTAGTAATATAGATATAGTATGGTCTAGTAATTATGTTAGAGCTATGTCTACTGCTAAATACTTTGCTTATAAAAATAATTTAAAAGTAAATATTTCAGATCAATTAGGAGAAAGAATTCATGGAGTAGATTCTTGGGATCAATTACCAGAAGATTTTGAACGTCATCAATTTGAAGACTTTAATTATAAAATTGGTACTGGTGAATGTGGAAATGAAGTAAAAGAAAGATTACTAAATTTTATAAATAGATTATTAGATAATAATAAGGGTAAAAGAATAATAGTAGTTGGACATGCTACTGCTACAGCTTTTCTTTTAAGTAATTGGATGAATATAAATTATTCTGGAAATTATTCCTTTAATGAAAAAGAAATATTTAATGGAGTATGGAATTATTGTGAAACATTTAAATTAGAGTTTGATGATAATAATAATTTAATTAATATTGAGAATATTAAATTCTAGAGGGTTTATGTATAAACTAAGAGATGGTAATAATAAAGAATATTTGAGTTCCACTCCCGGAACTTTTGGTGGAAATAAAAGATTAAGGATATATGGTAGGTTAGATTGTCCTTCTGCTTTAAGATGGATTGCTAAAGGAAAATATGTAGTAAATAGAGTATTCTTTATTGATGAAGAAACAGCTATTGAAGCTGGATATAGACCATGTGCAGTATGCATGCCTGAAAAATATAAGAAGTGGAAATCAAAGCAAAAAACATTATAGTTTACATAGTATTTTATAGTTATTAAATAAAATTATTATATATATGATATATTTATCTTGGAGGCGATAATATGAAAGAAGATTTAAAAGCTTTAATTGGTACTGATGAAAGAATCATGTACGAAGGTAGACCTAGTAGAAAATGCTATATTTTTGAAAGTATTTTTAATCCTTTAATGCCATTTGCTATTATTTGGGCATTATTTGATTTTAGTTTTATAGGATTATCTATTTTTAGTCAAAGTGCTGATAAAAGTTTCCTTTTATTTATTATTCCATTTTTTGCTATACATTTAATGCCTGTATGGTTATATTTAGGAGGAGTATTACTTGCTTCAAAAAGACATAAGAATACTTATTATATTGTTACTGATAGAGCAGTATATATTTCATCAGGAATAATACATAAGAGTTATACTCAAAAACCATTTGCTGAGATGTCTCATGTTGAATTACATAGAGGTTTCTTTGATCAAAAATTTAATGTTGGAGATATTATTCTAACTTCTAGTCAAAGATCAGTTGAAGGTGTTACTTCATCTGCTAGGATAGATAGTATTGATAATTATGTTAGTGTATATAATATGATTAAAAAATTACAACAAGATATATATACAGATATAATGTATCCTAATGATAAGAGACCTAAAGAAAATCATGGATATAATACAGAATATAAAGGTGAATAATAATAGTTAAAACGGATATTAATCCGTTTTTTTATGCTATAATATAAGTATTAAGGAGGGTTATTATGGAACAATCATCATTATTTGAAATGCCTCTACAAGAACCTTTAGCATATCGTATGCGTCCTAGAAATTTAGAAGAGTTTGTCGGACAAAAACATTTAATTGGAGAAGGTAAATTATTAAGACGAATGATTGAAAGCGATAATGTATCATCTATGATATTTTGGGGTCCTCCTGGGGTAGGTAAAACTACTTTAGCAAGAATTATTGCTTCACAAACACAATCAGAATTTATTACTTTTTCAGCAGTTACTTCTGGTATTAAAGATATTAAAAAAGTAATGGAAGATGCTGATAAAAATAGAAGCCTTGGTATTAAGACAATAGTCTTTGTAGATGAAATACATCGTTTTAACAAAGCTCAACAAGATGCTTTTCTTCCTTATGTAGAAAAAGGATCTATTGTACTTATTGGTGCAACTACAGAGAATCCTTCTTTTGAAGTAAATAATGCCTTATTATCTAGATGTAGAGTATTTGTATTAAAAGAACTTACTACTGAAGATATTTTTGATTTACTTAAAAGAGCAATTACTGATGAAAGAGGCTTTGGAAAAGAAAAAGTAAAGATTAGTGATGATGATCTTCATATTATAGCTGAATTTGCTAATGGAGATGCTAGAACTGCTTTAACTACTTTAGATATGATTGTTATAAATGGAGATATAGATAAAAAAGGTACTATTAAGATATCTAAAGAAATAATAGAAGAATGTATATCTAAAAAAAGTTTATTATATGATAAAAATGGAGAAGAGCATTATAATATAATATCTGCACTTCATAAGTCTATGCGTAATAGTGATCCAGATGCTGCTGTATATTGGTTATCTAGAATGTTAGAAGCAGGAGAAGATCCAATCTATTTAGCAAGAAGAATATGTCGTTTTGCTTCAGAAGATATAGGACTTGCAGATACTAATGCTTTAAATGTAGCAATTAATGTATATCATGCATGTCATTTTATAGGAGTTCCTGAATGTAATGTACATCTTGCAGAAGCTGTTATATATATGTCTTTAGCACCTAAATCTAATTCTTGTTATATGGCTTATAATATGGCAGCTAATGATGCTAGAAATATGTTATCTGAACCAGTACCATTAGTTATAAGAAATGGTGAAACTAAATTAATGAAAGATTTAGGTTATGGTAAAGGATATCAATATGCACATGATACTAAAGATAAGTTAACTAATATGGAATGTATGCCACCATCATTAAAAGGAAAAGTATACTATAATCCAGGAGTATTAGGTAACGAAATAAAGTTTAAAGAAAGATTAGAAGCTATAAAAAAGTGGAAAAGTGAACATAAATAATTGTATTTGACTTAGGGAGGTTTTTATGGCTGAAAAGGAAAAGAAAATAGGAATACAAAGAATAGACGCAATGAAAGGATGTTAAATCCTTTTTTATTTGTTATAATAGAATAGGTGAATGATATGAGAATAAAGAAAAAATATTTATTATTATCATTGTTTTTATATTTATATCCTATTATGTTAGTTTTTGCTGAAGATGAAGAAAATAATGGTAAACTAAAACTACATTTCTTATATGTAGTAAGTGTAGCTCTTCAATTAATTAGAATTATTGTTCCGGCTGTATTAATAGTGAAAATAGGTATAGATATTTTTAAGATGGTTTCTTATAAAGATGAGAGTGAATTATATAATTTAATTAAAACATCATCTATTAGAATAGTAGCTGCCGTAGCAATATTCTTTTTACCAATAATGTTGTCTTTACTACTATCTATTATTAGAATTGGTCCTAACTGGAATGAATATTCTGAATGTATTGCTAATTCATCTAAATGTGAAGTAGAATTAACAGATCCTGAGGAAGTAGATTTGGATGTAGAGATACCTGAATTACCACCCGATATAGATCCTCCAGAAATTGAAGAAGAAGAAGGAGCACCATCTATAGTATCAGTTGATCATAAATCTGCTTTTGTAACCGTTAAAGCAAGAAAAGGTGATTCGGATATTGCAGGATATTATTTCGCAACTAATTCTAATGTACCTAGTATTAATGATGATAGATGGGTTCTAATCAATAATACTACTTTAGAAATAGCAAAAATTCCAGGACAATATTTGGTTTATGTAAAAGATTCACAAGGTAGACTTAGTTCACCTTCTAGTTTAACTATTACATATGATGATTTATATAATGATGGACCTAGATCTAGAAATCAAAACGCATATACTTTATATACTAAATTAGATTCATATTTATTTGGTGAAACAGATAGTATAGAGAATATGGATTCATTTATTTTTAATTCAGTTAAAAGTGCTGGTTTATTTACCAAAGAAGGTGTAGTTACTGCTGGTATAGCTGGACCTAATTATTTATTATATAAACACGGAATTAATATTCCATATATTAGTAATCATCAATGTTTTAGTCAAAGATATAATGTTTATTTTGGAAGTAATCCTAATTGGGGAAAGCCTATTACTATGGGTAATCTTTCTTCAAGTGCTCAAGCAGAAGCTAATAAAGTTGGACTAAAAACTTTTTGTAAAGGAGATCATGGTGGATTAGATTGTGCTTCTTTTGTAGGATGGTCTATTCATAATGGTGGATTTAAAGCGGAAAATACTGCTGGGTCTTATGTAGGTACAAATAAAGCATCTCAAATAAAAGTGTGTGCTTCTTATGATGGAAAGAAATGTATTAAATTAAAGAGTAAAGATGTTGCTTTTGAAATGTATGCTAAAGCCCAAATGGGAGATCAAATATCTAATAATGCACATGTAATGTTAATAATTGGTACATTTAATAATGGTATCTATGTATATGAAGGTACTACTCCTGTAGGTATGGCTAAATATACTTATGATTGGTTATATAAAAATGAATACTATGCCCTAACTCAAA
The DNA here is from genome assembly GCA_946402315.1 of uncultured Clostridium sp. Taxonomy (GTDB): domain Bacteria; phylum Bacillota_I; class Bacilli_A; order RF39; family UBA660; genus RUG11788. The sequence continues at coordinate 25,517 of CAMIWC010000011.1, read as the reverse complement.
TGGAGGGATATTATTCTCATAGTAGTAATTATGCTTGTAATAAAAATAGTAGTGGTAAAGCTATAACTATACCAAAAGAATGGTCTGATAAAGCATCATTATTTAGAAATTGTGAAGCATAATAAAGGAGGGATAATATGACGTGTGATACTTCTGAAATTTTAACTATATTTTACTATGCTAAAATAGGTAAAAATTTGTTATTTGTTGTTGTCCCTATAATATTTATTATTTTAGGAGTAATAGACTTATTTAAAGCAGTTACTACTGGTGATAATGATGATTTAAATAGTGCTACTTATAATATTATGAAACGAATAATTATATCAGGACTATTAATGGTAACTCCTTTCTTAGTAAATCTAATTCTTGGTATAACTGGTATTGGTACTTATGATGAGTGCTTTGCTCAAGCTACTTTAGATAATATTGATAAATTAAGAGAAAAAGAATTAATAGAATGGGAAATAGAACAAAGAAGAAGAGAAGAAGAGGAATCTATATCTGTCTCTCCTGGTGTACATAAGAAAGAATATAATGGTATGGAATATTTTGAAATAATTCCTCCTAATCCTAAACCTAATATGGCATTAGTAATATTCTTACATGGAGATACAGGAGACTTTGAATTAGTTAAGACGTTACATCCATTTACTTTTGTTAAATCTGGAGATGCTTATGTAGGAGAAGAATTTATTTTTATCGCACCTAGATCAGTATGCCATAATGGTGCTTGTGATTGGAAATCTGATTCCGTAATTAATAAATTAATGGGTGTTATAGGTAAAGTACAAGAAGATTATAAAATAGATTCTACTAGAATATATATGACTGGTCATAGTAGAGGTGGAATAGGTGTTTGGAATGTAGTTAATAAATATCCAAATAAGTTTGCAGCTGCTATGATTATGAGTGGAGATACTGGTGGAACTACTCTAGATATTGAAAAATGGAAACATATACCAACAAGAGTATTTAATGGTACTTATCAAAATGATAACTGGTGTTATACAGGCTCTAAATCTAATTGTGATGCAATTGCTAATGCTGGTGGAAAATGTACTTTCTATCCAGTAAATGTTAGTCATGGAGATACACCTAAAAAAGCCTATACTAAAGAAAACATACGTTGGTTATTAAGTCAAAAAAGAAGATAAATAATCTTCTTTTTTTATGTTATAATTTTTTTAGGAGATGATATTATGAAACCAAAAAAATTAAATAAAGGTGATAAAGTAGCAATTGTATCCTTATCTAGAGGATTGCTTGGAATGCCTTTTGCAAAACATGAATTAGATTTAGGATTAAAAAGACTAGAAGAAATGGGATTAGTACCAGTTTTAATGCCTAATGCTTTAAAAGATATGGATTACTTATTTAATCACCCAGAAGCAAGAGCAGCTGATCTTAAACAAGCTTTTATGGATCCTGAAATCAAAGGAATTATAACTGCTATTGGTGGAGATGATACGTTTAAATTAGTACCTTATCTTATGGAAGATGAGGAATTTATTAATGCTGTAAAAAATAATCCAAAACTATTTACTGGATTTTCTGATACTACAAATAATCATATCTTATTAAATAGATTAGGATTATCTACTTTCTATGGACCATGTTTTATTGTAGATATTGCTGAACTAGATAAAGATATGCTTCCATATACTAAGGATTGTTTTATGAGATATTTTAGAAATGATGATTCATTTGAAATAGTATCTAGTCCAGTTTGGTATAACGATAGAGAAAGTTTTGGACCTGATCAATTAGGAATACCTAGAAAAGAAAATAAAGAAATTCATGGTTATGAAGTATTAAATGGTAGTGGTGTAGTTACTGGTAAATTGTATGGTGGTTGTATAGAAAGTTTATATGATACAATGACTGGAAGCAGATATCCTGAAGAAAAAGAAGTATATGAAAAATATCATATATTACCTACTATTGATGAATGGAAAGAAAAAGTACTGTTCATTGAAACATCTGAAGAAAAGATTAAACCAGAAGATTTAGAAAAAGCTTTATTACTATTTAAAGAGAAAAAGATCCTTGAATCAGTAAAAGGTATTATAGTAGGTAAACCTATAGATGAAGCATATTATGATGAATATAAAGAAGTATATAGAAAAGTATTTAGTGATTTAGATACTCCTGTGCTATTTAATGTTAATTTTGGGCATGCTTATCCAAGATGTGTATTACCATATGATAGAACAGTTGAAGTAGATTACAATAATAAAAAAATTACTGTTATGGAAAAAATATTTGAAGATTAGAAATAATCTTCTTTTTTATTAATCAAAAAAGTAGTATTATTACAATAGAGGAGAAAAGATTATGGAAGAAGAAAATAAAATTGAAGAACCGGTAATTGAAGAAAATGTAGTTCCTACTGAAGAACCAATAACTGAAACTCCTGTCGTAGAACAAGGAGAAGTACCAGTAGAACCAGTTCAATCACTAAAAAAATCCAAAAAAGGAATTATTATAGTTGCGATTGTAGTATTAATTGCTGTCGCAGTTGCTGTATTCTTACTTTTATCTAACAAAGATGAAGATAAGAAAGAAGATACTAAAAAGGATACACCTACTGAAGAAAAAGAAGATAAAGATGATACTGATATCCCAGATGATACAGAAACACCAATAGTTGATGGACCAGAGTATTATAATGAGACAATTGAAGAAAAAACAGATTATATTGCCGTTTATGAAGAAGATGGTGAACTAACATTATATGGTTGTTTCGATGATAATTGTAAAAAAGCTTTTGAAAAAAAATCTAATAAGAAAGATTTGATTTTAGACTCATTTGATGGAAATATAGTTTTATACAGAAAAGGTATGGATGTATATGCTTATTACATTGATACTAAAAAAGAAGAAAAATTAGATGTAAAAGGTTATTACTATGATTATGGATTAGTATACGATAATATTAATAAAGAAATATCAGGAGTAACTTATTATAAAAATTATAAAATTGGTAATTATGAAGAAGGAGAATCAGAAGAACCTGTATTAACAGATTTAACTTTTTATAATTATAAAACTAAAAAAGAACAATTTGTCGGAAAATACGATTATATGGGCAGTGCAAATTATGGCTACGTTGTAGCATTAAAAGAAGATTCCAAAGATTCTACAATTCAAACAGCTTATCTAATAGAAATAAGTACAGAAAAAGTTCTAAAAACAACTAAAGGAGAATGTACATGGATAAGATTTATTGGTAATAAGAACAATAGATTAATTGAAGAAACGTATGATGCATGTTACGATAACGGATCAGCAAGAATAACTACATTTGATAATAAAGAGATATTTGAAGGAGAAGATTATCAATATGTATTAAAAGATGATTATATGTTACTATTACAAGGCAAAAAACTAGTTAAGATGGATTATTCTGGTAAAGAATTAAAATCAAGTAATAGTTATGATAAAACTGTTGCTATTGTAGGAGATTATTTTATTGCTGTAAGATCTAATAAAATCTACATAGCTACTTTAGATGGATATGAAAAAGAATTAGGTGACTGGAATAAGAATTATTCATATAATCAATATTTGTCTGGATATTATGATGAAGATGAATTAGGAGAAAACGAAAAAACTGGTTCTGGAATATATGTAATATTTGATAAATCAAGTGATTATTTTGATGAGTATTATTATAATATTAAAACAAAAGAAGTTACTGTATCAAAAGATGTAAAAAATGAAGGTGGTTATGCTAAACCAGTATTATACTTATATCCAACTAAGAAAACTAATGTAACAGTTACTTTTGCAAATCCTAAAGCATTAACTACTACTTATCCTAAATATATTAATAATTGGAATGTAACTGCATATCCAAATGGAGATTTATATGATAAAGATGGTAATTACTATTATGCTCTATATTGGGAAGAAAAAGAGAATCACAGTATAGATTTTAGTGAAGGATTCTATGTAACTAAAGATAATGCTATAGAATTCTTAGAAGAGAAATTAACTACTATAGGATTTAATGCTAAAGAAAGAAATGAATTTATAATGTATTGGTTACCAATACTTGAAAAGAATGAAAAGAACTTAGTTTATTTTGAATTAACTGAAGAAAGAAATAAATATAATAAACTAAATATTAATCCAAATCCGGATTCAATGTTAAGAGTAGCAATCCATATTAAGAAAGTAGATAAATATACTAAGATAAAAGAACAAAAACTTACTACATTTAAGAGAACTGGATTTACTGCTGTTGAATGGGGAGGAACAATTCATAAATAATAAGAGAGGAGTTATTTTATAACTCCTTTTTATGTTATACTTTTCTTGGTGATATTATGAAAAAATTTATTTTTATTATATGTATTATTTTATTAACAGGTTGTTCTCCTTTAAATAAAAGTAATTATGATAATGAAGAAGAGTTCTTATTATCAGGATTTATATCAGATTCATCAGTAGTTGGTTCTGGTTATCCTAGTGGTTACTATTTCAATGGTAATGGTAACTTTTCATATTATGTAGGAGAAATGGTAGATGTAGAACTTAATGGATTAGTTACTTATCGAGGAACTTGGAAAATTGAAGACAATAAATTAATACTTACTGTACTTGAAGAAGAAAGAACTACAAGAGCCTATGATATATGGGATGATTTAGATAAAAAAGAAGTTAATTATAAAATAGTATTTAAGAATTTAAAATTAAAGGGAGATCATTTATCTACTAATAAAGGGGACTTATATTCATTAAGTGTAGATGATAGTTATTTAAAAATGTTAAGAGCATTAAGTAATAGTTATGATAAATATTATGAAGCTAAAAATGAGTATTATTTTACAATATAGGATGATATATGTATAAAGAATATTTAACATACTTAGGAACAATCCCTGAATTTTTAAATAAATATTTAGAATTAGAATCACTTAAAAGATTAAAAAAGATTAGTTATCTATGTGGAATGGACTATGCTTCAGATGATGTTTATTATTTTCCAGAATATATATCTAGATTTGATCATTCATTAGATGTTGCATTAATTACTTATAAATTAACTAAAGATAAAAAAGCAACTCTTGCAGGACTATTTCATGATATATCTACTCCTTGCTTTTCTCATGTAATAGATTATATGAATAAAGACTATTCTAAACAAGAAAGTACTGAGGAATATACAGAAGCAGTTCTTAAAAAAGATAAGAAATTATTAAAATATCTAAAAGAAGATAACATTGATATAGAAGATATAATTGATTTTAAGAAATATACTATTGTTGATAATAATAGACCTAAATTATGTGCAGATAGATTTGATGGAGTGATTCTTTCTGGTATTAATTGGACTAAAGATTTAGATATATCTACTATTAAAAAGATTGTTAAAAATATTAAAGTGTTTAAGAATGAAAATAATGAAGATGAAATAGGTTTTAAAGATCTAGAAATAGCAAAAAGAGTATTAGAAGAGAGTAATAGTATAGATAGATATTGTCATTCAGATTACGATAATTTTATGATGGAATTACTTGCTGAAATAACTAGATTTTCGATTAATAATAACTATATTACTTATGAAGAACTATATATTTTAGATGAAGATACTTTATATAATAGATTAAAATCTATAGATGATATTCATTTAGAAAAACTAATATATAAATTTGAAAATATTAAGATAGATGAAATAGAAAAGATAAGTTTACCTAATATTAAGATTAGAGATTTAAATCCATTAGTAAATGGTACAAGATTAAAAACTATAATAAATGAATAATATTATAGTTTTTTTATTAATTATTATGATAAAATAAGCGTGTAGGTGATTATATGAAAGAAGTTAGAACAAGATTTGCACCATCTCCAACAGGATTTATGCATATAGGTAACTTAAGAAGTGCTTTATATGAATATTTGGTTGCAAAGTCACAAAATGGTACATTTATTTTAAGAATTGAAGATACTGACCAAAAAAGAGAAGTAGAAGGTGCAGTACAAGTTATTTATGATACTTTAAAAGTATGTAATATGCACATAGATGAAGGACCTCAAGAAGGTGGTAACTATGGACCATATACACAAAGTGAAAGAGTAGATATTTATAAGAAATATGCTAAAGAATTAATAGATAAAGGTGAAGCATATTATTGTTTCTGTTCTGAAGAGAGATTAGAGAAATTAAGAGAAGAAGCTGATATTAGAAAAGTAGCTTTTATGTATGATGGACATTGTTTAAAACTAACTAAAGAAGAAATAGAAGAAAAGTTAAATAATGGGGAACCATATGTTATAAGACAAAAAATGCCTAAAGAAGGATCTACTTCTTATGAAGATATGGTTTATGGAAAGATTACTGTTGAAAACAAACTTTTAGAGGATCAAATTCTTCTTAAATCAGATGGATATCCTACATATAATTTTGCGAATGTTATTGATGACCATTTAATGGAAATATCACATGTAGTTAGAGGGAATGAATATTTAAGTTCTACTCCTAAATACTTATTATTATATAAAGCTTTTGGATGGGAATCTCCTGAATATATACATTTACCACATATTATTAAAGAAGGTGGTAAAAAGATCTCTAAAAGAGATGGAGATTCTACATTTATGGACCTATATAATATGGGATATCTTCCTGAAGCAATTATTAACTATTTAGCTCTTCTTGGATGGAGTCCTGCTGATAATCAAGAAATATTTAGTATGGATGATTTAATTGAGAAGTTTGATGTTAAAAGAATTAATAATTCACCAGCAGTATATGATATCAAAAAATTAAATTGGATTAATGCTCATTATATAAAAGAATTATCCAAAGAAGATTTTAAAAAGTTTATTATGCCATTCTTAGAAAAAGAATATGATTTAAGTACTAAGAGTACTGAATGGTTAGATGAATTATTAAATATTTATCAAAATCATATATCTAATGGAGTAGAAATAGTAGATGAAGTTAGATTATTCTTTAATAATGAATATAATCCTGATGATGAAGCTAAAGAATTTATGGCACAAGATGGAGTAGATGCTACTATTGATGCCTTTAGAGAAGAAATAAATAATATGAAAGATTGGACAATAGAAAGTATTAGTGAAGCTATTAATAATACTAAAGAAAAATCTGGTAATAAAGGAAAGATGTTATTTATGCCAATTAGAATTAAAACATCTGGACAAATGCATGGACCAGAACTTGCTAATACAATCTATTTATTAGGAAAAGATTTAGTAATTGAAAGATTAAAATAATACAAGGAGGACTTATGAGAGTATATAATACATTAACTAAAAAAGTAGAAGATTTTATTCCTTTTGAAGAAGGAGTAGTTAGAATGTATACTTGTGGACCTACTGTTTATAATTATGCTCATATAGGTAATTTAAGAACTTATATATTTGAAGATGTATTAGAGAAATCTTTAAAGTATCTTGGATATAATGTTTATAGAGTAATGAATATTACTGATGTTGGACATTTGACTAGTGATGGAGATACTGGTGAAGATAAGATGGCTAAAGGTGCTTTAAGAGAAGGTAAAACAGTTAGGGAAACTGCTAAGTTTTATACTGATGCCTTCTTTGAAGACTGTGCTAAGTTAAATATTAAAAAACCAAATGTAGTATCTCCTGCTAGTGAACATATTGATCAATATATTAAGATGATTAAGAAACTTTTAGAAGATGGATTTGCTTATGAATCTAATGGAAATATTTATTTTGATATAAGTAAGGCTAAAGACTATTATCGTTTATCTGGAAAAAATCCCGAAGATTTAATAATAGGAGCAAGAGATTCAGTTGAAGAAGATAAAGCTAAAAGAAATCCTGCTGACTTTGCTTTATGGTTTACTATTTCAAAATTCCAAAATCAAGAAATGAAATGGGATTCACCATGGGGAGTAGGATATCCTGGATGGCATATAGAGTGTTCTGGAATATCTGCTGAATACTTAGGAGAATACTTAGATATTCACTGTGGAGGAGTAGATAATATATTCCCACATCATACTAATGAAATAGCGCAATCTGAAGCATATTTTGGACATAAATGGTGTAATTATTGGATGCACGGAGAACACTTAAATGATGCTGAAGGTAAGATGTCTAAATCTAAAGGAGAATTTTTAACAGTATCTCTTTTAGAAGGAAAAGGATACGACCCATTATCTTATAGATATTTTTGCTTAAATAGTCATTATCGTAATCAATTAGTATTTACATGGGATGCCTTAGACGGAGCAGAATCTGCCTATAAGAAGCTTAAATCTAGAATTAAACAATTAGATAAAACTCCTGATTTAAATGAAAATAAAACAGATGCTTATCAAGTTAGATTTAAACAAGCTATTGAAAATGATTTAAATACATCATCTATGATGACTCTTGTATATGATGTTTTAAAAGATGAAGGTTTATCTGATTTTTCTAAACTATATCTAATAGATAATTTTGATCAAGTATTAGGATTAAATCTAATAGAAGAAGAAAAAGAAGTAGATGAAGATTTAGAAAAATTTATTCTATCTAAAATAGAAGAAAGAGCTGAAGCTAAAAAGAATAAAGATTTTGCTAAAGCAGACTCTATTAGAGAAGAATTACTTGCTAAAGGAATTAAGCTTAACGATACTAGAGAAGGTACTACTTACGAGGTTCTATAATGTTTTATGGAGTTTTAGTAGTAATATTTCTATTATTATTTGTTTACTCACTTTATTATCAATTTAGATATTTATTAATTCTAAATAATAAAGAAGAAGTAAATAGTAAAAAGACTAATTCTATTACTATTGCTCAATCGATATTAAAGAATAATAAAACTAATATTTATCTTGTTAAAACAAACAATAATAGAAGAAGTCATTATGATATTAGAAGAAATGCGATTAGATTAGATGATAGAGATTATGATAGTAACACCGTTTCTTCTATTGCTAATTCTATGGCTTTAGCAATTGATGCAGTAGTAACAAATAGTGGTAATAGATTTATCTTTTTACTAGTAAAATATATTAATAAGATAGCGGTACTATTATGTTGTATTTGTATCTATTTATTAGATGGAGTGTTTCTTACATTTGGTATGATCTTTTTACTAGCATGTTTAGTATTCAAATATATTAATCTAAAGAAATCAATAGATATAATTAATAATGATATAGACATTATTAAAAAAGAATATAAAATAAATGATAAAGATATAGAAAAAATATATAGTTATACGGTTATAATTTTATATAATAATTTGTCTTTTAATTTACTTAAATAAGAATATTATTAGTATAGTAATATTCTTTTTTATTGTTTAATTTCAAATATTATAGTATATTTAATTACGATAGAGGTGGTTGGAAATGAGTAAATTATGTCCTACTTGTGGAATGTTATCAGATGATAATTCTACTGTATGTAGTCATTGTGGAACAGCATTACCAGAATTAGTTCAAAATGATAATGTAGTAGAAGCAGTAACAACTCCAATTGAAGAAATAGAAACATTGGATCTAACTGAAGAACAACCACAATCACCAGTAGTTGAACAAGCACCAGTAATAGAAACAGTAGAAACTCCTGTTCAAAAAGTAGAAATTTCTTCCTTCAGTGAACCTGTAGTAGAAACATTACCTATAGTTGAACAAGCACCAGTTGTTGAAGTATCTACTCCTGCCGCAGAAGAAGTTAAAGTTACTGAAGTTCCTGCAACTGTAGTTGAAGAAGTTCAAGTACAAGCAGAAGAACCATCATTTAGCGAACCAGTTGTTGAAGCTCTTCCTAAAGTAGAACAACCAGTAGAAGCAGTAATTCCAACTCCTGTTGAAACATCTACTGTAGAAGAGGTAGTACCTGAACCAGTACAAGAAACTATAGTTGAAGAAGCTCCTAATACTGAACCAGTATTAAATGCTAATACAGTTATAGAAGTATCTAATGGTATAGAAGAAGTATCTGCTGAAAATCTAATTAATACTGATATTGAAAGTGTATCTGTTCAAGTAGTTGAAGAAGAAACCCCAGTAGAAGAAGTAGTTCAACAAGTAGTATTACCAGAAGCTACTGTTGGTGAAATAGATCCTAGTTTATTAACATCTATGTATGAAGAAGCAGAAAAGAAGAATGAAGACAATAAAGCAATTCTTGCTAAACAAGAAGCAGAAAGAATTGTTAGAGAAGAAGCAGAAAAATTAGAAAAACAAAAGATGGAACCTAAACCAGATTTATTAGCTAGAGATTATATTAATGATGAAGATTTTTCTTCTAGTGGAAAGAAGAATAAAAAGAAAAAATCATTCTTACCTACATTCTTTATTATTCTTATCTTAATGTTAGCAGTTGCAGGTATATATTATTTCTTCTTTATGAAGAAAGAAACTATAAAAGAAGATACATATGAAACTCCAATAGAAGAGTATTATGCTGCTTTAAATAAAAAGGATAAAGATAAATTGTTAAATACTTATGTACCTTGTACTAGAGCTGATGAAAATGTTAATAATGAAGTTGCAGTTTCTTTAGCGGCATTAAATATATATGAATCTTTAAAAATAGAATATAAAATTACTTCTACAGAAGTAGTTAATTCGGTAGATCAAGATAGTATTAAAACTACTATGTTAGGTACTTATTGTGGTCTAGAAAATATACCAGAAATTACTAATTATAAACATATTTTTGTAGAACAAACTTTAATTACAGATGAAAGAACTACTAATAATGTAGAATTTTGGGTAGTACAAATAGAAGATAAATGGTATATTGTACCTATCACAGAAAATATATAAGAGCTTAATGCTCTTTTTTTATTAGTATTGTTATGATAGAGTATTCTTGTTGAGAGGTTTATATGAATATAAATGAAATTAATGTATTAGTTCTAGCTTATTTAGGAGATACTATTTATGAAGATTATATTAGGAAATATTTAATTATGAAGGGTATTGCTAATGTTAATGATCTTCAAACTGAATCATTAAAATATGTATCTGCTAAAGGACAAGCAAAGTATATAAATGAGATGTTAGATAATAACTTTTTTACTGAAGAAGAACTATCTATAATTAAACGTGCTCGTAATAATAGTAGTAAAACTCATCCTAAGAATTGTGATGTTGTTACGTATAGATATGCGACTGCTTTAGAAGCACTTATTGGTTATTTAGAACTAAGTAATAATAAAGATAGAATAGATGAAATAATGAAATATATATTAGGAGAGTAATTATGTTAGTATATGGAAGAAATGTTGCTAAAGAAGTAATAAACAATAATAAAAAAGTATATAAAATAATAATTAGAGAAGATTTTGATGATAAAAGTATACTTTCTTTAATAGAAAAAGGTAATTATAAGGTTGAAGAACTATCTAAAAGAGAATTTTCTAAGTTTGATAAATATTCTCATCAAGGTATAATCCTAGACATAGAGGATTTTAAGTATTCAGACCTAGAAGATTTTATCTATGAAGAAGATGCTAAAGTAGTTATACTTGATCACTTAGAAGATACTCATAATTTAGGTGCGATTATTCGTACTTGTGAAGCAGCGGGAATAAGTGGAATTATTATTCCAAAAGATAGAAGTGTATCAGTTAATTCTACTGTTATGAAAACAAGTGCAGGAGCTTTAGAAAATGTTCGTATTGCTATGGTAACTAATCTTAGTCAAACAGTAGAAAAATTAAAAAAAGAAGGGTTCTGGATAGTTGGTACTGCGATGGAAAATAGTACTGATTATCGTGAGATAGACTATAGTGGTAAGATTGCTTTAGTAATAGGTAGTGAAGGATCTGGAATGTCTAAGTCTATGTTTAATGCATGTGACTTTATTGCTAAAATCCCTATGTATGGAAAAATCAATAGTTTGAATGCATCTGTTGCTGCCGGAATTATGATTTATGAGGTGATGCGTTCTAAAAAATAGGGGGGATTACTATTTATAGGAATCTTAATGATTATGAACTTTTATATATGATTGAGGAAAAGTCGGAAGATGCTTACTATTTAATGATAGATAAATATATACCTATAATTAAAAGTATGGCTGACGTATGTATGAAAAAGTACCCATCATATAATATGGATAAAGATGAACTTATCCAAGAAGGTATATTAGGTTTATTAAATGCGATTAATTCTTTTACAGAAAGAAGAAATTGCATTTTTTATACTTATGCCTTAGTTTTAATAAAAAGAGAAATGTATAAACATATAAAGAAATGTTCACGTGGGAAGAATTTAATACTTACATTGTCTAAGTCTATTTCTGATGATATTTTTGAAAACGAATTATTTTTAGAGGAAGCTTTATATGATAAGAAAGACTTAGTTGAAGAAAAGGTCCTATCTAATTATTATGAAAGCCTTATTTATAATTTTAAATATGAATTAAGTAGTAAAGACTCTACTATTTATGAATTAAAAGTTAATAATTTTAGTAATAAAGAAATATCTTTACTTTTAGCTATTCCTTATAAATCAGTTGACAATAGTTGGCGTATAATTAAGAAAAAATTAGTCAATTATATCCAAGAGAGAATATAAGTTTGATATAATTTTTTTAGAATAGGATTAGTAGGTGATGTTATGGAAACATTAGAACAACGTTTTTCATATGAAAAAGATCCTGAAAGAATTAGGGATATCTTTTTAGAATTAGATCACGTAATGCATTCTTTCCATAATAAAGGATACGTTGTAGAAGTTAGACCATCTAAAATAGTTTATTCTGATGACATGTTTGTCTTTTCTAGTTTTTCTCCTGAATTGACTGAAGATGGTAGAGAAAAAAATATTACTGATCTTGCTAAATTAGCAGCTGGTACTTATTATTCTATACCTACTACTTTTATGGATTATACAAAGGTTTCTAATGATTATTTAAGAGAACATTATGATCCATTACAAATGGACAGTGCTATTCTTAAAGCTACTGAAGGAGATAGTTATTATCGTGATGTAATTGTAGAAGGAAAAAATAATATATACTATAATGATTATCTTGTTCATCTAAAAGAGGCTCAAAGTAGAAATAGAACTAATACCAAATCAGTAGTAAAAAGTTTAGGTACTTATGGAAAACCTAATACTATTAAAGAAGATCCAGCTATGGGTATTCCAAAAGATGAATTAAGTAACAGACAAGCTGCATTTATAGATATAGTTTTCTATCCAATTATACTGGCTGTATTTGCGATAATGGCCTATGCATTTATGATATTAATAAGGGTTCTTTGAACCTTTATTTTATTTTTATAATTTGTTAAAATAATATAAAGATGGTGATGGTATGAATAAAAAAGTTGTTGTATTTGGAGGAGGAACAGGAATAAGTTATGTTCTTCGAGGACTTAAAGATTTCCCAGTAGATATTACTGCAATTATTTCGGTATCTGATAATGGACGTTCTACTGGTAGATTAAGAGATGAATTCCATATTCCTGCGGTGGGGGATATCAGACAAGTAATTACTAATCTATCTAGTACTAGTTCAGAAATTAGAGACTTAATGAATTATAGATTTGATACTTCTAGTGATTTAAATGGACATGCTTTAGGGAACTTATTCTTAGTTGCTGATATTAAAAGAACTGGTAGTTTATGTACTGCGATTAGACATTTAAGTGAATTATTAGATGTACGTCATAAAGTATATCCTATATCTGAAGACAATTTAACTATTATAGCTGAGACAATTAATGGAGATATTATTGAAGGTGAAGAAGAAATAACTGCTAATAATGATATTAAAACAAATCTTTACTATAAAGAAGAACCACATATAACTAAAGAAGCTATTAAAGCTGTAGAAGAAGCAGATTTAATAATATTAAGTGTTGGTAGTATTTATACTAGTTTATTACCTAATATAATTGGCAAAGATATGAAGAAAGCTATTAAGAGAAGTAATGCTAAAATAATGTACATATGTAATGCTATGACACAACCAGGAGAGACAGATGGTTTTAATGTAAGTGATCATTTAAAAGTACTTAATAAATACTTAGTTAGACCTATTGATGTAGTTATTGCAAGTAATACTAAAATATCTCAAGAAATGCTTGATAAATATCATCGTAAGGAAGAAAAAGATAAAGTTAATATAGATCATGATGAATTAAAGAAATTGAAAGTTAAATTAATAGAAGGAGATTTAATTGAATTAGATGAAAGAGGTACTTTAAAACATAATAGTATTCTCTTAGCTAGTTTAATATTCTCTTATATGATGAGGAATGATCATGTCTTTCGCAACTGATGTTAAAGATGAAATAAGTAATATTACTTTATCTAATTCTGAATACATCGCAGAATTATCGGGATTTATTAGAAATAATGAACATATGATAGACGACAATCTACTTCTATATACTGAAAATATGTTTACTGCAAAAAGAATATATGCTCTTTTAAAAAGAATATATGGTATTCATACTAAAATGGAAACTAAACAAAATACTACATTTAATAAGAATAATGTTTATTATATGGAAGTAGATGAAAAAGTAGATTATATTCTTAAAGATTTATCAGTAATAGATGAAGATGGTAATTATTTAGATGCTCCTAAAGAATATATAATTGGTTCAGATGATGAGATTAAAGCCTATATTAGAGGTGCTTTTCTAGCTAAAGGAAGTATTAATGATCCTCAAACTAGTCAATATCATCTAGAATTCTTATTTGATAAGAAATATGAATCAGTACTTATTCAAAGATTACTTAATGGATTTGATTTAAATTGTAAGATTTTATTACGTGATAATAAGTTCATGGTTTATATAAAAGATTCAGAAAAGATTGCTGATTTTTTGAAATTAATTAAAGCTTATAAATCAGTACTTTATTATGAAAATATACGTGCCTTTAGAGAAGAGAAAAATGTAATTAATCGTCTTAATAATTGTGAACAAGCTAATACTGAAAAGATTATTCAAACTGGTCTTAATCAATTAAGAGACATTGAAAAAATAGAAAAAGAACTTGGTTTAGATATCTTAGATGAGAAACTTCTAGTAGCGGCTACATATCGTAAAAAATATCCAGAAACATCTCTTAGTGAATTAAGCGAGATAATATCTATGGAGACTGATTCTCATATAACTAAATCTGGACTTAATCATCGTTTCCGTAAATTAAAGGAAATTGCTGACAAAATAAAGTAAACTAATTAAAAATAAAAGTAAAATGATATTTACTTTTTTTTGTTTATGATAGAATTATCTTAGAATAGGAGGGTAAAAGTGATAGAGAAAGATTTGAAAATAGATATTTTTGATGAAGAAAAAGAAGTTGCCTATGGAACTTCCTATTTAGATGTTACTAAAGATTATCAAAATCGTTTTGAATTTCCTATAATTGCTGTTAAACATAATGGTGCCTTTAAAGAATTAAATGAACCAATTCTTGTAGGTGGAAAAATAAAAATATATGATTTATTAACAGGAAATGGTAATAGAATCTATTTAAATGGATTAGTATTTATGACTATATACGCTATTAAAGAATTATATGGTAAAAGTACTAAGATCTATGTTAGATATTCTATTGATAAAGGATTATATATTGAAACTAATTTAACTCTTACTAAAGAAATAATTAAAGATATTAAAAAGAAAATGGAAGAGTTAGTTGCTCAAGATTTAAGTATTACTCCTAAAAATGTTTCTAGAATTGAAGCCATGGAATATTTTGAAAAATTAGGAGATAATGATAAAGTAGAAATGCTTAAATATAATACCAATAGTTATATTACTTTATATAAGCTTGGTAATATGTATGATTACTTCTTTACTATTATGCCTATATCAACAGGAGTACTTAAGTATTTTGATCTAGTATACATTAATGAAAAAGGATTTGTTTTAATGTATCCAGACCGTTATAATGGAGGAGCAATTGGTAAATATCAACATCATCCACAAAGATTTGATGTTTATAATAAGTACCAAGAATGGGCTAGAATAATGAATGTTCCAAATGCTTCTGCTCTTAATAAAAAGGTTAGTAGTGGAAAAATAGGAGATGTTATTAGAATAGATGAAGCTATTAAAACATATAGATTAATTGAAATAGCTAAAGATATTTACGAACATAAAGATAGAGTTAAAGTTATTCTAATAGCTGGTCCATCATCTTCTGGTAAAACAACTACTTCATTGAAGTTAACTAACTATTTAACTATGTTTGGTATTAATCCAGTTCAAATAACAATGGATGATTATTTTGTACCTAGAGAAAAGAATCCTAAGAAACCGGATGGATCTTATGATTATGAATGTCTAGAAGCAATGAATTTAGAATTATTAGATGATAATATTGATAGATTATTAAATGGAGAAGAAATAATGGGACCTGTATTTAACTTTATTAAAGGGGAACCAGAATTTACTAAGAAATTAAAATTAGAAAAGAACGATATTATTATCATGGAAGGTATTCATGGACTTAATCCTGAGATATTAAAAAGTATACCTAGAAGCAAAAAATATAAGATTTATATCTCTCCATTAACAGCGTTAAGTATTGATAATCATAATCGTATTTCAACTGCTGATAATAGATTACTAAGAAGAATAATTAGAGATAATAGAACAAGAGGATATTCTGTTGAACAAACATTAAAAGCTTGGAAGAATGTTAGAGAGGGAGAAGAAAAATATATTTTCCCATATCAAGATGAAGCTAATGTAATATTTAATACTGCTTTAAATTATGAATTAGGAGTATTAAAAACTTATGTAGAGCCTTTGTTATATTCAGTAGATTATAATAGTGATTACTATCCAGAGGCTAAAAGATTATTAAATATGTTAAAAACATTTTTACCAATACCATCTGAAGAAATTCCAGATGATTCAATTCTAAGAGAATTTATTGGTGGAAGTTGTTTTAAAGTAAATTAGGAGGATTAAAATGAAAAAAGTAGCCATTAATGGTTTTGGACGTATTGGACGTTTAGTATTTAGAATTATGGAGGATGATCCTGAATTAGAAGTAGTTGCAATCAACGATTTAACTGATGCAGAACAATTAGCATATTTACTTAAATATGATACAAGTCATAGAAGATATCGTACTACTGAAATTAGTCATGATGAAGATGAAATAATTATAGGAAATCAAAGAATTAAAGTATATGCTGAAACAGATCCTACAAACTTACCTTGGAAAGAATTAGGAGTAGATGTAGTATTTGAATGTACTGGACATTTTACTGATAAAGATAAAGCAATGGCACATATTAATGCTGGAGCTAAAAAAGTTATTATTAGTGCTCCTGCTAAAGGTGATTTAAAGACTATTGTTTATAATGTTAACCATGATACATTAGATGGATCTGAAGAAGTTATTTCTGCAGCTAGTTGTACTACTAACTGTTTAGCACCAGTACTAGCGGTATTAAATGATAACTTTGGTATTGAAAAAGGATATATGACAACAGTTCATGCTTATACTAATGACCAAGCTACATTAGATGTTCCTCATAAAAAAGGAATTATGACTCGTCGTGGTAGAGCTGCTGCTGCAAATATTGTTCCAACTTCAACTGGAGCTGCATCTGCTATTGGTGCTGTTATTCCTGATTTAAAAGGAAAATTAGATGGTATTGCTATGCGTGTACCAACTACTACAGGATCAGTTGTAGACTTAGTACTAGAACTTAAGAAGAATACTACTGTAGAAGAAATTAATGCAGTACTTAAAAATAATACTAATGAAACATTAAATTATACAGATGATCCAGTAGTATCTAGTGATATTATTGGTGAAACTTGTGGTGCTTTAGTAGATGGACTTTCTACATCAATTGTTGAAGTAGATGGAAAACAATTAGTTAAAGTTGTAGCATGGTATGATAATGAAATGGGATACTCTGCACAAATGGTTAGAACTGCTAAAGTATTAGCTGAAAAATAAAAATTAGAACACTTAGGTGTTCTTTTTTTATGTATATTATTTTAATCCTAAATATGGTAAAATTAATAATGAAGGAATAAGGTGATTTTATGAAAAAAAGTATAAGAGACTTTGATTTAAATAATAAAAGAGTATTAATTAGATGTGATTTTAACGTTCCAATTAAAGAAGGAAAAATAGTAGATGATAATAGAATAGTAATGAGTTTACCTACTATTGAATATGCTTTAGAAAATAATGCTAAAGTAATTCTCTTCTCTCATTTAGGAAGAGTTAAAGAAGAAGCTGATCTTGCTAAAAATGATTTAAAACCAGTTGCTGTTCGTTTAAGTGAATTACTAGGAAAAGAAGTTAAATTTATACCAGTAACTCGTGGAGAAGAATTAGAGGATGCTGTAAGAATTATGAATCCTAAAGATGTTATCTTAGTACAAAATACTAGATATGAAGATTTAGATGGTAAGAAAGAAAGTGGAAATGATCCTGAACTTGCTAAATATTGGGCTAGTCTAGGAGATGTATTTATAAATGATGCCTTTGGTACAGTACATCGTGCACATGCTTCAAATGTAGGTATAGCATCTAACTTATCTGAAGTAGGAGTAGGATTCCTTGTAGAAAAAGAATTAACAGAACTTGAAAAACTTAATGATCCAGAAAGACCATTTACTCTTATTTTAGGAGGAAGTAAAGTAGAAGATAAGATTGGTGTAATTGAAAACCTTATTAAAAAATGTGACTATTTATTAATAGGTGGAGGAATGGCATTTACTTTCTTAAAAGCAAAAGGATCTAATATAGGTAAATCAGTACTTGATGAAGAAAACTTAGAATTTGCTAAGAGAATGTTAAATGAATTTGGTAATAAAATAATTCTTCCTGGAGATGTTAATGCATTCAAAGAATTTAATAATGATAGTCCTAATAGAATAGTTAATATGAATGAATTACAAGAAGATGAAATGGGACTTGATATCGGACCAGAAACAGTTAAAAATTTCAAATATATTATTAGTACTTCTAAAACCATATTCTGGAATGGACCTTTAGGAGTATATGAATTCTCTAAATGTACTAAAGGTACTGAAGATGTATTAAAAGCATTAGTAGAAAGTCATGCAACTACTATCTTAGGTGGAGGAGATATTGTTGCTGCAGCTGCTAATTTAGGATATAAAGATAAAGTTACTCATGCATCAACTGGTGGAGGAGCAACTCTAGAATATATGGAAGGAAAAGAACTTCCTGGAGTAAGTTGTATACCAGAAGCCTAGTATGAAAAGACTTAGAAAAGTTTTATTATTACTAGCAATAACCTTAACTGTCTTATATTTTGTTATTAAAGATGATATTCCAAATATATTAGATAGTTTAAGAAGTGCTAATCCTGTTTTCCTATTAGTGGGAATGGGATTTGCTTTTCTATATTGGTTTTGTAAAGCTTTAGCTCTTCACGGTATAGTTAATAACTATAAAAAGATAAAGCGTAGATCTATTTTAAAACAAACAATTATTACGCAATTCTTTCATGGAGTAACTCCTTTCGCATCAGGTGGACAACCTATGCAAGTATATATGCTTAAGAAAAGTGGATTAAAGATAGCTCATAGTACAAATATCATTGTTCAAAACTTTTTGCTTTATCAAATGGCATTGATTACTCATGGAATAGTTGCGGTACTACTTAATTTAAAATTTAATTATATTGTAAATAATGTATTACTTAGAAACTTAACTATTATAGGATTTACCATCAATGCTTTAGTAGGACTAGGTCTTTTAATAGTCAGTTTTTCTACTAAGTTTAATACTTTTGTACTTAATACATTAATATGGTTCTTTTCTAAATTTAAGATGTTTAAGAATAAAGAAAAATCTATCGAAAAATTACGTACTAAATTAGGAGAGTTCCATGAAAGTGCAATTATACTTAGACAACATAAATCTATTATTTTAAAAGGATATTTGTATAATATAGTAGGACTATTATGTTACTATATTACGCCATTATTTGTATTCTTTGCTTTAGGAGTAAAAATGGATCCAATAGTAGTATATGTATGTTGTTCTTATGTTAGTATTATTGGTTCATTTGTTCCTATTCCTGGAGGTAGTGGTGGAATTGAATATAGTTTCCTACAATTCTTTGGAGGATATGTTACTGGAGCAGTTTTATCAGCTACAGTTATCTTATGGAGATGCGTAACTTATTATTTTGCTATGATTCTAGGAGGAATACTATTTACAACATTTAAAGGAGTGAAAGATAAATGAGAATAGGTTTATTTACAGATACTTATCCTCCTTTTATTAATGGAGTTTCTACAAGTGTTTTAATGCTTAAAAAAGCTTTAGAAAAACAAGGACATAAAGTATATGTAGTAACTGTTAATAATAAAGATTTAAAGTATCATTTAGAAGAAGATGGAACAGTTCTTAGAATTCCGGGAATACCAATAGGATTATATGATTATCGTTTAACTGGTATTTATCCTGTTAGAGCTGTTAATATTATTCGTAAGTGGAAATTAGATGTAATACACTCTCATACAGAGTTTGGTATCGGTACTTTTGCTAGAGTATTTTCTAAACAATTTAATATTCCATTAGTACATACTTATCACACTATGTATGAAGATTATATTCACTATATAACAAAGGGATATTTTAATAAATCTAGTAAAAAGATAGTAGAGTATCTTACTATGTTTTACTGTGATACAACAGCTAATGCTTTAATTGTTCCTACTAAAAAGACATATGATTTGTTCAAAGAAAAGTATGAATACAATAAAGCAATTCATATTATTCCAACTGGAATAGAATTAGATAGATTTTATCTAGAGAATATGAACGAAGAAACTACAAAGAAGATTAATAAAGATCTAGGTTTTAAAAAGACAGACTTCATTATTATATTTGTAGGAAGATTAGCTCAAGAAAAAAATATTGAGTTCCTTTTAGATGCTCAATTAGATTTAGTAAAGAAACATAAAAATATTAAACTAGTTATTGTAGGAGATGGACCTGATGCCCCTAAATATAAAGAGTTTATAGAAAAGAATCATATGGAAAACAATATTATTATGACTGGTAAAGTACCATATGATGATATGCCAAGTTATTATCATATAGCGGATGTCTTTACTACCGCATCTCTTTCTGAAACTCAAGGACTTACAGTAATTGAAGCAATGGCTGCTTCTTTAGCTCCTGTATGTATTGATGATGAATGTTTTAGAAATGTTATTACTGATGATTTAGATGGTAAGATTTTTAAAGATAAAGATGGTTATATTAAAGCTATTCTTGATTTATATAATGATCATGAAAAACTAGCTAACTTATCTTATCATGCTAGATTACATTCAGAAGTACATAGTTCTAAATATTATGCAGAAAGAGTATTAGAAGTATATGAAATGACTAAGAGAGATCCTAGTGCTCTTAAAAAGATTATTAATAAGATTAAATATAAAGGAGAAGACTCTAATGACTAAACTTGTATTTGGTAATCAAAAAATGTATATGAATGGAGATAATGTTTTATCTTTTATAGAAGGATTAAATAGTATTGATAAGAAAAATCATGTTACTATGTTTCCTAGTTATCTATATTTAGGACTTTATAATGGAGTAGTTAAATTTGGAGCTCAAGATGTATCTATTAATGATAATGGTGCTTATACTGGTGAAGTATCTGCTTCTCAAATTAAATCAGTAGGTGCATCTTATACTATAGTAGGACATTCTGAAAGAAGAAAATATCATTCTGAAGATTCAGAATTATTAACTAAAAAGATTAATAAATTATTAGAAAATGATATTACTCCTGTATTCTGCATTGGAGAAAATCTAGAGCAATATGAACAAGGTATTACTTTAGATATAGTTTCTAATCAATTAGATTTTGTACTAGCACATGTAACTAATCCATCTAAGTTAATTGTTGCCTATGAACCAGTATGGGCTATTGGAACAGGAAAAACTCCTACAAATGATGAAATAAGAGATACAATTGTTGCAATAAAAAAATATATATCTGAAAAATATTATTTTGATTGTGTAGTTCTATATGGAGGTAGTGTTAGTCCTAAAAATATAGATGAGTTAAATGAAATAGAAGAAGTAGATGGTTACTTAATAGGAGGATCATCTGCTAAAATAGATGAACTTAAATATATAATTGAAAAGTGTGCATAATATATGATTGGTGATGAAGATGAGTATATAAAACTCTCTTTGTCTTCAAAAGAAGATAATTTTAGTATTGAATTATTAGTGCTCAGATCAAGTGTTGAAGAGTTGGTTTCTAAATATGGTAGAAAAGTAGAAATTAGCTCTTTTTTTGATGATAGTTTTATAAGAAATGTTATACATAATTTAGGTGTTGCTTCTAATTTAAAAGGGTATAATTATTTAATCGAAGCTATTAAGATTACTTTAAGAAATAATATTTATAATACTAATGATATTTATAGAGAGATATCTAAGAAGTATAATGTATCAATTAATTCAATTGAACATGCAATTAGAAAATCTATAAGTATTAGTTTTGATATTGGGGATATAAATCTTATTCACAATATTTTTGGTTATAGTATTAGGGATATTCCAACTAATACTCAGTATATTTTAATGGTATCAGAGTATATAAATTTACATTTAAATTGACTAATTTGTAGTTTGATAATATAATAAAGTTAGAATAATTAGTGTGGGAGGTCATTTTATGGAACGAAAAATTTATACATATTTAAATCGTTGGAAAAGAGATCCTGAAAGGAAAGTATTAGTATTATACGGAAATAAACAAGTAGGTAAGACATATGCTGCTTTAAAATTTGGAGAAAAGGAATATAAGAATACAGTTTATTTAGATTCTGAAAACAATAAAGAGTTATTAGATATATTTAAAACTGAAAAAAATCCAGAAAAGATAATAAGACACTTATCTTTAATTGCTAATGAAACAATTATTGAGAATGATACTTTAATTATTATTGATAATGTTAAAGATATAGAAATAATCAATGCTATGAAAAACTTTAAGAAAGGAAATGAAGAGTTAAAATATCATACTATTTTAATTAGTTCTTTAAGAGAAAATATAAATCAATTTAAATGTGAAGAATTACAATTTAAAGTAATGCATGCAGTTGATTTTGAAGAATACTTAGTAGCGCTTGATAATCGTCAATTAATAGACTTTATTAAAACTTCTTATAAGAATGATACACCTATGCCTTTTCATAGTGTTGCACTTGATTATTATAATGATTATTTAATGACTGGAGGATTTCCTGAAGCAGTAGAAATGAGTCTTAACAATAAGAATAAATTATTACTTAATACAGTATTTAATAAAATTAATAATGCTAATAAAAAAGAGTTTATCTACTTTGATAACATAATTGATAATATTCGTACAAATGAAGCTTATGATAGTATTCCATATCAATTAAATAAGAGTAATAGAAAGTTCCAATATGGAATTATTAAAAATGGTAGTAGATCTAAAGATTATGATAAACCTATTAATTTCTTACATAATAATGGATTTGCTTATAAATGTTATAAAGTAAGTGATGCTAAAGTACCACTAGCTAATTGTAAAGATCCAGAGAGTTTTAAACTATATTTAAATGATACTGGTCTTCTATATAATAAATTAAATCTTAATCAAATAAGATTCTTATCAGATATTAATTACCGTAATATTATTTACGAAAATAGTATTGCTATTAATCTAGTTAATATGGGATATAATATTTATTACTATCAATCTGAAGGTAAAGCTGAAGTAAGCTTTGTTATTCAAACAAGAGATGGAAAAATTATTCCTATTGAACTAGTAAATAAGAATTTATCTAAATCTAAATCATTAACTTTATTTATGAATAAGACAGGAATAACTGAAGCTATTAGAGTTACTGATGAAAACTTCTCTAAAAAGAAAGGTATCAAATATATTCCAATATATGCATTGTTCTGCTTAAATGAAGGAGTTAAATAATGGTATATTATAATTCACCTGTTGTTTTAACTTTCTTTTTTATATGTTTAGGAATACTAATAATTAATACTTTATCTAAAGGAATACTAAATATGTTATTATTCTCTACTTATAGAGCATCTATTCTATCTCCTTTAATGTATGTAAGATTAATTGGACATATCTTTGGTCATCAAGGATGGACTCATTTTATGAGTAATTTTCTTACAATACTATTAATTGGACCAATGATAGAAGAGAAGTATGGAAGTATGAATTTGATTATGATGATGGGAATAACAGCAGTAGTAATTGGATTAATTCATAATATATTTAGTAGAAATATCTTATTAGGTGCGAGTGGAATAGTCTATATGATGATTGCCCTTTCATCTTTTGTAAATATTGAAGCAGGAAAGATACCTATTACTTTAATACTTATATTTATTTTCTATTTAGTAAATGAAATAATTGGTGCTTTTTTAAAGTTTGATAATGTTTCACATATGGGACATCTTTTAGGTGCTGTATGTGGTGTAGCTTTTGGGTTTTATTTTAGTTGATGTTAGGAGATGATGTTATGAATAAACCTTTAGTATTATGTATTTTAGATGGATGTGGAGTAAGAGAAAGTAGTGATGGTAATGCTTTTAAAAATGCTAATACACCTACATTAGATATGTTAATGGAAAAATATCCACATTCTATTTTACAAGCAAGTGGACCAGCGGTAGGGCTTCCTGAAGGACAAATGGGAACTAGTGAAGTAGGACATATGAATTTAGGTGCTGGTAGAGTAGCTCTTCAACCACTTGAAGCTATTTCAGGATCTATTAAAGATGGATCATTCTTTAAAAATGAAAAGATTTTAGAAGTAATGAATCATGTTAAAAATAATAATTCTAATCTTCATATATTTGGTCTATTATCTGATGGAGGAGTACACTCTCATATAGATCATTTATTGTCACTACTTGATATGTGTCATGAAAATGGATTAGAAAATGTTTATATAGATGTATGTCTAGATGGAAGAGATACTTATGAAAAGAGTGCTTTAACTTATTTAGATAAATTACAAACTAAACTAGATGAATATGGTTATAAAATTGCAACTATCTCAGGAAGATATTATGCAATGGACCGTGATAATAACTTTGATCGTTTAAAACTAGCATATGATGCAATTTGTTATGGAAAAGCTAAGGAATTTAGTTCTTATAAAGAATTAATAGAAGAGAACTATAATAATGGTAAATTTGATGAATTTGTTATTCCTGGAATAATTACAAAGATGCCTATAAATGATAATGATGGAGTTATTGCTTTTAACTTTAGAAAAGATCGTTTAAGAGAAATGTTTACGCTTTTATCTAATCCTAGTGAATATGAAGGACAAGCTAATGAAAAAAGTTTAGAGGTAAAACATTACAATAATCTTAAGACTCTTACAATGTATCCAGTTACTGAAACAGTTCTATCTCCTCATGCCTTTAATGATCTTGATCTTAAAAATATAATGGTAGATTTCTTACATGAACACGGATTATCTCAATTAAGAATAGCTGAAACAGAAAAATATCCACATGTTACTTTCTTCTTTGATGGAG
>CAMIWC010000010.1 GCA_946402315.1 uncultured Clostridium sp. | reverse complement strand
CACCTGATGGCGATAAAATAACATTCGATATTTCTATCAGGAGAGATACATATACTGTAAAAGAAAAAAGTAATTAATCGCACTATTAAGATATTACGTCTTGTATTTTCTATAACCCCCTTATGTAAGTAGCAGTACAAGCTGCAATAAAATCTAAAGGGCAGTAAAAATAAGTAATAGAGTTTAAAAGACTAGAGAAATCTAGTCTTTATTGTTATAATTAAATTGGTGATATTTATGAGAATATATATTGGTCATTCTAAAACTTTTGATTATAAAAATGAATTATATTTACCTATTAGAAACTATGATAATTTAAGAGAGTATGAAATAATATTACCTCATGAGAAAAGCGATACATCTTCAAACACTAGAGCTTTTTATAGAAATATAGATTTATTTATAGTTGAGTGTAGTTATCCAGCAACTGGTTTAGGAATTGAATTAGGATGGGCATATGATGATAATAAACCTATATATTGTATTTATAAAAAAGGTATGAAAATAGGTGGTTCACTTAAAACTGTAACAAATAATTTTTACGAATACTCAAATACTGAAGAATTATTAATTATAATAGAAAACATTATCAAGTTAGAAGAAAGATAGCGAATAAGATTAAGTTAATACTTAGTCTTTTTATATGATATAATTTATATGGTGATAGTATTATGAAAATAGCAATTATTTCTGATATTCATGGTAATTTAGAGGCGTTAAAAGCAGTTTTGAATGATATTAGTAGTAGAGGTATCAATAAAATATATTGTCTTGGAGATTTAATCGCAAAAGGTAGTCATTCATTAGAATGTATCAAACTAATTAGAGATAACTGTGACGTTGTAATAAGAGGAAACTGTGATGAATATTTTACAAGTGTTATTGATACAAATAATAAATCAATTGAAGAAGTTAATAGAATTAATTGGAATAAAAATAAATTAGATAAAGAATCACTTGATTATCTAAGAAATTTACCATTCTCTTATGAATTCTATATGAGTGGAAGACTAGTTAGGTTAGTTCATGCTCATCCAGAAAGAATTGATAAATTTGCTGGGAATATAGATAGAATAAATAATATATATGAATTAACATTACCAAGCAATAATACTATTAGTGATCTAAAAGCAGATGTTTTGATATATGGTCATATTCATACTCCATATGTTCAGAAAATGTATAATAGATACATAATTAATACTGGTTCAGTAGGTAATGCTATAGATGTATTTAGAAATCCGCAAAAAGATGGAAATGTTAAAAATACTACTGTTGCCAATTACTTAGTACTTACTGGTACATTAGATTCTAAAAACTTTGATGAAGTCTTTTCATTTGAATTAGTAAGTGTTCCATATAATATAGAAAAAGAAATAAGTACTAATGAAGATAATATAGAATTAGATTCATATTCTGAAGAGTTACGAAATGGTAAGTATCGTGATATGAAAAAAATATTTGATTCATTTGAATCTAGAAATATTAACATAGAGGATATATAGAATAATTAAATAGGAGTTGATTTATATTAAAAAAATTAAATTAAATAAATATATTTGTTTTTTGTATTTTATGATTCCATTAATTATTAATGCTGGCATTAATTACTCTGGAAATGAAGATATATGGTACGTTATGAAATATGGAGAAATAATATTACAAAAAGGTTTTATTCATATAGATGTTTTATCTATACATAGTGGACTACATATAGTAATTCAACAAGGATTTTCTAATATTATTTTTTATTTAATATATAAATGCTTAGGTGACTTTGGATTATTTTTATTATGCGAATTGTTTGTCGCTTTGTATTTGTTTATTATTTATAAAATATGTATATTGTTATCTAATAAAAAAGAATTTGTTTCTATAGTTTTAGCTTGTATTACGTGCATATTATTAGAATATAATTTTATATCACCTAGACCTCAGTTATTTACTTATTTCCATATATTATTAATTATTTATATAATGGAGATATTTTACAAGAATAATAAAACTAAATTTATTTATTTGTTGCCATTAATTTCATTGGTACAAATTAATTTACATGCAGCTTTATGGATAATTCTATTTATTTTTATGTTACCTTATATAGCTCAATTAATTATTCAAAAAAATAAGAATGTATTTAAACTATTCTTAATGATGATACTTATGTTTTTAGTAGGATTTATTAATCCATATACTTATGAGAATGTATTTTTTCCATTTATGACATATAGTTCAGAAATAAATAAATATATTTTAGAATTATTTCCGGTTAATATAGTTAGTACGGAATATTGTATTAGATTCATATCAGTATTCTTCTATATTTTATTAGCATTAGAATTATTAATATATATTTATTATAAAAAAGGAAAACTTGAATTAAGACATTTATTATTATTTGGTGGAACTACAATTTTAGCTCTTACTAATATTAGAAACATTGCTTTCTTTATTATTGTAACTATACCAATTCTTTCTAATTATTTAAAAGGTTTAGATATAAAAGTAGATGATAAATATATTGATACTAAAAAGTATTGGATTATTTTAATAATTGTTACGCTTGTAGTAGGATTATCTAATACTAATAGATTAGAATCTAGAGTTAAAAAAGGTGGAGATTTCTTAAAAGAAAATTATAATCAAGATTTGATTTTATACACTAACCTAGATTATGGATCATATCTTGAGTATTTAGGATTTCATTCTTTTATGGATACTAGAGCAGAAGTATTTATGAAAAAAGCTAATAAAAAAGCAGATTATTTTGTAGAAGCTATGGAAGTAGAAGATTATTGTATTAATTATAAATCTTTTATCGAAAAGTATCATTTTACTCATATGGTAATTAATAAAGATTCTTGTTTTTATTATTATTTAATTCAAGACAATACCAAAGTGGTATTTGAAGAAGATAAATATGTAATATTTGAATTAAATTATGACTAGAGAAATCTAGTTTTTTTATTTTTTTATATTTATCTTTTATTTATAGTTTTGTATAATTATTATGTATGATGTGACACTAAATTAAAAAGAGAGGTTATTTATATGAAAGGTTTTAGAATAGGATTAGGTTTATTCTTTATACTTATATGTGTAGTATTTGTACTGTTCGGAGCAATTGGTTTTGGAGTATTATTTGTATTTGCTTTAGGAATAATTATGATAGTATCTGCTTTAAAAGATGTTAAAAAAGATAAAACTACTAGTAAAAAAGGAGAAAGATGTTATTCAAGAATACTAGATTGTGTTAAAACAGGTAACTTTGTTTTAAGTAAAGAAGAATACAAAGTAATAGTAGTTGCTTATATTCCTTCTTTAGGAAAAAGAATATTTTTAGAAGAAACAGTTGGTTATAACTGCCCTGATAAATATCCAAAAGATGCTTATTTATCAATTCTATATAATAATGGAGATATGAATGTAGATAAACTAGTTAATGAATCATCTATTCCGTCAGATGTTTTAAAAAGCATTACTGAGGAATCTGTAGAAAAAGAATATGAAGAATATGTAGCTGAAAAAGAGAGAAAAGCTAAAGAAACAGAAAGAATGATTCAAGATAATGTAGAAAAGGCATTACCTATAATAGATAAAATTAATTTAATTATTAAAAGAGTAATTATAGGAGTAATAATTCTAATACTATTATTCTTTATAATAATTGATTCAGCTCTTTTTGTTCAAACAATAAAAGCAAAAGATTATATTGAAACAACCGCAACATATGTTGAAGAAAAAGAAGATGATGTATTTATTGATTGTACATATACTTTTGTTGATAAAAAAGAAGAAACTCATGAAATAGTTGTTAGTATATCTAAAAAATCAGTTCCTGAACAAGAAATAAAAATAAAATATAATGAAAACAATCCAGAAGATTTTTATGAAGAGAGCGCACTTCTTAATAAAAATGGTTTAATATTTTATGGTATAAAAATAATAGGATTAATCTTATTAGTATTATTATTCTTTAATAAAAAACTATTAGATAAAATATCTATATCTGTTGGATAAAAGTCTAAAGACTAGTTAATCTAGTCTTTTTATTTATATGTTATAATAGTTTTATATTTAAGTTTTAATTATATTATTTTAATGTTGATAATTAATGGTTGTGGTAAGACTACTACTAATGAACCTAAAGAAACTAAAAAAGATAATGATGTCTGTTGTTCATGTGATAATCCATATCTAAAATAATGATGATTTTGACATCTTGTTCTAATAATGATATGTTATATATAGTGAGGTAGATAATATGAATAATGAAAATGGTATTGATCTTGTTACTAAGACTTATATTGAAAAAGCTTACGATACACCAGAAGGAAAATTTAATGTCGTAACTTCTGAAGTAACTGAAAGAGATCCTCTTTCTATTGAAGAAGAACCAGGATTGGTTAAATTTTCTTATTATGAATGTGATGTAACTACTATTAATGGTCAAGAAATACATGGAGAAAAGACTAATACTTCTCCAGTTTACTTCTTTGGCAAAAGAATTACTAGAGAAGAAGCAGAAGAGTTGGCAAAAAATGATGAAAAAATAAGAAGACTTTTAATGCCTTTAAAAGTTTTTACTAATAAAGATCTTTGTCTAACTTCTGTTGGTAAAATAGCATTATTAAAACCAGGAGATATGACTGTAGAAGAAGTGCGTGAAAAAACTAATAGTGCCGAGAATAGTAAATAGAAATAAGAGTTGCATTGCGTAGCTCTTTTATTAATTTAAAATATAAATATGATATAATATAATTGTGGAGGAATTTATGAAAAAAATTACATATGTAACTGGTAACTGGGCTAAAATAGCCAGTGCTAAAAAAGCTCTAGAACCATTAGGTTTTGAAATAGATAATGTAAAAATGGATACACCAGAAATACAAGCATTAGACGTATCAGAAGTATCTAAGTATTCTGCTAAATGGGCAGCTAATGAATTAGGTATTCCTGTTCTTAAAAATGATTCAGGATTATATGTTAATGCTTTAAATGGATTTCCTGGAGTATATACTCATGATGTTCAAGATATGATTGGAGAAGATGGAGTTTTAAAACTTATGGAAGGTGTAGAAGATAGATCTGCATACTTTAAAGAATCTCTAGCTTATTGTGAACCAGGAGGAGAACCAGTAGTATTCGAAGGATTTACTAAAGGATCTATTGCAACAGAAAAATCTGGAACATATGGATGGAGTTGGGACTTTATCTTTATTCCTGAAGGAGAGACTAAAACATTAGGATGTTTTCCAGATGATGAAAGATGGGATTTCTGGAGCCAAGACACATATCGTGAATTAGGTGAATTTTTAAAAGATAAATAATAATTTGGAAGGTGAATTTATGAATATTCTTGTAACTGGTGCCACTGGTTATATAGGAGCACATACTTGTGTTGAATTACTTGATAATGGATACAATGTAATTGGACTTGATAATTTTTCTAATAGTAAAAAAGATGTACTAGATAGAATTAAACAAATAACTAATAAAGAAATAAAGTTTTATGAAGGAAATATGATCGATAAAGATTTCCTAAGAAAAATATTTAGTGAAAATAAAATTGATGTAGTTATTGATTTCGCTGCTTATAAAGCAGTAGGAGAAAGTGTTGCTAAACCAGTAGAATACTATACTAATAATGTTGCAACTGTACTTAATCTTTTAAGTGTTATGAAAGAGTTTGATGTTAAAAAGATAGTATTTAGTAGTAGTGCAACTGTATATGGTAATCCAAAAGTTGTACCTATAACTGAGGAATGTGAAACAGGAGGTACTACTAATCCATATGGAACTAGTAAATTAATGGTAGAACAAATACTTAAAGATTTATATAAATCAGATGATAGTTATGGAATATGTATCTTAAGATACTTTAATCCGATAGGTGCTCACGAAAGTGGATTAATTGGAGAAAATCCAAATGGAGTACCAGCTAATTTACTTCCTTATGTATCAAGGGTTGCGACTGGAAAATTAGAATGTTTAAGTGTATTTGGAAATGATTATAATACACATGATGGTACTGGAGTAAGAGATTATATTCATGTAGTTGATCTTGCTAGAGGACATGTAAAAGCTTTAGAGAAATTAGAAAGTGAAGATAAAGGATTATTTATTTATAATCTAGGTACTGGAAAAGGTTATAGTGTATTAGATATCGTTAATGCTTTTGAAAGAGTTAATGGTGTTAAAGTAAACTATAAAATATGTGATAGGCGTCCTGGAGATATAGATATTTGTTATAGTGATCCTTCTAAAGCTAAAGAAGAATTAGGCTTTGTATGTGAAAAGACTCTAGACGATATGGTAAGAGATAATTTTAATTTTGAAAGGAATTATAAAGAATAATGAAAAAGTATTTATTAATTGTTTTATTATTAGTTTTATTGGTAACTGGATGTAATAAGAACAAAGAAGAAGAACCAACTAAAAACAAAGTAGAAAAAACTACAACTGGAGATTGTTGTACATGTCTGGATTGTCCTGAATGTGATGTTTGTTGTCCTTGTGATAATCCATATATGAGTAAGTAGAAAAATCCATAGAGAAATCTATGGATTTTTTTATTAAAAACGTTTGATTATTGTTTTAACTTGTGTTAGTATAGAAAGCAATTTTAAAGGGAGTTTTGGGAGGATTTTTAAAATGAAGAACAAATTAGTTTTTGGTTTGTTATCATCTCTATTATTATTTCCACTAACAGTATGTGCACTTGATGAAGTTGTAGAAGAACAAATTGAACAAGTAGAAGAAGTAGAAGAAGTAGAACAAGTTGAAGAAATAGAAGAAATAGAAGAATTAATAGAAACTGAACCTACTACAGATGATACTGAAGAAATTGAAGATGAAATAGTAGATGATAATACTGAATTAGATGAGAATTCTAATTATGTAGAAGAACCTAATCTTAATACTGCTACAGAAGAACCACCTGCTGAAAACGAAGTACATAAAGTTTCTGTCATTATTAAGAAAGAGGACCACCATGGTAATCCTTTAGCTGGTGCAACACTTCAAATACTTGATGCTGATGGTAATATTATTGAAGAATGGGTAACAGATGGTACTGATCATAAAACATTATTACCAGAAGGAGAGTATACATTACATGAAGTAATCGCTCCAGAAGGATATGTACTTGCAGAAGATAAGACATTTATAGTTGAAGTAGTAATTAACAATGTTACTGCTGGTGTAATTCATGATGATAGTCCTGAAGTATGTTGGCATTATTTAGGAGTACCTCTTTTCTATATTGAAAACGAGGATGGAGAAAGAGAAGAAGTATATTGTATTAATCAAAACTGGGAAGAACCACACGATGTAGAATATGATGGACAAGTTTTAACTCCAGAAAATATATTAATTTATATACCAGATGCTGATCCAGAAATGACTGGTGAAGAAATATATGATAAAGTACTAGATATTATTTATCATAGAAATAGTGCTGAAGAAGAATATTCTGATTTATCACAAACAGAGATAAGAATGATTACAGAGTATGCAATAAAGAATTATACATCTACTCAATTTAGTAATGGTACTTGGGCAAGAGGTACTTCATATGATAGAGATAGTGAAAAAGGATATGTATCTGATCCAGGAAATGGAACAACTTTAGGTAGACTTGCTTATCACTGGTGGACTGCTCATGGTCATACAAAATTACCTGATATTTATGCTGACTTTTATTATTACTTAATTAGAGATAATGATCATCATCCAAGTGATATGCATCTATATCTTTATTCAACACAAGCAACAACTGATGAAGGACCATATCAAAATCTATTAGGTGTTAGACCATACAATCCATATGATGAAAACCAAGTAGTAGAAGTTGTAATGGTAAACAATCCTGAAACAGGAGATGAAATAACTACATATTTTGCAATGTCATTTGTAGGAATATTTAGTTTATTTGGAGGAGTATTCTTCCTTAAAAAAGAATTCTAGAATAAGGCTATTAATAGCCTTTTATTTTGTAGGGGTGTTTTATGAAAAGAAAGATTAAAGTATTACTATTTATACTATCTGGATTATTATTTACTCTTTCTTCGTTTTTAAATATTTCTAATTGGAAAAAAGACGTATCTAGAAATGAAGAAATAAAAACAGAAACAAATAAGTTTGTAGTTGAAGAACAAGTTGAGGAAGAAGAATCATTTACTGTAGACTTTGCTAGCTTAAAAAAACAAAATAAGGATACAGTAGCTTATATAAAAGTAAATAATACTAATATTAACTATGTGGTAGTCAAAACTAAAGATAATAATTATTATTTAAAACATAATTTTAATAAAGAATATAGTACTGCTGGATGGGTATTTATGGATTATCATAACAAACTAGATGACAAAGATAAAAATATAATTCTTTATGCTCATAGTATGAAAGATGGATCTATGTTTGGTTCATTAAAAAATGTACTAAAGAAAGAGTGGTACAATAATGAAGATAATCTTAATATTACTTTTATAACTGAACAAGGTGAATTTACATATCAAGTATTTTCTGTTTATCAAATTAAAGTAGAAGAGTACTATTTAAAAACAAGTTTTAAAAATGATAAAGAGTATGTAAAATTTCTAAATACTTTAAAGAAGAGAAGCATTAATAACTTTGGTATTAATCTTACTAAAGATGATCAAATATTAACTTTATCAACATGTGCTAAGGGACATAGTGAAAGAGTAGTACTTCATGCTAAACTAATAAAATAACTAAGGTAATCCTTAGTTTTTTTGTGCTATAATTAAAGTGGTTAAAAGAGAGGTAACATATGAGTATTTTAAAATTAAAGAACTTAAAAAAATACTATGGTAATAATATTGGTATAGAAGATGTTTCTCTAGAATTAAATAAGGGAGAAATCTATGGTTTTATTGGCCCTAATGGAGCAGGTAAATCTACTACTATTAGAACTATTATTGGATTAATAAATAAGACTTCGGGTACTATTCTATTTAATGGTAAAGAAATAGATTACAATGATTTAGAAATTAAAAAACAAATTGGATACTTACCTAGTGAAATTAATTTATATGAAGATATGACTGTTAAAGCAATGTTTGATTATCATGAATCTTTTTATGATAAGAATTGTCATTCTAGAAGAAAAGAACTAGTTAAATTATTAAAAATAGATGAATTAAAAAAAATAGAAAGTTTATCTTTAGGTAATCTAAAGAAAGTAGGTATTGTACTTGCTCTTATGCACGAACCTAAATTATTAATATTAGATGAACCTACTAGCGGATTAGATCCTATTATGCAAAATGTATTTCATAATATCTTATTAGAAGAAAAAGAAAAAGGTACAACTATTCTTTATTCATCACATGTTCTAAGTGAAGTATCAAATCTATGTGATAGAATTGGATTTATTAAAAATGGAATAATTATTAAAGAAGATTTAATGAGTAATATTAAAAAGAATAATTATACTTATCTTGTAATATCTTCTAAAGATAATTCTAAGATTAAAAAAGAATTAGGATTAGAAATAGTAGAAGATAGTAATGATGAAATAAAGTTTATTAATACAATTGATCCTGATACTTTAATTAAGAAATTATCTAAATATAAAATTGATAAATTATTAATTGAAGAAATACCATTAGAGGATTTATTTGCTAATTATTATAAGTAGGTGGTTGTATGATAAAGAGAGAGTTTAAAGTTAATTTTAAAAGTTTTATACTATGGTCTGTTATATTAGTAGGACTTTTCTTAGCAGTATTTCTTATCTATCCATACTTTATTACTGATGAAGCTGTAGAAAATCTAGATGATATGATGAAAGCTTTTCCACCAGAATTATTAAAAGTATTTAATATGGATATATCTTCTTTAAATACTGCTTATGGATGGTTAAAGAGTGAAGGACTTATGTTTTTATTAATTATTATAGGAGTATATGTATCACTCCTTGGATCTAATATTTTACTTAAAGAAGAAAGTGATAAAACAATAGAGTACTTAGGATATTTACCTATTACTAGGTCCAAAATAATTACTAATAAAATTATAGTGGGATTTACTTATGTATTTTCAATTATTCTATTAATTGGATTATTTAATTATTTTGCATTATTAATTAGTGGAGACTTTGATCAAACTCAATATTTATTATTAGGAATATCTCCATTGTTAATAGCGTTCCCATTATTTTCAATTAATTTATTTATATCTACTTTTTTCCATAAGACTAGAAGTGTATTAGGAATTAGTTTAGGGATAGTATTTTTATCATATGTTTTAAATGTATTAGGTGAACTATCTGAAAAAGTAGAGTTTATTAAATATTTTAGTATTTATACTTTAGCTGATTCTAGAAATATAATTACTAATAGCAGTCTAAGTATTGGTTGCGTTATTGTATCAATTGTTCTAACTATTTTATTTGTAATTGGTACATATATTAGATATAACAAGAAAGAAATGATATAGATGAGAATAGAAGAAGTAAAAGTAAAAACTCCAGAAGATATTCTAGAATTTATGAAAGCTAATATTAAATATGGTTGGCTTGATATAAATGGGGAAGAACATATAAATAATTTGAAAGATTTTAGAAGACTATATCGTACTTCTACAGTTGAAGAAACTTTAGATCATGGTATTGGTACATGTATTGAACAAGTACTTTTAATGAGTACATTATTAAGTATGTTAGATATTCCTAATAGAATGTTTTGTACAAGAGTATATGAAGGAAAAGATTTTAATAATTTAGATGCTGAAGAACATATGCATTGTTTTGTCTTATATTTCAAAGATGGTAAAGTATACCATTTAGAACATCCTAATGGAGAAAAAGCCGGAATCTATGAATATGATTCTTTAGATGAAGCATTAACTACTATTAATGATTATTATGTAAAAATGGCTGAAGGTAAATCTAGACCCATAACTGAATATTTTGATGTAGAACCAAATCTTTCATTTAAAGAGTTTAATAATTACATTAATAGTTTAGATGTAAACCATAAAACTAAGTAAAGTACTTAGTTTTTTATTATGATATAATTATTATGATAAATAATTAGGAGATTAATATGGAACTAATAAAAGTAATAATATTTTTAGTAATTGGATTTATTGTATTAATTAAGAGTTCTGATATGTTTGTAGAAGCTATTAGTTCAATAGCAGCTCATTTTAAAATGTCTAAAATGATGATTGCTCTTACTGCAGCAGCTTTTGGTACTTGTGCTCCAGAACTAGCTATTTCTTTTACTAGTATGGCTAGTAATGCAGGAGATATTGCTCTTTCTAATGTAATGGGTAGTAATATAGCTAATATTTTATTAATCATTGGACTAGGTGCTTGTATAACTCCTATTAAAGTGAAAAATAATGTTATAAAAAAAGAATTACCTATACTAGTAATAGTAACTTCATTATTTAGTTTATCAATACTAGTACATTTTATTAGTACTGGTACTTTGACATTAAATAGAGTAGATGGAGTTTTGTATTTATGTTTATTCTTAATGTTTATGTTTTATATAGTATCAGTTATTAGAGTTAAAAAAGGTATATTTGAAAAGAATACTCCTAAGTATAGTATGCTTAAATCAATAATTTATTTAATAGTATGTTGTATTCTAATTGTTATTGCTAGTGATGTAGTAGTAATTAATGCTAAAGAATTAGCTAAAATTTTAAATGTAACTACTAAGATTGTTACTATGACTTTTGTAGTTATTGGGACATCTCTTCCAGAATTAACTCTTACAGTAATTGCATCTAGAAAAAAAGAATTTGATATTGCATTAGGTAATATTATTGGAACCAATATTTTTAATATAGGAGTGGTACTAGGTCTTCCTTTAATGATATTTGGAGGATTTACTTCAAGTACTTTTAATTTAATAGATATATTATTCGTATTAATCTCAGCACTAGTATTCTATATGTTTGCTAAGAATGATAAAGTACTATCTAAGATAGAAGGATTATTAATGATTATACTATGCGTAGTATATTATTTCTTTGTTTTTACTATTTAATAAAAAGGGTGATTAAATGAAAAATAAAATAATTAAATATTTTATCTTTATATTAGCATTTAATATTTTATCTATTACTTGTAGTGAAATTGTATATGCTAAAACAATGAATAGATCAGAAATGCAAGAATATATAGCTAGGGAAAAAAACACTAAAAAAAGAAAAGTAAATCTTAGTTAAAAGATTTACTTTTTATTATTGACATTTATTAAACAATTTTCTCAAAATATCTTTTAACATATAGTATTTTTTGTTATACTATAATAAAAGGTGATAAAGGGTATGAAGATTTTATGTATAGGTAATGCTGCATATGATATAACTCTTCCTCTTAATCAATATCCAGTTGAAAATAAAAAGATTAGACTTGACTATCCAAAAGTAGAATGTGGTGGCGGAAGTGCTTCTAATTGTGCTTATTTATTAGCTAAGTGGGGCATGGATGTTTTCTTTGCTGGAGTAGTTGGGGATGACTATTATGGACAAATGATTAAAAAAGAGTTTGAATCTGTTGGAGTTAATACTAAGTATTTAGAAGTTAATAAAGATGTTGTTACAACAAGCAGTTATATTATCAATAATACAAGTAAAGGAACTAGAACTATATTGACTAACAAAGGAAATAATACAGTTATGACTAAAGTTGATATAGAAGATGAGGATTTTGATATTATATTCTTTGACGGATATGAATATGAATTTGCTAAAGAAGCAATTAAGAAAAATCCTAAAGCCATTAAAATTATAGATGCTGGTTCTTTAAGAGAAAATACAGTTGATCTTGCTAAGAAGGCAGACTATGTAGTTTGTTCTAAAGATTTTGCTGAAGATTTCTCTAAAGAGAAGATTGACTATCGTAACGTAAGAACTCTTATGAATGTTTATGATTGTCTTAAGAAAACATTTAATGGTGAAGTAGTTATTACATTAGAAGATCACGGTTGCTTTACTTACTTTGATGGATATAAATTAATTCCAAGTATCGAAGTTGAAAATGTTGATTCTACAGGAGCAGGAGATATTTATCATGGTGCATTTACTTATTGTGTTGCTAAAGAATATGATCTTTTAACTACTATGAAAATATCTAATATAGCTGGTGCTTTATCAGTTACAAGGATTGGTGGAAGATTCTCAATCTTTGAACTAAAAGAAGTAATGGCTACATACAAGAAACTTGATGTTAAGTAACATACCAACCTTAGACTTGCACGGTGAGATAAGAGGTAGTGCAAGAATACTTGTAGATGAATTCATCAATGATAACTTAAAATTAGGTAAATATGAATTAGCAATTATCCATGGAATTGGAGAAGGAATATTAAAAAAGGAAGTGCATGAAATGCTTAGAAAACATAAAAATGTAGAAGAATTTCATTTAGATAATTTTAATAGCGGTTGTACTATCGTAAAATTATCTAAAAACATTGACAAAATAGGGACTTTGAATTATAATAATCGACACAACTCAAAGGGGGGAGAGATTTAAATGTACGCTGATGAGGAAGTAAAGAGAGGAACTCCTGTAAGGGATTTCTTACTAAAATTAATTTTAGTAATAATATTCGTATTATTATTACTATGGTTATTACCAACTAGAATTAATAGTACACTAAATAAGAATGGTGGAAATGGTGCTGGTGGTAATAATGGTAATGGTGGAAATAATGTCGATTTAACCGCTATTACAAATAGAATTTTCAATGCTAACATTCAAGAAATGAAGCAAGCAGGAATTCTATACTATACAACTGAGAGATTACCACAAACAGTAGGTAGTGAATCTAAATTAACATTAAGACAAATGTTAGATTTAAAATTACTATTAGAATTTACTGACAAAAATGGTGATACATGTGATGTTGATAACTCATATGTATTAGTAACAAAACAAGAGAATGAATACTTGATGAAAGTATACTTAAAATGTAATGATGATGAAGATTACATTTTAGTACACATTGGTTGCTATTCATATTGTACAAATCCAGGAGGTGTTTGTGAAAAACAAGAAACAACTCCAACAACTCCAAAGAAACCTACACAACCAACAACTCCAACAACTGGACCTAAATGTGTTCTTGAAGTTGGATCTGGTAAATTAGGTAACAATGGATGGTACGTAGGTAATGTTGTAGTTAGATTTAAATCTAAATCAACAACTACTTCTGGTGCTAAGATTGTTAAATATGGAATAGGAACATCTGCTACTGCTAATTATAATGGAAATAGTTCGTTAACAGTATCTAATGAAGGAACTACTAAAGTTTATGGATATGTTAAAGATTCTAATGGTAAGACAGCAGTATGTACTATAACTGTTAAGAAAGATACAGTTGATCCTGACTGTTCAGTTTCTGTTCTTAGTGGTACTAAGAATTCAAATGGTGAATATGTAGGAAAAGTAAAAGTTGGATTTACTAAGAAGATTGATAAGACTAGTGGAATTAGTTCTTATGGTGTATCTAAGAAAACTACACCAGACTACAATGGTAATACAGCTTTAACAGTAACTGAAGTTGGAACTACAACAGTATATGGTTATGTTAAAGATAAAGCTGGACATACTAAGAGTTGTAAAACAACTATTAAGATTGTTAAACCTGAAACTGTAGTATCTCAACCATCTTGTGAATTACAAGTTACTTCTGGTACAAAAGGAAATAATAACTGGTATGTATCAAATGTAGTAATTGGATTTAAATCTAAATCAAGTACTAATGGTGCTAAGATTACAGCATTTGGACTAGGAACTAGTGAAGTATATGATGGAAAGACTTCATACACTATTTCTAAAGATGGTACATATACAATTAAAGGTTATGTAAAAGATTCTAATGGATATGTTGGAACATGTAGTATTACTGTTAAGAGAGATGCTACTAAACCAAACTGTTCATTAAGTGTTATTAGTGGTACTCAAACTTCAAGTGGAGAATATACTAGTGATATCGTAATTGGATTTAAATCTAAAACAGATGCAACTAGTGGAATGAATTCATTTGGAATTGGTAAGAGTACAACATATGCTAACAATACAAGTTACACAGTAACAACTGTTGGAACTCATACAATTTACGGATATGTAAAAGATAATGCTGGAAATACTAATACATGTAGTATTAAAGTAACTAAGAAAGCATTAACTTATGAATATCAATATTATAAAGAATTCCCAACAGAATATGGAGCATGGTCTTCATGGACTACAAAAGAATATGATTGTAGTAATCCACCTGAATTTAAGAAAACTTCAACTTATGAATCTGAAGACTTAGGTTCAGAACAAGTTATTGCTGGATATACTTATTCAGTAGGAAATGCAATTACTGCTAAAAATGTAAAACAAACTGGTACAGTATCTGAAAGATCTTGTACAGGATGGACATATTATAGAGCTTCAACTACTTCAACTAAGACATATGCAATTAAAGTTGGAACTGATTGGCAATATGTTGGTATGGTAAGCTTATCTGCTCCTCCAACTGACACATTATCAGTTAAATATGTATTTGTTGGTATGGACTGGGATAGATGTGGTTCTACATGTACAACAACTCCATATACAACATGGAAGAAATATACAAGAAGCGTTTCTACTGTAACTGCTGAAGATACAATTGTTACAGGTTCAAGTGTTACAACACAATGTACAAGTTTTGAAACAAAGAATACAATTCTATATACAACATTTGATCAAATTGTTGGATATGAAAAAATAAGAACTATTAACTACAAGACAGTATGTAGTTATAGATATAGAAGTCGTAAGGTTGTTAGAGAAGCTTATATAGATTATAAGTGGAGCCATTATAATGATACAGATCTATTAAATGCTGGATATAAATATACTGGCGCTAAGAGATTAACAAATTAAAAAGGTGGTGTAATATATGAAAGAAATAACAAAAATTATAGCTGATTATACAGCAGCTCCTATAGGAGAATCTGATGCGGGTGAATTATTAGTTTGGTATAGCGATGGAACAGTTGAAAGAGTACCAGTTGATCGTATGATTCCATTCTTAATAGAAAAAAAATCATTACCTGAAACTGCTGATGAAACTGAAATATTAGCTGCTTATGGTGACACGTTAATAAATAGAACAGATTTATCAGATGAAGATTTTGCAGCAGCAATTGCAGAATTCGAAGCTGCAGAAGCTGCTCCAACAGGTGCTGGAGATCATGATGAAGACCATGATGAAGAACATGACGAAGAACACGATGACGAACACGATG
Organism: uncultured Clostridium sp.; assembly: GCA_946402315.1. GTDB lineage: Bacteria > Bacillota_I > Bacilli_A > RF39 > UBA660 > RUG11788. The sequence goes on along the minus strand of CAMIWC010000010.1, from coordinate 23,362 downwards.
ATGAACACGATGATGAACATGATGGCGATGATGATGAACACGATGAAGAAGAAGATAATCCACATGAAAAGAAAAAATACGGTGCAGGAACTTTAGCAGCAGTTGGTATTGGTAGTGCTGTATTAGGTGTAGGTGCTGCACATGTATATGATGCTCTTAAGGGTAATGATACTCAAAGACAAATAGATGTTGATGATGCTTATGGTGCTGATATTGACATCAATAATAATACTAATAATAACAACAATAATAACAACAATAATAATAATAATAATAACAATACAAACAATGATACAACTCCAACAACTGGAACTGAATTTGAACAATTAATGGCTGGAATGGATGCCAATGATGCAAGAAGAGTTGTTTCTGAAGATGCTGTAAGTGTTGTTACAGCATTCCATGGACAAACTCATAAAGAAGGAAACTTCAGATTAGAAGCTGATGGAGATACTTACTTAGATTTATCTTTTGAAGAAGCATTAGTATTATCTACATTTGCTAACTATTCAGAACCAGCTGATATGTATAAAATATTTGGAACATATAATTTAACTTCTGAACAAGCTATGGATTTATTAGAATCTGCTCGTAGTAAGATGATTGTATATTATATGAATGCAACTGAACCAAGTGGTTTAGCTGAAATGTTCCATAATGAAGAAGATAGAGCATTCTTTGAACAATTTGAAAATGATGTATTAACATTTAATAAAGAACATACAACTACTGCATCTGATCAAGTTATTAGAGATGTTTACTACAACTATGTATTAGATGATGCTACTGTAGATAATGTTGGTCCATTAGCAAGATTACTTGCATTTGATACAGTATATGGTGGATTAAACTTAGTTGAATCTGCAGATGTAGATCATACTCAATTCTTAGTATTCCATGGAAATGGAGAAGAAGAAGAAACTAGATACTTAGTTGAAAACGTATATCATTTAAATTATGATGAATTAACAGATGAACAAAAAGCAACATATAGAACTAACATAATTGAGTCTTCAACTCAATTAGTTGATTTACTTCCAACTGGTGAAGTAATGCATGAAGATAATACTACACAAGAACAAAGAGATGCTAACTGGAGCATAACTGATCTTGTTGATAGAATGGGATTATGTAATGTAGTTAATAATACTATTACTGAATTAATGCGTGGACTAGATAGTATGGAAGCTGCTAATACTACATCTGCTAGTGCTCAAATAGTTAATATTAACTTAGATTTAGTTAGTCAATTATATAATTCCGGAGAAACTACTTTAGCTTCTAAAGTAGCTGGACAAGTAAATAGTCCATTATCTGATGAATTATTAGCTGAATTAGCAAACGTTTCAAGTGTTAGAGGTATAGTTGAAAACTATCGTACTATGATTGATGCTATTACCAATGATAATCGTCCAGGAATGGATCAAATATCTATGGCTGCTAAAGCACAAGTAGAAGCTCAAGAAAATTATCAAGGATATTCACGTGATCTTGCTACATTAATTAACAATAGACGTCATACTGAAATTCGTTTAGTAAATGAAGATACTCAAGATGGCCAAGTTGTTTATCCAGCAGGAGATTATACAGATGACTTTATAATTGAACATGGAGAAGTAGTAGACGAACATACTGAAGATCATACTGAAGTAGTTTCTCATGATGACTTAACTGAAGACGAACAACATGAAGTTGATGAACAACAAGCAGTTATTGAAGCAGGACTTGCTTTAGATAATGCTAAAGCACAAGGACAAATTAGTGCTAACGCTTATGCAAATGCTAGTACATATCAATTTGGTATGACTGTAACAGATCCAGCAAATGGAGCTCAATATAACTTAGATGATATGTCATTTGCAAACGGACTTGCATATGGTAATGCATTCGGTGGATTAACAGTATCAACATCAGATGGACAAATCCAAGCTGCTGCTGATCAAGCTGCTGAAAATTACTTAAATTCAATTAGTGCTGAAGATAGAGAAGCAATTGCTCGTGGAATGGGTACTAGTTGGGAAAGTGCAAGAGCAACATTAAAAGAATCTTATAAATCAGGATATATGGCACAAATGCAATCTGAAATTTCTACTGCAATTGCTGTAGGACAAGAAATGAAAGCTACATCTGATGCTATGATTGCTGAAATTGAAGCTTTAAATGCAGGACAAGAAGAAGTTGATCACAAACCATCTGATGGAACATCAGGAAGCGATCCAGCTGCTGATGGAGAAGAAGAAGATGAAGAATTAGATCAAGCTAATTCTGATCGTGTAGAAGAAGGAGAAATTCCTGTAAATGATGGTCAAAATCCAGATGCTGCTAAACCTGCTGCAGACAAACCAGCTGATGGTAAACCTGCTGCAGACAAACCAGCTGATGGAACATCAGGAAGCGATCCAGCTGCTGATGGAGAAGAAGAAGATGAAGAATTAGATCAAGCTAATTCTGATCGTGTAGAAGAAGGAGAAATTCCTGTAAATGATGGTCAAAATCCAGATGCTGCTAAACCTGCTGATCAAACACCAGTACTTGTAGCTCCTGGACCAGGAGTTGGTGGACCTCCTCCAGCTGAAATTACTGATCCTGTTATTCCAATCGTTGTAGAAAGTGGAACTCCTGCTCAAGATGATGCTGAAGCTGTAAAAAAAGCTGCTGAAGAAGAAGAAGCAAGAGCTAAAGAAGCAGAAAGAAGAACTCAAGAAGAACTACAAAGAATAATGGAAGAAGCAGCAAAACAAAATCCTGATGGAACAACTCCTGCTAATGTTAATACTGGTTCTGATACTTCTTATGATGTAGAAGAAGGAGAAGAACTTACTGCTGCAGTTGAAGAAGCGTACCAAAAAACAAAATCTCTATAATATAAATAAAAACGACTTTATAGTCGTTTTTTTTATTTGTTTTATGATATAATTTTATTAGGGTGATAATATGCGTGTTGTAGTAAGTGCAGGTGGGACTGGAGGTCACATCTATCCAGCAATTGCAATTATTAATAAAATATTAGAAAAAGAACCAAATAGTGAGATTCTTTATATAGGTACAACTAATAGAATGGAAGCTGATATTATTCCTAAATTAGGTATTCCATATGTTGGTTTAGAAATAAAAGGGTTAAATAGACATAAACCATTAAAAAATTTTAAAGTTATTAAATGTTATTTAAAAGCTAAGAAAAAAGCAAAGAAAGTTATTGCTGATTTTCATCCGGATATAGTATTGGGTATTGGGGGATATGTTACTCTTCCTGTAGTTAAAGCAGCTATATCATTAGGTATAAAGACATTTATTCATGAACAAAATTCTATTCCAGGATTATCTAATAAATTATTAAAGAATAAGGTAGATGTAGTAGGTGTATCTTTAGAAAGTAGTTTTAAATATTTTAATAAGAAAAATACTATATTTACTGGTAATCCAAGAAGTGAAGAGGTTCTTACTACAAAAGCAGTTGATAAGAGTAAATATAACTTATCTAAAAAGAAGAAAACTATATTATTTGTAATGGGTAGTTTAGGATCTAAAACTATTAATGATAAAATGAAAGAAATAATTCCTAAGTTTAAAAATAAAGAGTATGAGGTATTATTTGTTACTGGTAAAGACTATTATGATGAATATAAAGACTTTGAATCTATCTCTAATGTAAAATTAGTACCTTATTTATATGATATGTTAGGTGTTATGAAAAATATTGATTTAATTATATCTCGTGCGGGAGCATCTACAATAGCTGAAATAACTACATTGACACTTCCTAGTATTTTGATACCATCACCTTATGTAACACATAATCATCAAGAAAAGAATGCTCAAGTACTAGAAGATAATGGTGCGAGTGTAGTAATAAAAGAAAAAGATTTAACAGCTGATTTATTACTTGATACAATAGATAGTATACTAACAGATGAAGATAAATATAAAAAGATGATTGAAGCTAATAAAAAATTGGGTAAAACTGATTCTGCTACTAAAATATATGAAATAATTAGAGGGTTAATTGATGGGGAGAAGGTAGTATAATGGATGAATTTATTGAAGATTTAAAAGAAAGAGAAATTGGTAGAATATTAGAAAATGTTAGTTTAAAACATTATACTACTTACTGTGTAGGTGGAAATGCTAGATGTATGGTATATCCTAAAAATACACAATGCTTAATTGAATTAATTAAACTATGTAATTTTAGAAATGTTAAGTATAAAGTACTAGGTAATGGTAGTAATACTTTATTCAGTGATGATGAGTTTGAAGGAGTTATAGTTAAGTTAGATGACTTTAATGAACTTAAAATGTTGGGTGCTCAAACTATAAAAGTAGGAGCTGGATATAACTTAATGAGATTGGCCTTATTTGCAGCAAAGAAAGGACTTACTGGACTAGAGTTTGCTAGTGGTATTCCTGGAAGTGTAGGTGGTGCAGTATTTATGAATGCTGGTGCCTATAAAAGTGATATGGGTTACATTGTTAAAAGAATTAAAGTTCTTACACCAGACTATAAAATAATTACTATGACTAATGGAGAACTTGATTTCCATTATCGTACATCTTTCTTACAAAAACATCCTGGATATATATGTTTAGAAGCAACTATTGGTCTTAAGAAAGGTAAAAAAGATGCTATTCTTTCTGTTATGAAAGAAAGACAAGATAAAAGAAAAGCATCTCAACCATTAGAGTATCCTTCAGCTGGATCAGTATTTAGAAATCCAGAAGATGGATTTGCTGGTAAGATGATTGAAGACTTAGGACTAAAAGGACTTACTAGAGGAGGAGCTCAAGTAAGTGAAAAACATGCTAATTTTGTAATTAATATTGGAGGAGCTACTGCTACTGATATTAAAGATTTAATTACATTTGTACATGATACAGTAAAAGAAAATTATGGGGTAGATTTAAAAATAGAACAAGAATTTGTAAATTGGGAGTAGTGATATAATGGCAAGAAAGGTTAAAGTAAAAAAGAAAAAAATAAGATTAATACCTATTTTAATTTTTCTTGTTGTTTTAATTTTATTAATCCTATTAATAAGTTTTATTCTATCTACTAGAACTAAGAATATTATAATAACTGGTAATAGTTTAGTATCTGATCAAACTATTATTGAAGAAGCAGGATTATCTGATTATCCTAAGTATTTTAGTGTATCTACTAGAAAAATAAAAAAGGAAATAAAGAAGAATCCATATATTAAGAAAGTTAAAGTAGAAAGAAAGTTCTATAATACTTTTAAAATAACAGTTACTGAAGAAAAAGTACTTTTATATGATTATCCTAGTCATAATTATATTTTAAGTAACGGAAAAGAAATAGTAAGTGATAAAGAATACTTAGGAGTACCAACACTTCTTAATCATATATCAGATACTGTCTATGATAGATTTATTAAGAAATTAGATGAATTAGATACTGATATCCTAAAACAAATATCAGAGATTAAATATGATCCTTCATCATATGATGAAACTAGATTTTTCCTTACTATGAATGATGGTAATTATGTTTATATAAATATTCCTAATTTTAAATCTTTAAATATGTATAATCAAATCTATCCAAATTTTGATGGACATATTGGAATATTATATCTAGACTCTGGATATGGAGAAGCTAGTGAATATAAAATACTAAAATAAAAAAGCGATTATTAATCGCTCTTTTTTATTCTATATAAACTTATACTTGGATGATTTAATAATCGATATGGATATTTCTCAGTACCAACTCCATTAGATATAAATAAATCAGTATCATCAACGTCATAATAGCTATCAACAAATTCACAATTATAATTGAATACTCCACCTATCTTAGGAAGTCTAATTAATCCATTAAAGTTATGACCAGCAAAAGCTATATCTAATTTATGATAATTATTTATTTCAGTAATTAAATCTGGATTATGCATAATACCTATAGTAAATATATTCATTAGTTCAGCATCTTTAAATATTTCAAATGATTTATCTAAATCTAATTCATTAGTAAATCCTGTTATTAGAATAGGAGTATTAGAATCTTTAAAGATAAGATCATAATTATTATCTATATTAATAAAACCAGCATTATTTAATATTATTTGCGTCTTATCATTATCTTTATCTCCTGATACAGAGTACTTATTTAAAGTAACTTTTATTTTAGATAGTTCTTTAGTTAATTTCTTAGTTTCTTTGTTATCTATATCACCATATATTAAGTCTCCAGTAAATACTACTATATCTGGTTTTAAGATATTTATCTTACGTACCATTCTTTGAACTTTTTTAATATCTACGGTTTTACTATTATATTTTAAATCACTTATTTGGACTATTTTAAGTCCATTGAATTCTTCTGGAAGATTATCATATTCTTTCATATATTCTCTAACTACTAAACCAGAGGTTCCTACATATCTAAGTAGAAGATAGATAATAGATAGAATAATAAATAGTACTAATAATACTTTTATTACTTTAATAGATATTTTTTTAGTTTTTTCTTCGACTAATTCTTTTGTAATTTTATTTCTTTGTTTTCTATTTTTTTCAACTCTACTAGGCATTAAATCACCTCCAATAAAGTTACTATTAACATTAATAAGTTATGTATTACATGTATAAAGTAAGAATAATAAATATTATCTGTTTTAAAATAGATATAAGATAATATAATACCAGAACTACAATAAGGAATTAAATATAATAAATTCATTAAACTAGTAATAGATAATACATGTAATGAACCAAATACTATTCCGGATATTAGAATATAAGATATTTTACTTTTAAATACTGTTTTAAAAGATAATCTAAATATTATTTCTTCTACTAAAGCACCTATTACTAATACTTGTATTCCCATAATTATAGGAGTAGCTTTAACAAGTTCTTTTACATTGGAATTATTAACTGAATCGTTTAATCCTAATAAGTGAAATACATATAAAGATAAAGCCATAATTATTAAACTAATAATCCAATATTTTACTGAGAATAGTGTGTTTTTAAATATTTCTTTTTTAGTAGATTTAATTAATTTTTTAAAGTCATTTATTAATATTTTTCTATAGATAATACCTATTATTATAAGAGTTACCATACTAGAAAAAGTAGTTAAATATGCTTTTTCTAGATTAGTAATATTATCAATATCTAAATTAAATATTAGAATAGGTATTATTTGAAATAATGATTGCAATAAAAAAAGAAAAAAAGTACATACAAAAATAATATAAGTATAAATATTTGTATCGTTACTTTTATTTTTCATTATTTCATCATCCTATCTAAGACAATTTTATAAAAAATCTCTTATTCATGTCAATTTATTATAGGTGTATTAATAAAAAAAGTGTCAATCTATTTAAGTTAATGATATAATTGTTATATAGATGATTTGGAGTGATAACATGAAGTATTATTGTATTGGTATAAAAGGTTCAGGGATGAGTTCTCTTGCTAATATATTGAGTGATATGGGGTATTCTGTTAGTGGATATGACGATGCTAAAGGATACAAATATACAATGGATGGATTAGAAAAGAGAGGAATAGAAATATTCTATGAAGCTCATGATATAGATAAAGATACTATTGTAACTTATTCTAAAGCTTTTAGTATGGATCATCCTGAAATAAAAAGGGTAAAAGAATTAGGTCTTACTTTAAGAGAATATAAAGATGTTATGGGAGATATTACAGCGTTATTTAAGACTATTGGAGTAAGTGGTACTCATGGTAAAACTACTACTAGTTTAATGATTAGTGAAATCTTTGATAATACAGTAGGATGTAACTATTTTGTAGGAGATGGTACTGGTCATGCTACTAAGGATAATGAATACTTTGTAATTGAAAGCGATGAGTTCAATAAACATTTATTAGCTTATCATCCTACAGTGGCAATTATAACTAATATTGAACTTGATCATACAGAATGCTATCCTGGTGGAATAGAAGAGATTAAAGATACATTTAGACAATTTGCTAATAAAGCTGATCTTATTATTGCAAATGGTGATGACAAAAATGTACGTGATATAAAATTTGATAAGAAAGTATTATATTATGGATTAAATGATAATAATGATATTATTGCTAAGAATGTAGTACTAGATCAAAAAGGATCTAAATTTGATTGCTTTATGAATGGTAAAAAGTTTGGTACATTTAGTTTAAAACTTTATGGTAATCATATGGTTCAAAATGCTTTAAGTGCTATTGCTGTAGCTAATTACTATGGAATTAAACTTAGTGATATAAAGAAAAATTTAGCTAATTTTATTGGAGCTAAAAGAAGATTTAAAATAAAAGAAATAGGTAAATATATAACAATAGATGATTATGCACATCATCCTACTGAAATAGCGGTAACTATTAAAGCTGCCAGACAAAAGTATCCTGATAAGGAAATAGTCGCAGTATTTTTACCAAATACCTATTCAAGAACTGAAGCATTAATGGATGATTTTGTTAATGCACTTAGTCTTGCTGATAAAACTTATGTAATGGATATTCATTGTGATCGTGAAAGGCAAGTTGATTATCCAGGAGTATCTAGTGATACTATAATTAAAAGAATAAAAGGTGCTGATAAAGTATCTGTAGCTGATTGTAAAAAACTTTTAAAACATGATAATAGTGTTATATGTTTTATGAGTTGTACAAATATCTATGAAATAGAGGATGAATTTGAAAAATTAGCAAAAAAATAGAAAGAGGTTGATTCTATGGTAGATGATATAGAATTTAATAGTGCTATTGAATTATATAGTCGTGTTAAACCAGCATTAAAAGTTAAATATAAAGAGATTCATAAAGAATATGATTATATAAAAATTGCTGATATATGGAATTATTTAATTCAATTTAAATGGAGAGATTCTAAAGATTTAGTTCTTTCAGATATCGTAGATGATATTTTAAATGTTGATGTAAAAAAAATAGATAAATATTTAAAAGATGGAATAAAGGAAAAAGAAACTGAAATAATGGATGAAGACTTAGATATTATATAGGAGGTGGTTTAATGAGTGATAAAAGATTATATACAATTGATGATTTAATTGATAAAGCTAGTACTTATATTACTGAAGATAAACTGCCTTTAATTAGAGAATGTTATAAATTTAGTGAAGAACATCATCTAGGTCAATTTAGAGAAAGTGGAGAACCATATATATACCATCCATTAGCTACTGCTGTAATTCTTACAACTGTATATGCTGATGCTGAAACTATATGTGCAGGATTATTACATGATGTAATAGAGGATACAGGAGTAACTAAACAAGAATTAGAAGATGAATTTGGTACAGAGATAGCTAATTTAGTATATGGTGTTACTAAGATTAGTAAGATTCATTTTTCTACTGAGAATGAAGCTTTAATTGAGTACTATAAAAAGATTATTGTAGGTATGAGTGAAGATGTTAGAGTAATTATTATTAAACTAGCAGATAGACTTCATAATATGCGTACATTATGGGCTAAAGATGAAGAAAAGCAAAAGAAGATTGCTAGTGAAACATTAGAAATCCTTGCACCTATTGCTCATCATTTAGGTATTCATAAGATAAAAAGTGAACTTGAAGATTTATGTCTTAGATATTTAAAACCAGATGTATTCTATGATATTGCAGATAAATTAAATAATACTAAGATGGAAAGAGATAAGGTAGTTAATGATATGCTTCAAAGTGTTTCAAAACTACTTAATGATAATGGTATTAAACATGAAATAAAAGGACGTAGTAAGAGTATTTATAGTATTTATAAAAAATTAGAAAAAGGTCGTAAATTTAGTGATATTTATGATCTTCTAGCAATAAGAATACTTGTAGATACTATTCCAGAATGTTATTCAATAATTGGAATGATTCATGCTAAATATAAACCTATTCCTAAACGTTTTAAGGACTATATAGCAATGCCTAAAACAAATGGATATCAATCATTACATACAACTGTTTTTGGAATAGATGGATACTTATTCGAAATACAAATACGTACTCATGATATGGATGAAGTAGCAGAAAACGGAGTAGCGTCTCACTGGGCTTATAAAGAACATAAAGATTTAACTCAAAGTGCTACTAATTCTACTGAAGCTAAACTTCAATTCTTTAAATCAATTATAGATTTAAACGAAGATAGAATGAGTAGTGAAGAGTTTGTTAATAGTGTTAAAGATGAAATCTTAAATAATAATATTTATGTATTTACTCCTAAAGGAGATATCTTTGAATTACCTAAAGGTTCTACTCCAATAGATTTTGCTTATTTTGTTCATAGTGGTGTAGGTAACTCTATGACTGGTGCGATAGTTAATGATAGTATTGTACCTCTTGATTATGAATTACAAGATAATGATATAGTTAAGATTATTACTAGTAAGAGTTCAACTGGACCATCTAAAGAATGGTTAAATATAGTTAAATCTACTCGTGCTAAGAATAAGATTCGTGCTTTCTTTTCTAAGAGTGAAAAAGATAATTATATAGAAAGAGGTAAAGCTGATTTAGAAAAAGAACTTCGTAAGAAAAAGATTGCCTTTAATGATTTCTTTACTGATGAAAATATGGATATTCTTATTAAAGAGGCTAAAATAATAGACTTAGAAGATTTATATTTAAGTATTGGTAATAATAAATTTTCTTCTACTTATATAATTAATTTAATATTAAAAAAAGATGAAGATATAGAAGATATTAAGTTTAAAGAAGTACCTAAACATACAGATGGAGATGTTATAGTAGCTGGAATAGATAAAGTTAAAGTAAATCTTGCTAACTGTTGTAATCCTATTCCAGGAGATGAAATAGTAGGTTATATCACTCGTGGTAATGGTATTAGCGTTCATCGTAAATGTTGCCATAATCTAGAATTCTTAGATAATAGAATGGTTAATGTTGAATGGAATTCTGAAAAGACTACCAATAAGTTTATAACTTCAATATTTGTATACTGTAATGATAATGATAATTCTCTTCTTGATATAATGAAAAAAGCTCAAACAATGGGTATTAGTTTTGATAGTATGCGTACTAATCATAAAGGTGACTCTGTTGTATATGATTTAGACATATATGTTAGAGATCTAGAACAATTAAATAATTATATTAGAGATTTAGAGAATTTATCTTATATAGAAAAGGTGGTGCGAATAATTAAGTGAGAGTAGTAGTACAAAGAAGTAAAGAAGCATCTTGCAAAGTAGATGGTAAGATTACTGGTAAGATTGATAAAGGAATGGTACTTTTAGTAGGTTTTACTGAAGGAGATAATGAGGATACTATTAAGTATATGATTAATAAAATAATTAATCTTCGTATCTTTGATGATGAAAATGGAGTGATGAATAAAAGTATCAATCCAGAAGATAGTCAGATTTTATCAATATCACAGTTTACTTTATATGGAGATGCTACTAAAGGAAATAGACCTAGTTATATAAGAGCATTAAGTGGAGATAAAGCTACTGTCTTATATGATTACTTTAATGAAGAACTAGGTAAATTAATTAAAGTAGAAAAGGGAGTATTTGGTGCGGAGATGGAAATTAGCTTAATTAATGATGGACCAATTACAATTCTTTTAGAAAAGGAATGATAATATGTATAAAAATAGAGTAAATTATAAGTTATTAAATATCCTAATACTATGTGGAATTATGTATATAGGTGTTGCTACTATTGATTATTGGTTTTCTTTGCTAGTAAAAATATTTAACTTAGTATTCCCATATGTTTTAGCATTCATCATTGCCTATGCATTTTCTCCTTTAGTTAGATTACTACAAAGAAAAGGAGTTAATAAAGGACTATCGGTATTAATTGTTGTATTTGGCGTCTTTGCTGCTATAGTAGGAATTATTGGTTTAACAGTACCGGTAATATATGAACAGTTATTAAATTTAACCGAAAGTACTAAAGCTATAGTAGGAGATTTATCTAGTAAATTTAATATTGATATTGGTCCTTATCAATCAGAGATTAATGAATTCTTAAACGGAATGGTTAGTTGGATTGGTAATTATATTCAAACTGGTTTTATATCATTTGTATCACATACAGCTAATTTATTAAGTAAAATTATAATTATAACTGTTGTAAGTATTTACTTCTTAATAGATATGGATCATATAAGATATTCTTTTAGAAATTATTTAAATTCTAGAAATAAGAAAGCACTTAAATTATTTAAGAATATCGATGATGAATTAGGTCATTATTTAGAAGGATTACTAATATTTATGATTATTCAATTCTTTGAATATTCATTCTTATTCTGGTTAGTAGGACATCCTAACTGGTTACTTTTAGGATTACTTGCTTCAGTTACAACAGTAATACCATATTTTGGTGGATGGATTACAAATATTATTGCGGTTATTTTAGCTAGCGTTGTTTCAAGTAAATTATTTATTGCAACATTAATTATTTGTTTAATCTTCCCTAACGTAGATGGATACTTTATTTCACCTCATGTATATGGTAGAACAAATAATGTTAAACCATTATGGTCAATCTTCTCAGTTGTAGTTATGAGTGGACTATTTGGATGGTTTGGAATCTTAATTGCACTTCCTACATTCCTAGTAGTTAGTAATATCTATAAATTTATTAAAGAAGAAGATTTATTAAGAATAAAAGAAAATAGAAATAAAAAAAGAGAAGATTAACTTCTCTTTTTAATTGGCTAATTCTTTGAAGACATTCTTATCAAAGATATGTTGCTGTTTTTCTGTATCTTCTAATTGTTTTGTTGTTATTAAGAAGAATGTGTGTTCAAGTACATCTTTTCCAGAAGGTGCTACTGGATCATCCCAAGTTAGATCTAGATGATACCATTTACCATTTATTTGAACTGCATTCCAAACATGATTTTCGCTTATAACTTTAAAGTTTGGAATATTGAAATAATCTAAGAACAAGGCCATCGCGTCAGTATATCCTCCACATAGTCCATATCCTTCTATTAATGGACCATATGCAGTATTAGATTTATAATTTACTATTTGCAAATCACTTCTATCAGAATCATATTTAGTATTATTAATTATATAATCATGAATGATTCTTATTATTTTATTTATATTAGTTTCGCTTTTGACGTATTTTTGATTTATTTCTTCAATTTTTTTATTTAAGTCTTTTATTTCTTGCTCAGTATAAAGTCTATTAATAACAATATTTACTTTACCTACAGAATTATATTTTGTTTCTATAGAAGAGAAACTATTATATGGATGAATAAAAGAATTGATATTAGATAATATTTGTTGATTATTAGAAATATAATCTACATCATTTAAACAATCATCATAATCACATTTAAAAGTAAATTCATGAGCACCACTATTTACAATAGTGTAATATATATTTAATAAATCTTGATAGTTCTTTGCTTCAAAACTATCAGTAATTTGTACATATTCATAATCTACTTTTCGATAATAACTATTAGGTTGTAGTTTACTTGTTTCGATAGTACCAGTTAATAGATCATATACATATAAAGTTATTACATCTCGATAGTAGTATATACCACCTAATACAATGATACATATAAGTGCTTTAAATAAAAACTTTTTCATTATATCACCTAAAATAATTTTATCTTATTTTTATAAATAAAAAAAGAGTAATTAATTACTCCATAGTATTTAAAGCTTTTGTTAATCTTGATTTTAATCTAGCAGCTTTATTATCATGAATTAATCCACTTTTAGCAGATTTATCAATTCTTTGAATAGCAACATTTAAAGCTACTTTAGCGTTTTCTTTATCTCCTGCTTTAACGAATTTTTCAAAATTCTTAATAGCAGTTTTTCTACTTGATTCTAATGTGTTGTTACCTACAGATTTCTTTTTATTTGTGATAACTCTTTTTTTAGCACTTTTAATATTTGGCATTTTTTCACCTCGATTCATCAACTAATAATGATTTTAACAAAAAAAGACTTAAAAATCAACTTTTATTATTAAATAGTACATAAAGTAATTGTTTAAAATTCTTATTTGTTATATAATTTTTATAGTAGGGTGGAGTGATATAGTGAAAAAGATCATTGGATTAATAATTATTTTATTCGGAGGTATTTCAATTGGATGTGGAATATTTTTTCAAGTGAGCAATAAAGAGATATTTTCCCCAAAGAAAAAGTCTGACGATGAACAAGTTCTGGTTAGAGCTGAAACTAAGAATAGAGCGACTGTTTGTAAAGCAGATATGGCTATGGAAGAAGGATTTATTCAATTAAACGATTATACTAAGATTAGTTTCTCGTATCCAACTTGTGTTAGAGAATTAAAGAAATCATATAAGAGAAAGAACTTAACTAGTGAAGAAAATGATATTAAATTAGATATTAATTATACTAGTGAAAATCCTAAGTCTTATTTAAATACTCAAAGAACATTTTTAATATCATTAAAGGAAAGTAATTATTATGCTGATTTTGATTTTACTGATGTAATAGAAGTAAAACTAAATGATAAACAATCATTCTATTACTTTGATGTTACTTATAATGTAGTAGGTTATGGTAATGCTAAAGTAGCTCACGATGATTGGTATGTAGCTTATCCATTTAAAAATAGTGAGAGTGGAGAAGAAAGAACACTTACTTTTGCATTCTCTTCTCAAGAAAAAATAATAGATGCTAAAACTATTACTAATATGGTTAATACTATTAAAATAGAAGAAAATGCTGCTGACTATACTCATTCTAAAGAAGAAGGTAATTATTTAGTTGGATCTATCTTACAAAACAAGTATAAAGATTATGATCATGGTTATAAAATAAATTATAAATATAGTAAAGAATTACCTGAACAACCTTCAATAGATACTGATTATAATAAAGTAACATTCTATTTAGAAGAACTTAATAAGAGTAAATATGTAACTTTATCTGTAGATAATGATTATAGAACTCCTAAGGAAAATGCTGAATCATATCAAAAGGTAATTACAGATGCTACTAATACTAATAGAAAGAATATAAAAGTTACACCTGTTAAATATAAAAAGATAAATGATAGAAATGTCTATTACTTTATAGGTAGTTATGATAATTATCATTCTGAAACTAAAAAATATATAAGTACTTCATATGTTTCTTATTGTTATGTTGAATTAGATACTAATGATTATGTTTTGGTATATCTTGCTAATATAAATATACCTATAACTGAGAGTGATATTAATGAATATGCTAATTTCACTGTAGAGGAGTATTAATATGTTTTGTCCTAAGTGTGGTAATAAATTAAATGATAATGCAATGTTTTGTCCTAAGTGTGGTTATAGAGTAGCTGCTGATGATAGAACTAAAGAAATAAATATTGGAGTATTAAAAGATTTAACAGGTAATTTAGATTTAAATAATCAACCAGTACCTCAACCAGCACCAGTACAAGTACCAAAGAAAAGTAATAATAATAAGTTAATTATTTCTTGTGCTTTAATCGTAATAGTTGCTTTAGTACTAGTAATATTAATTATTACAAGTAGTAAAAAATCTTATGTTAATAGTGATGATATAGATATATATTGTAGTCAAAATAGTGATTCAGATATTTGTAAGAGTGATGATCCAAAAGAAAAAGGTGAATTTGATCCATTATATTTTGGAGATTATGATTTAACTTCATCTTCTTCATTAGATGGATTTACTACTCAAGTAGAAAATGTTTTAAAACAAAAAGAAACAGATGGTAATAAGTTCTGTAATGATAAGAAATATGAAGATTTAAATAGTAAATTAGATAAAGATCTTAATTTAAAATATTCATATACTTGTGGTGTAGATGTTACATTTATGAATAATTTAAATAATAGATTACAACAATTCTATAAATTAAATAATATTAAAGAAAATTTAGTAGATTCATATCTAGTAGGTAATAGAGAAGCTAATGTTTATGCTGATTTCTCTACTAGAGTAGTTGGTCAAGTAGATGACTATTATGCTTATATTAGAAGAATTTATTTAAATGTAAATATCTTTAATGATTATGATAGGGTATCTAAAACTTATAATATGGATTTAAAAGCTAATTTCCATCCTAAGAATTCAATACCAGAAGATGTAATAGTTCATGAAACTGCTCATGCTTTTAACTATCTAATCGTATTGAGACAATTAAATGGAGATGTCTTAGCAGGAGATAATATTAAAGATTATACTAATGTTCACTCTGATTTCTTCTCATATACATATGCTAAGAAATTAGTAGAAGAAGGTACTAAGATTATTAATGATCGATTAGTTAGTCAAGGATTAAGTCCAAAGACTGAAGAAGAGTTAAGAATAGAAATAAGTGGATATGCTAATCAAAAAGATGATTATGGTAATGTAATCTATGCTGAAACATTTGCTGAAGCTATGGTTGATTATTTAGCAAATGGTGATAATGCTAGTCCTCTTTCTATAGAGATTTATAAATTAGTACAAGAAGACTTAAAGGAATTGGAGGGATAATATGAAAAAGAAATTATTAATATTAATTCCAATTGTTTTAGTTTCATTAGTAATAACTTTATTAGTAGTTATATCTCCTAAAAAGTATAAAGCAGATTTTAGTTTAGATATAAATGTTACAGAATCTACTAATGCTATAACTAGTAAATTAGTAAACAATACTAGTAACGATTACAAAATAGAAGATAAGAAAAAAGTGGTTTTATCAAATAAAGATAAGAGAGAAATAGAAACTCTTATTAAAAACTATTTAGAAGCATTAACTAAAACAGATTTATCTTCTACAAAATATAGTAGTGATTTAGATAGATATCATACAAGAACACCATCTCAATCTTTAGATGAACATAGTGCTTTCCTTGATGATCCGAATTATAAAAAATTCTTTGATGAAACTATTTCTTTAACAAGTATACCTTTAGTATTTTATAGTAAAGAGTTTAATTATAAAGAGTTAAAAGATATAGTATTTGATTATGTTACTGATGATAAGATCATTGTTAAAGCATACTTAGATGAAGTATCAGTAAAATACGGTAATGATACTTATTACTTAGATGCGATTATGGAATTTACTGTTTTCTTTGAAGATGTAAGTAATCAATATAAGATATATGCTTTAAATGTTGAATGGGTTAGAGATTTAGAAGCGTACTTAAAATTAGTTGATTCTACAGAGAGATCAATTAATAATAAAAAGACTAGTGCTTTAAACAATAATATGAGTTATATTCCTGCTGGATATGGAGACTTTGATTATACAAAGTTAAAAGCTTTAAGTAATGCTCAAGTTAATAAAGTATACAACGATAATAAAGAAAGTATTGTAGTTATAAACAGTGTTAGTAATCTAGGACTTCCTACTGGTAATGCTACTGGATTCTTTATTAAAGAAGGAGTGTTAGTTACTACTTATGATTCTTTATATAAAATGATTGAAAATGATTCAGTTCGTTTCTATGCTGATATAAATGGTAAAGCAGTACTAATAGAAGGAGTAGTTGCGGTATATCCAGATTTAAATGTTGCTATACTTAAACTAGAGGAAGAAGTAGGTACTCCTGTAAAAATAGGAGATTCTACTAAACTAGAACATAATGATCCAGTAATAATTATTAGTAGTTCTATTGGATTAACTTCTACTGTTAAAACAGGAATATATTTAAATACTATTGAAGATGATATTAAAGTACTTAGAACTTCGTTACCATTATTAAATGGAGATACAGGTAGTCCAATCTTTAATACAGAAGGCTTAGTAGTAGGTATTAATAATGATGTTAAACCTAGTGGAGATTCTTATGTTAGTGGTATAAATAATTCAATAGATATTGCTATTCTAAATGATGTTATTGAAAAGATTAATAAAGAAGAATTTAACAATATTAAAACAACCAGTCTTAATAAGATTAAAGATAATAATATTAAAGTAGTTAATAAAGTTAATGAAAAGACATGGAATAAGTATTTAGCATTACCAGTAATTACTAAATATATACCTATAGATTTATATAGTGCTTATTCTAAAGATAAATATGTAATAGTCAGATATAAATCTAATGATGAAATATTTGATAATAGTACAATTATAAATTTATATACTAAGAATTTAGTAAAAGAAGGGTATAAAGAAAAAAGTAAAAATGTCTATGAAAAAGATAATATTACAATAAGAATAAAAGATAATCTTGGATTTATTGTAGTAACAGTAGAGGGGGTAATTTAATGAAAAAACTAGATTTAAATTTATCTCTTAAAATAATTTTATTTGTTGTAATAGTAGTATGTTTAATATTAGTTGCCTTTATTATTAAAGCTAATACTAATACATCTTTTAAAATAAATAAATATAATAAAGATGGTATAAGTTTTAATTATGATAATACCTTTAAATTAACTAATAAGAAAGAATATATAGAATTAGTTACTAGTGATAATAGTGCAGTAGTTGCAATTTCTAAAAAAGATTATTCTTATGATTTAAATGATTTAGAAGCAGAATCTATTTCCTATCAAGTTACTCAAGAAGATGGTACATATAATAAGATTTATTCTAATTATGAAGATGATAAATACTATTTCTTATATGAGAATTATGATACAGGTAAACAAATAGAAGTTGTAGAAATCCAAAAAGACGATTATTTATACTTAATTGTATTCGAGGCAAAATCAGATGAGTTTGATTTATATCAAGAATCATTTAAGATAATTGTTAATTCATTTAAGGTATAGGTGATAATATGAAAAAGAGATTAATTATAACAATGTCTTTTGTCTTAGCTTTCTTTATTATATTAATAGTAGTTTTATTTACTACAAATAATAAGAAACAAGTAAAAGAATATAAACAATATACTTTAGATAATTATAGTTTTGAAGTATTAAAGGATTATAAGTATAAGTATGATAAAGAAAAGAATAGAGGATACTTAACTGATAAAAAGTTTATTAAATCTTATATATATGTTTCATCAAATGCTTATAGAGATTTAATATCTACAAGTGCTTATTATGAAGACATGGGTGGTAAAGAAGTAGATAGTGATGTTGATGAAACTATATTAGGAGAATATGATGCTTTTATTAATGTAAAAGAAGTAGAGTATAAAGATACAGATGAACATGATTATTTAGTTATTATTTTAATAAAAGTTGCGGATGATAAGACTTTTGTATTTCAATATGAAACTAAAGCTAAAGAAAATAAAGATGAAATACTAGAAAATGTTAAAGAAGGTCTAAATCGTATTGAAGAAAAAAAATAATGTAGTATAATTATATTGTAAATATTAAGATAGAAAAGGAGTTTTTAATTATGAATTGTCCAAAATGTGGATCTCCATTAAATCCAGGAGATAAATTTTGTCAAGTATGTGGAAGTGCTGTAGAAACAACTACTCCTACAGTAGATGCACAACCAACACCAGTTACTCAACCTGAAGTTCAACCACAACCAGTAGTACAACCTGTTCCAGTAGAACAACCAAATCCTGCTCCAGCAGTAATGCCAGCACCAATGCCAACACCAACTGCTCCAGTAGAACCAAAAAAGAATAATACATTAGTTGTTGTTTTAGTAGCAGTTATTGCTTTATTAGTAGTTGCTATCGTTGCTATTTTATTCTTAGGTAAAAATAATGAATCTGGAAATGGATCTAATAATGGTAATGGTGGAAATGTTGTAGCTAAGGAAGATGGTCCTAAATATAGTGAATTAAAAGTTGGTAGATATAAAGTTAAATTAATGGATGGATATGCTGCTGAAAAGAAAGATGAAGACGTAGTTATCTATAACCAAGAAGACACTGCAGCTGCTCTTGTATCATACTTTGCAAATTATTCAATCACAGATATTGATACTTTATCTTTAGTAGAAAGCTATAAGGCTGCTGGATTTGAATCAACTGTTAAAGAAACAACTATTGAAGGTAAGAAAGCAGTAATATTTACTGGTAAATATAATACTTATGATTATGAAGTAATGTATGTTCAAGTTACTGGTGGATTAATTGGTGCTGAAGCTAAATATATGACATCAACAGTATTTAATAGTGAATCTGAAAAAATTCATAAAATGGTTTCTTTAATTACAATTGGTGATTCAACTACAAATGCTAACACTAATACAAAGACATTCTTAGATAATGCATTCAATAATTAATAAAAAGACCTCTTAAATGAGGTCTTTTTTATATCTTTTAATAACTAAAAATAGTAAAATAGATATAGGTGGTTATATGAATAACTTGGTTATTGAAAAAATAGATCATTTTGGTAGAGGAATAGTTAGAATAGATCATGATATCTATTTTATAGAAGGTGCTCTTCCAGGAGATATAGTTGATATAGAAATAGAAAAAAGTAAAAAGAATATTCATGAATGTAGAGTAATTAATTATATAAAAAAATCTGATTATCATATAGATAATATTTGTCCATATTTTTTAACTTGTGGTGGATGTACATTTATGAATATGGATTATTCTAAAGAACTAGAATTTAAAGAACAAAAAATCCATGAATTAGTAAATAAAATGTTAAAGATAAATGTACCAATCAATAAAATAGTTTATTCAGATAATATCTATAATTATCGTAGAAAGATTACTGTTCATGGTAATGAATTGGGTTTATATAAAAGTAAAAGTAATGATATTGTTAAAATAGATAAATGTTACTTAGTAAATGAAAAAATAAATGAAGTATTAACTAGATTAAATAATTATAAAAGTAATAATAAGTGTACTGTAGAAGAATGTACAATTAAAGTAAGTATACTTAACGAAATAATGATTAGTTTATATGGTAGTTTTGATTATGATCATTTCTTAAAAGAATTTAATGATATAGATGTAATCTATATAAACAATCAATTAGTAAGTAAAAAGAAATATATAAAAGAAAAGTTGTTTGATTATTTCTTTAATGTATCTAATCATTCTTTCTTTCAAATAAATACTAATATGACTGAAAAACTTTATGAATTAGTAATTAACAATATTAAAGATGAACATTATTCTAATGCTTTAGATTTATATTGTGGTACAGGAACAATAGGTATTCTAATAAGTGATTATGTAGATAATGTAGTAGGAATAGAAGAAGTAGAAGATGCAGTAAAAGACGCTAATGAAAATAAAGATCATAATGGTATTAAGAATATTAATTTTATATGTGGAAAAGTAGAAGAATATATTGATAGTTTTAGAGATATAGATTTAGTTATAGTAGATCCTCCTAGATCAGGATTAGAAAATAAAACAAGAGAATCTCTTTTAAAGATTAATCCAAAGAAGATAATATATGTATCATGTGACCCAGCAACTCTTATGAGGGATTTAAATGATTTAAATAAGAATTACAACATCAAAGAAATAACACCAGTAGATATGTTTCCTAGAACTTACCACGTTGAGTCTATTTGTGTTTTAGAAAGGAAATAAATTATGATATTGGAAAAACTTGAAGATATAATTGTAATGAAAGTTGGGCCACATAATGATATGTCGTTAGATAAAATTATAGAATCAAAAAATAAAGAGGAAATTGGTAATGGGGTTCATTATTGGGGTTATTCAGGGGTGTTTTGTAGACCAAATCTGGTACAAAATTTTTGCAAAGAATCCATATTAAATGGTAATTCTCCTAAACTGGTTTTGATAGAAACTAAAAGTTCTTATAATTCTAATATTGGATTCATAAACGAATATTCGAATGATAATATTAATTATAAAAAGTTTAAAAGTCCAGTCCAACTGCAAGGAGCTCAATTTTCACTTGTTGCTAAAAATATAAGGGAATATGATAATTTCAAATTGAATGATTTTGTGGTAGTAGGTGGAAAAAATAATGGCAAAGTATTAAGAGAACATTTAAAATTTAAAGTTAACAAATGCTTTGCTAAATATAATGAAGATAGTAATGATGAAGAAATAAAGGTACTTGTAGCAGATTTAGTTGAACCTTATGCAGTATGGTTAAAAGAATAGAATAATGTTTAAATATATTAAATAATAAATCAATTTATTCCTAATGCGCAATCAAGCCTGGTAGTTTTGTGTATAGGAACATGTTTTTAAATATGAAACATAGTTAGATGACCTATTCCTGAATAGATGTCCACCCATTGCGAGTCAATCGCGATTTTAGAAAAAAAATAGAAGTATAAGTTTATGGATGAAATAGTAGAAATATTAACTGAAGATGGAAAAGAAACATATAAAAGAATTAATAAGACAATTGCTCATAAAGAAGGTATATGTCATGGAATAAGTGCTATTGCTTTAATTGATAAAGATGGAAAATTATTGATTCAAAAAAGATCATCAAATAAAAAAAATGAACCAAATAAGTGGGACTTATCTGGCGCTGGTCATATAAATATTGATGAGACTCCTGAACAAGCAGCCGTAAGAGAACTATTTGAAGAAACAGGAATCAAAGTTGAAATAGAAGAACTTAAGTTAATTGATACGTATTTAAATAAAGAGAAATTAGATAAAAATACATTTATTAATCATTATACATATCTATTTTTAGTTCAAAAAGATATTGATATAAAAACATTAAAAATGCAAGAATCAGAAGTATCAGAAGTTATATTTGTAGATAAGAAAAAATATAATGAAATTTTTAATAATAAAGAAATGGTAGAGGCTATAAAATATTGCAACAAAGTTCTTGATTATATGAATTAATAAAAATACAATGACTATGCAAAAACCAATATACAAGGTTGATAAAATATTGGTTTTAGGAATGTAAAGACCAACGAATATATAAAAAGTGAGATGTCAAAAACCCATGGTCTAGTCATTGCGAGTCCATCGCGGTATTAGAAAGGAAGTAGATTATGAGTAAGTATGTTAGAGTAATGGATGGATTAAAATCTAATGCTAGTGGGGAAGAATTTAAGCTAGATGAAGTAATTACAGCTAATGTATGGAATCCAACAGAAACTGAACCTGAAAAAATGGGAGGATTTAATTTTTCTACAGAAGATAAGATTTTAAGATATATATTTAGAGGAGATACAATTTACGATGTAATAATTCCTGATGATGCTGAAGTAATTAATGTTGATGAAGAAAAAGGAATTTACAGAGCAAACAAGATTATAGTAACAAATCCAAAAATAATAACTGAGGATATGGTTATAGATATATATAAGAAATCCACATTACCTACAAATAGATATTTTCAATGTATATACTGTCTATTATTTAGAAAATATATAAATGCTTCTAGATATATTATTAATGATATAGTTAATAAAGAAAATATTAATGAGGTAATAAAAGAATTTGAAGATTTTGCATCTAGATCAAATGGCAATACTACTGGAATATTTGATTATGATAAATTGTTTCCAGAAGCAAAAAA
>CAMIWC010000009.1 GCA_946402315.1 uncultured Clostridium sp. | reverse complement strand
TGGGATGTAGGACACCAAACTTATACTCATAAGATATTAACTGGTAGAAAAGATAGTTTTAAAACATTAAGACAAAAAAATGGAATAAGTGGTTTCCCTAAGATAAATGAGTCAGTTTATGATGCTTTTAGTACTGGACACTCTAGTACTTCTATTTCAGCAGCTTTAGGTATGGCTAAAGCAAGAGATCTTAAAGGAGAACAACATAATGTAGTCGCAGTTATTGGTGATGGTGCCTTAACTGGAGGAATGGCTCTAGAAGCCTTAAATGACTGTGGTTATTCTAAAACAAATATAACTGTAATATTAAATGATAATGAAATGAGTATCTCTAAGAACGTAGGAGGTATTTCTGTTAGTTTAGGACGTATTAGAAGTAGTAAGCTTCATACTGGATCTAACGATTTAATTAAAAGAGGATTTGCTCGTATACCAATTATTGGTAAAGGTATGGTAAAAGGTTCTCGTAAAGTAAAAAGAATGTTTAAACAAATACTTTTACCTAATATGTTATTTGAAGATATAGGATTTACTTATTTAGGACCAGTAGATGGACATAATATTGAACAATTAGAAAGTATTATGAAAATGAGTAAAAAGATTAAAGGACCAGTACTTATCCATGTAGTTACTAAAAAAGGTAAAGGATATAAATTTGCTGAAGAAAATCCGGCTCGTTTCCATGGAATAGGGGCTTTTGATCTTGAAACAGGAAAAGATAAAAAAGAGAAGAGTAAAGATTATTCTAAAGAATTTGGTGAACATTTAGTAAAACTTGCTTCTAAAGATAAAAAAATAGTTGCGGTATGTGCAGCTATGAAAAGTGGAACTGGTTTATCAGAGTTTGCTAGTAAGTATCCTAATCGTTTCTTTGATGTAGGTATTGCTGAACAACATGCCCTAACTTTTGCTGCAGGATTAGCAAAAGAAGGATTAAAACCCGTAGTGTCTATTTATTCATCTTTCTATCAAAGAGCGTATGATCAAGTAATACATGATATTGCAATGCAAAACTTACCAGTTGTAATGATCGTTGATCGTGCAGGAGTAGTTGGACAAGATGGAGAAACTCATCAAGGAGTATTTGACTTATCTTTCTTTGGAGTTGTACCAAATCTAACTGTAATGGCTCCTAAAGACTTTCAAGAACTAGATGATATGTTAGAGTATGCTTTAAAAGAAAATAAACCTGTTGTTATCCGTTTTCCGCGTGGTGGAGAAGATAAATCATTTAAGAAACATACTAATATCTCTTGTGGTAAATGTGAGTTTTTAACAACTGGAATGGATATAAGTATTATTGCGATAGGTAAAATGGTTAGTCGTGCTATAGAAGTAGAAGAATTACTTAAAAAAGATGGTGTTAATGCAGAAGTAATTAATGCCCGTTTCTTAAAACCAATCGATACTAAAGCTATTGAAACTTCTATTAAAAAGACTCATAGAGTAATTACTATAGAAGATAATGTCCTTGCTGGTGGATTTGGTACTCATATCAAAGAATTAATTGTCGATAGAAATATTAAAAATATAGATATTATATCTTATGGTTATCCTGATGAATTTATTAAACAAGGTAGTGTTTCTGAGATAGAGAAAGAATATGGACTAGATGCATTATCAATTTATAATGATATAAAGAATAAAATGGAGTTTTAAATGAGATTAAGAAAAAGTGTAATAATAGTATTTATCTTAATAATTTTAATTGTTATTGGAGTATCTATTGGTATTCATTTTTATCATGAAAAATATGATTATAAATATATAGAGATAAATCCTAATAGTTTTGAAATAGAAGTATTTAGTACAGTACAATTATCTTCTTTAGTAACTAATGTTGAATTAAAAGATGATGTTCTTATATCTACAAATAGTATTGGTACTCAAGAATTTGAAATAAAATATCTAAAAGATAATAAGAGATATAAATCTAATATAAAAGTTACAGTAGAAGATAATACTGCTCCTGTTATTTTTAAGAGTGGTACAGTTACTACTTATGTAGGTGAAGAAATAGATATAATTAATAGTATTTATGCTGGAGATAATTATGATAATAATCCTAAAAGAGAAATAATAGGAGAATATGATATAGATACTATTGGTACTTATAATTTAACTTATAGAGTTACTGATTCTTCAGATAATGAAAATGAAAGAGATTTTAAATTAGTAGTAAAACAAAAGCCTAAGAATACAGGTTCTTCTACTAGTACAAATACTTCTATTAAACACGAAAGAACTTTATTTAATGATATAGTTGAAACTCATAAAAATGATAATACTATGATCGGTATAGATATATCTAAATGGCAAGGAACTATTGATTTTGAAAAAGTACGTGATGCTGGTTGTGAGTTTGTAATTATTAGATTAGGTCATCAAAAAGGTCTTCATGGAGAATTAATAGTCGATCCATATTTTAAACAAAATCTAGAAAATGCTAAAAAAGCTGGATTAAAAGTAGGAGTATACCTATATACTTATTCTTCTTCGGTAGAAGAATCTATTGATCAAGCTAAATGGGCACTTAAACAAATAGGTAATGAGAAACTAGATTTAGGTATATCCTATGACTGGGAAAGTTGGGCAGTATTTAATAAATTAAATCTTAGTTTCTATAACTTTACTAAAGTAGGAGATTCTTTTCTAGATTACGTAGAAGAAAAAGGATATAAAGGATACTTATATAGTAGTAAGTATTATTTAGAAAACATTTGGACTGAAGAAAAACACAATATATGGCTTGCTCATTATACTAGTAATACTACTTATACAGGTCCATATTCCATATGGCAAATGTGTAGTAATGGTAAAATTTCCGGTATAAATGGTGATGTTGACATAGATATACTATATTTAAATAATAAAAAGTAGTTTAATAACTACTTTTTTTGTTATAATTAAAATAGAGGTGTTGGTAGTATGGATATCGCTGAAGTAAAAAAATATAAAGAAGCTTTAGAATCTAAATATGAAAAAGTAGAAATAGAAATATTAGAACTAGAGCGTCAAGGAAAAGAAACAGAAATAGAATCACTAGAAACTGTTCTTGATACCATTGATGATCAATTAGATTTAATTGATGATATTTTAGAAGGATATATGGAAGTCCCTAAAAAATACTTAGAACTTCAAAAATTAAGAGAACAAACTTCAGATATAATTGGAGAATAAAAATAATGAATATCCCTGAATTTGAATATTTTTATAATTATTTTATTACGGGAAAAAGAACAGTTAGTAAAAGAGTAAGTATTTATCTAGAAGAAATTCAAAAACTAGTAACAGATACTAATAATATTAAAGCGATTAATGATAATTCCTATTACCAAAAATTAAATAGAAAAGCTAATAAATTAGAATTTATATTAAATAAAATAGAAGTAATCGATAAAGAATTCTTCCAATCTTTTAGTGTGGAGTATTATCAAGAGGATAAAAAAGATATTATTAGAGTATTAAGAGATTCTTTTTATAATTTATATAAAATAGATGGATTATTAACTGTACTATTGTCTAGTAAAGAAAAAATAGAACTTACTAACAGATATAAGAATCTAGATATAATTGATTTATTTATCTTAGATTTTTCTGGTATTAAGTACTATTCTCGTTATATAGATGATATTAGAAAAGTAAAAGAAAAAGAATTAACTCAAGAAGAAAAAGAACTAATAGAAAGTGATATAAATAAACTATTTCATAAATCTAAACATTATCCATATAGATATTACTTATCTTCATTTATCAGAAAAAGTATTTATTTATATGAAATAGATTCTAATATTATTAATGATATATCTGCATACTTAAAAGAGTGTATAAATAAATATAATCGTAATAATAAGAAAGTTAAGAGTTTTGGATTTGTTATACCTAAAGCTGATTCTATAGATGAAATTATTAAAATAAATGAATTACTAGAAGAAGAATTTGAAAAACTTAATAAAGATTATTTTAGTGGAGTAAAAATTAAATTTGATATACCTAGAAATAACTCTTTACAAAGTAAAAAGGTTAATATAATTAATTCTTACTTTGATGAAAATTATAAATTAAAAGTAGTTAGAGAATCTACTATTGATGGTTTTGTTAAACAAATAGTAGCATTAAATGAATTAGCATACGATATAGTTGATTTTATGTTTAAAGAATTATTATTTGTAGCGCATAACTCATCTAACGTAATAAATAAAAGTGATAATTATGAAAGTATGTATACTATATTTAACTTATATTCTTCTAAAAATAGATTAGAAAAATATAAGAATACTTATCATAATTTTATGGAAATATTTAATAACTTAGAAGAATCTAAAAGAAAAGAAATAATAGAGAAATCTCAATTAGCTAAAATGAAGAAAAATATTTCTAGTGAAAAACTTATTCCTGATTATCAAACTATAATAGATAGATTAATTGATAAAGAAATTAAGTTCTTAGATTCACATGCGGTAGAAGAGTTTAAATATCGTGCGATGAATAGAGGAAAATATTACCAATATGATTTAGAAGTAATAGCTAAAAATATAAGTGTAGATGATCTAGCTGAAATCTATAAGAAATTAAAGAGAAATATTATTTATACTAATTTCGTAGATGAAGAAAAAGTAACTAGTAATAAAGAAGAAGCTTATAGAGATGCTCGTACTGTTCAAAATAAGACACTTGCTGTACTACAAGAAATGATTGCTAAATCTATTCTTAACAAAACTTATAAAAGAAATGAAAATGTATCATATGATGGATATCAAGCCTTACTTAATAGTATTTATAATAATATCTTACATGAGAAAAGATTACTTGTATCATTTGAAGATAATGGTGCTCCATCTGAATATGAAGTTGAATTTTTAGATAAGAAAAAAGAATGGGATGAACAAAGTACATTTGTAACTGCTTTGTATAATGTTGTATCTAAGGAGTAGATTATGTTTGAAGAATTAATAAAAGCATATGATAATTTACCTATAAATAGTAAAAGAGAAAAGACTAAAGAAGAATTAAAACTTGTTTTAGCTACTCTAGAGTTACTTTGTGATAATCATGGTATAAAGTACGATAAAAAAGTAATAGATGATACTAATATTACTAGTGAATCTGATTATGAAGATATTATTTATTCATATATTACTTTAATTAAAGAAAGATTAGGCTCATATATCTTAAATGATATTGAAAGAGAATAGAAAAAAATATATAATAATTGGTAATTAGGAGGATATTATGGAATTAAAAGGAAGTAAAACAGAACAAAATTTAATGACTGCTTTTGTAGGAGAATCACAAGCAAGAAATAAGTATACTTATTATGCTAGTAAAGCTAAAAAAGAAGGTTATGAACAAATCGCAGCTTTATTTGAAGAAACAGCTAACAATGAAAAAGAACATGCTAAACTATGGTTTAAAGCATTACATGATGGAGATGTACCTGATACTATTACTAATTTAAAAGATGCAGCTGATGGTGAAAACTATGAATGGACTGATATGTATGAAGGTTTTGCTAAAACTGCTAAAGAAGAAGGATTTGATCGTTTAGCATATCTATTTACTGAGGTTGGTAAAATAGAAAAAGAACATGAAGAAAGATATAGAAAACTTCTTGAAAATGTAGAGGGTGGATTAGTATTTAGTAAAGATGGAGAGAAGATTTGGATCTGTCGTAATTGTGGACATGTATGTGTAGGAAAAGAAGCACCTAAAGTGTGTCCAGTATGTAATCATCCTCAAGCTTATTTTGAAGTTAAAGCTGATAATTATATGTAATAAATAGAATAGCAATGCTATTCTTTTTTTTTCTAAATAATGATATACTAATTATAGTTTGAATAGTGTGAGGTGATTTAAGGTGAATATACCTTTTATAAGATTACCATTTGGAAATAAAGAGAAAAAATTAAAGGGAAGATGGGAAAAATATTTTACAGAAGAAGAATTAAATAAAAAGATTCCTAATAATACTATGTATGAAGAAATAGAATCTGCTTGCGAAAAGTTTTCTGATCTACCAGCAATAAATTACTATGGAAAAGTAATAAAATATAGAAAATTTATTAAAAAGATAGATAAAACTAGTGCAGCATTCTATAACATTGGAGTAAGAAAAGGGGATATAGTTTCTATATGTATGCCTAATACTCCTGAAGCTATTACGGCAGTGTATGCTATTAACAAAATAGGTGCAGTAGCTAGTATGATTCATCCTCTTTCTGGTGAAGTAGAAATAAGAAATTATATTAATGAAGGTAATAGTGAGTATTTAGTTACAATTGACCTAGATTATGAAAAAGTTTCAAATATAGAAAATGAAACCTCTTTAAAGAAGATAATATGTGTTTGTGCATCAGACTCTATGCCTCTTTATATGAAGATTGGATATTTCTTTACTAAGAAACATAAATATAAAAATCCTAAATATAATAATAAATATATAAAATGGAGTAAGTTCTTAAGAAAGTATGGTAATAATATCTTAATTCCAGATCCTAAAACTGATGGCGATTCACCAGCAGTTATCCTTCATAGTGGAGGTACTACTGGTAAACCTAAAGGAATAGTTAATAGTAATAGAAGTTTTGCTGCATTAATTATTCAAGGAGAAACATTCTTAAAGAGATTAAGGGTAGGAGATAAATGTCTTACTATTATGCCAATCTTCCATGGATTTGGAATAGGTGTTACTATGCATACTGCTTATGCTCTAGGAGTATCTACAATACTTCTTCCTACTTTTGATGCGAAGAAGTTTGATGTTTTACTTAATAAGCATCATCCTAATGTAGTTATGGGAGTACCTACTTTATTTGAAGCATTACTTAATACAAATAAAGTTAAAAACTTGGATTTATCTTGTATTAAGTACATTGTTTCTGGTGGAGATAGCTTAAATCCTGCTTTAGAAGAAAGAATTAATAATTATTTAAAAGATCATGGTTGCGAAATAGAAATAGCTCAAGGATATGGAATGACTGAAGCTATGAGTGCTGTATCATGTGATTATAAAGAAGTGCATAAAAAAGGAAGTATAGGAATACCTTTCTTACACAACTATATGCAAATAATAGATCCTGTAACACGTAAAGAAGTAAAACCTAATGAAAAAGGTGAAATATGTATTTGTGGACCTACTGTTATGATGGGGTACTTAAATAATGAAGAAGAAACTAATGAAATGCTTCAAATTCATAAAGATGGACATATTTGGCTTCATACTGGAGATATGGGACATATGGATGAAGATGGATTCTTATTCTATGATCAAAGAATTAAAAGAATGATTATTAGTAGCGGGTATAATGTTTATCCACAACATGTAGAAGAGGTAATAGAGTCTCATCCAGCAGTTCTTCAATGTACAGTAGTAGGAATGCCTCATAAATATAAAATGGAAGTAGGTAAAGCTTTCATAGTTTTAAAAGATGGATATCATCCTAGTATCTTTACTAAGAATGATATTAAGAACTATTGTAAGAAGAATTTAGCTCATTATGAGTGCCCATATAAATATGTATATCGTAAATCGTTACCTAAAACTCTTTTAGGAAAGATTGACTTTAAAAAATTACAAGATGATGATAACGGAGACGATCCATATGAAGGAGAAGAATAGTCTTCTCTTTTTGCACATATGAAAATACTAATAATTTCTGATATTCATGGTTATAGTAAGAATCTAAAAAAAGTATTAGACATATATAGAAAAGAAAAGTGTAATTTTATCTTTTGCTTAGGAGATCTCTTTTCTCCTGGATGGGATTATGAAGAAGTAGAAGACTTACTTAATAGTGTTGCTTCTAATATAATTTGTATGCGAGGTAATAATGATACTTTAATCTATGGTAGACTAAGATTTAATCTAATAGATGATTATTTTAAAGTAGCAGTAGATAATTATAATTTTTACTTAACTCATGGTAATAAATATAATAGAAGTAATCATTCATTTTTAAAAGAGAATGAGGTACTTATACAAGGACATACTCATAGAGGACTTCTTTTAAAAGAAGATAATAAATATTATATAAATCCAGGAAGTATATCATTATCACGTGACAATACAGACGGAACGTATATAATATATGATAATCATACTTTTTATTTGTATGATATAGATAACAATTTAATTGATGCATTAAAGTTAGAAGGTGATTAGATGGTTATAATGGATGGTAAAAGTTTACAATTAGAAGTAATTGATAATTTAAAACGAGAAGTAGAAGAATTAAGTTCCAAACCTAGATTAGTAATTATCCAAGTAGGTCATGATGGACCTAGTAATAAATACATTGAACAAAAGAAAATAGTTGGGTCTAAAATAGGAATAGAAATAATTCATATTAATTATGAAGAAGACGTTACTGAAGATGTAATTATTTCTAAAATAGAAGAATTAAATGATAATCCTACTGTTAATGGAATAATGGTTCAATTACCTCTTCCAAATCATTTAGATAGTGAAAAAATTATTGATAGAATAGATCCATTAAAAGATGTAGATGGTCTTACTACTTTAAATACAGGATTATTATTTGATAATAAACGTTGTTTAGTACCATGTACTGCTTTAGGAGTAATGGATATTATTGATAAATATAATATTAATCTTGAAGGTAAACATGTAGTTTTAGTAGGTAGATCTACTTTGATTGGTAAACCATTAATTGCTTGTATGTTAAAGAGAAATGCTACTGTAACAGTAACACATTCTAAAACAGTTAATTTAGGAAGTATTACAAGACAAGCAGATGTTCTAGTAGTTGGAGTAGGTATTCCTAAGTTTATAAAAGCCAATATGGTAAAAGATGGATCAATCGTTATTGACGTTGGTACAAACTATGTTAATGAAAAGTTAGTTGGAGATGTAGATTTTGATGAAGTAAAAGATAAAACTTCTTATATTACTCCAGTCCCTAATGGAGTAGGTAGAATGACAGTTTCATCTCTTATGAAAAATGTTATTATTGCTTATAAACTTCAAAAAGAATTGAATTATAATTAAATATAAATTAAAATATAATTAGAATGGAAAGGTGGACAAAAGCATGGATGGAAAGAAAACAATATTATTTTTAGCCAATGGTTTTGGAATCGAAGCAGCTAATTCTTATAGTTTAGGAGATAATCTAACTCCTAATGTTATAAAACTAAGTCAAGAATATATGTATGGTAGTATGTTATCGTCTGGACGTGAATGTGGTTTCTTACCAAATCAATGTAGTACATATCAATTTGGATATCAATGTTTCTCTCATGGAGGATACATTGATTTAGCTGTACATAGTATGGATAAAAGAATATCAGAGAATAATTTTATTGATGATGTTATGATTGAAAGTATAGATTTCGCTGCTAAAAATAAATCTAAAATGCATATCTTCTTTATGATTGGAGATAAGTTCTCTTATTCTACAGGAGATCAATTAAATGCTTTTGTAAAAGAATGTTTAAAGAAAGAAGTTAAAGAAGTATGTATTCATTTATTTTGTGGATACAATAGTGAAAAAGGACTTCAAACAGCCAAAGAATCTATTAAACAAATTACTAGAAATATAGCTGGGTATGAGAATGTAAATATATCTTTAATCGTTGGAGTAGACTTCGTTAGTGATTCTGCACCAATATCTAATTTATCTAAGTTATATAAAATATCTACTACTTCAGTAAGTGAAACTTGGGCTGATTGGCAATCATTATTTGATACTCGTTATAAAAATGGTGTAGCTGATGAAAATATTGCACCATTCTTAACAAAGAGAAGAGTATTATTTGAAAATAATGATAGTATCTTTATCTTTAACTATGCATATATGCCTATTAGTAGATATCTAAGTATTATTGTTAATCCAAAACAACTATATACTACAGATGATAATCCTACTAATATTAAGATAACTTCATTATTACCTATTAATGAAAAAGGTACTCTTGCTCATGCTTATGAGTATGATATTCCAGATGATTACTTTACTAAACATTTAGAAAAGTTAAATAAAAAAGTTACATTAATAGCTGATTCTACACGTGCAACTTATATTAATAGTGTTCTTAATGGTAATAGAAATGAAGTAAGTCCATTCTTGAATACTAAATCAGTTAAAATAAATAACGATTATTTTGCTGAAATGACTCAAATCTTATTAAATGAAATTGCTAATGGTACTAATGATACTATTATTATTGATTATAATTTAATGAATGATTACCAAAAGGGCGATATTGAAAAATTAAAATATAACTTTACTCAAATGGATAAAGCTTTGAGAAAAGTGTATGAACATACATATAAGAATCATCATATGCTTATCTTTACTTCTTTATATGGTATAAAAGAAAGTGTTATGGTAGATAATGAAGAACATTTACTTAATTATGCTAACAAAGTACCATATATAGTAGTAGATGATGTATATAGTAAGAATACTGCTTTATTACTTACAGATTCTATATCTAATATCTCTAAAACATTATTATATTTAATGGGAGATACTACAGCTAAAACAATGATGATCTTAAAAGGTAAAAAGAATAATAAGACGTTAATTATTGTAATTGTTATAGGTACAATTGCATATCTAGCTTGGTGGTACTATTCAAACTTTATGAAATAGAGGTGTACTATGAGTAAAAATGAATTAAGAAATATATTTTTTGCTAATGTTATAGGTTCAGTATTATTTATAATCTTTGGTGTATATTTATTTTATAAACCAGAATCTACTGTAACTTTTATATCTACATTTTTAGGTATTATTCTAGCAGTTATAGGTGTATTTGGATTATATAAATTTATTACTAGAGAAGATAAGAAAAAGAAATTTGATATTAGTTTAATATATATGAGTATTTCTTTTATAATTGCTTTAATACTATTTATTAAACCAACTCTTATAAAGGATGGACTACAAGTTACTTTTGGAATTATAATGGTAGCTTTCCCTTTCTTAAAACTTAAATACGTTAATTTATTAGCTAAACAAAGAAACAAGAATTTTGGATTAAGTTTATTCTGTTCAATTATAATGTTTCTAATTGGTATAGTAGTACTTTTAAATCCTACTAGAGAAATATTAAATATAAATATTATATTAGGTTTATTTATATTCTTTTATTCAATTATTAATATAATTACAAATTATTTATTCTTAAATAATATAGACGATAATAATATAGTAAATGCTAAATATGAATTAGTTAAAGAATAGGAGGATTTATGGGGCCAGTATTAAATATAGTATTAGAAGTATTTCTAATATTTCTTATAATAGTATTCATAATAGTTGGGGTAAAACTTATTAAGATCTTAGATCAAACTAACAGAGCTCTTAAAGATGTTAATAGAAAATTAGAATCTTTAGATGGAGCTTTTGAATTAGTTGAAAAGGTTACTGATAATGTGTCTAACTTTAGATATGGAGTAAGTAAGAAATTTAGAAAAGTACTAAGAAAATTTAAGAAAGAAGATGATTTTGATGAGTAAAAAGAAAAGTAATTTAGGTAAATTTATTTTAGGATTTGGAATAGGTGCTGGAATGGGTATTCTATTTGCTCCTAAAAGTGGTAAAGAAACTCAAAGAGAATTAAAAGCTAAATTAAATGAATTAACTGAAAAAGCAAAAAACTTAGATGTAGAAGAAGTACAAGAAGCTATTTTAGAAAAGATAGAAGAGATTAAAGCTACTATTCAAGATTTAAATTCCGAAAAAGTAAAAGAACTAGCAATTGATAAAGCTGGAGAATTAAAAGTAAAGACTGATGAACTTATAGAAATTACTAAAGAAAAAGCAACACCAGTAGTTAATACAGTTGCTAAAGAAGTAAGAAATAGTGCTATTAAAGTTACTAAAGAAGTTCTTAAAAAACTAGAAGTAGAAGAAGATAAATAAAAACTATAAATATATAGTTTTTTTTATTTGATTAAATAAAATTATGATATAATGTATATAGGATAGGAAACAATGAAACATATGTTATTAGAGTACTTGTTAGTTGTAAATATTATTGGTTTTATTTTATGTATATTAGATAAGTATTTCGCTATTAAGAATAAATATCGTATAAGTGAAAAATTACTTATACTTATCTCTTTAATAGGTGGAGTATTTGGATTCGTTTTAGGTATGCATTTAATAAGACATAAAACTAAGAAAAAAGTATTCAATATTCCTATTTATATTATTTTAATTATTTGGATTGTAATAATTGCGAGGGTGTTATGGTAGAACAAGATATCAGTAAAGTATTAGAATTAATGCAAAGTCATAAAATAAGTGTTAATGAACTAGAAAGATTTA
The DNA here is from genome assembly GCA_946402315.1 of uncultured Clostridium sp. GTDB lineage: Bacteria > Bacillota_I > Bacilli_A > RF39 > UBA660 > RUG11788. Next base: position 37,262 of record CAMIWC010000009.1, on the reverse strand, counting down.
TTGAAAGACTTCCTTTAACAGAAGTAGATTCAACACAATTTCTAGGTTTTATTGATGAAGCAGGAAAATATATAGATAAAGTTAGTAGTGGAGAAATTGAAATAGTAACTGATCCTATAACTCCTCATACTGGAAGAAGTCCAAAAGAAGTAATGAAATTAGTAGAGGAGTATTGCTTAAATCTAGGATTAGATATATACGTTTATAATAATCCAGCTGGTGGTAAATCTGTATCATTTAAGTTTGAAGATGTATCTAAAAAATTTTTAATTAGTATTATTAATAATATGTTTGAATTAGATGGATTAGAACTAGAATTTAGAAGAATCCATTCTAAAGCAGAAGAATATTTTAATATTAATATTCTTCCAGGAGATTTATCATTAGAAGAATATAATGATCGATTAATAACAGTATTTGATTTAATAAGTGAATCTATAGGTATTCCTAATACTAATGAATTACCTGAAGAATTAGAAAGAATAAGATATATTATTAATAATGATTTCTATATTAGAGCTAATGATCTTACTCTTGGTATTACAACTGATACTAAAACCAGTTATGTATTATCAGATGGATCTTTAGGTTATGAAGAATATGCTCAAAAATTAGGATTTAAATCTAAGAGAAAAAATGATTATGGATTATATGAAATAGCAGAACCTCTAAGTAAAGATGATGTTACTTATACAGATGAAGAGTTTACTAGAACTTATATAAATCTAAATAATGATTTAGAAGTAGCTAGAATAATTGATTTTATAGAAACTAGTCCTAATCGTAATCATGATGAAGTAGAAATATTAATTCCAGAAGATAGTTTAGATAAGAGAGTAGTACTTCTAAAAAGTAATGGTGAATTAGATCGAGAAATAATCTTTAAAAGAGGTCAAAACTTTGATAATGAAGTTCTTCCTTTAATTATTAATAGCTTTGTATCTACTAACCCTGATTCAACTGAAGATATTAGAACAACAGAAACAGAAATATCTATGTTAATGGAAAGTAATAATAATTCTACTTTAAAATTAGTCGGATATACTAAATCAGATGTATCATTTATTATAGGTGATATTAATAAAAAGAGACCTACTACAATAAATAAAGTAAAGAAAATTGGAGAAGAACCAGTAGATAAAGCTGCGTTTATCGAAATAACTGTCTTACTTGTAATATTTGTCTTATTTATTGTACTAGTATCATTTGTTGTCTTATCAGCATAGGAGTTATATATGAATAAATTAACTAATGAAGAAAATTATAAGAATTATCAAAAGAGAAAATTACTTAGATGGTTAGTAATGCTATTTGCATTTTTAACTATACTATTTGTTATAATATATTACGTTACTTGGAATTATGGATTTGTCTTTGTAGCTTTAGTATTCTTTGTATTAAATGTAGTACTTGCTAAAGTAAGAGAAAGAATTCCTATTAATCTAAGTGAAGAAAACCAAAAAGAAAAAGATGAAATGAAGAATAAAAAGAAAAAGAAAAAAACTACAACTAAGAAGAAAAGCAAATAATTGTTGACAATATAATGTTTTATGATATAATTATTCCTGTAAATATGAAAAGGAAAGAGATGTACCTACATCCACCTGATCGCAGATTAGCGATGGGTAAATGCCAAAGAGAATAATTATTTATATTGTTTTTTGTGGGATTAAAGTAGGTACAAGTACCTACTTTTTATTATTTAATGGAGGTGTTTTTTATAGCAAGTTCTAAAAATAATTTGTTAATTAATGAACAAATTAAATTAAGTCAAGTTTTAGTTATTGGCCCAAATGGAGAACAAGTTGGTGTTAAGCCTACTAGTGATGCTTTAACATTAGCTAATTACGCAGGATTGGATTTAGTTCTTATAAATCCAAATGGTAATCCACCTGTATGCAAAATAATGGATTACAATAAGTACAAATATGAAAAAAACAAGAAGGAAAAAGACGCTTTAAAGAGACAAAAAGCTAATATTGTCGAAGTTAAAGAGTTTAGATTATCACCAACTATTGATATTGGAGACATTGAGACTAAATTAAGACAAGTTACTAAGTACCTTGAAAAAGGAGATAAGATTAAACTTAGTATCCGTTTTAAAGGACGTCAAATGGCTCATACAGATTTAGGAAAAGATGTACTTATGGATTTCTCAGCTAGATTAAATGACCTTGCAGAAATAGAACAAATGCCAAAACTTGATGGACGTAGTATGAATATGCTTTTAGCACCAAAGAAATAAAAATAAGGAGGAAGAATTATGCCTAAAATTAAAACACATAAAGGGTTAAAGAAAGTATTAAATGTTAGACAAAGTGGAAGTATAACAATAGGTGCACCAGGACACAGACACAATACTGGAAAAAAGAATATGAATTATAATAGAAAGAAAAGAACTGCTAGTAGCTTATCAAAAGCTGATACTAACAGATTAAAAAATGCAATAAGATAGGAGGGTTTAGACATGACAAGAGTAAAGACTGGAACTGTTTCTAAGAAACGTCATAAGAAAGTACTTAAAGCTGCTAAAGGATATTTTGGTAGTAAACACAGATTATACAGAACTGCAAAAGAACAATTAATGCATTCTGGACAATATGCTTTCCGTGATCGTAAACAAAAGAAAAGAGATTTTAGAAAATTATGGATTACAAGAATTAACGCAGCTTGCCGTGAAAATGAAATTAGTTATTCTAGATTCATTAGTGGTTTAAACAAAGCTGGTGTTGATGTAAATAGAAAGATGCTTTCTGAAATAGCTATCAATGATCCTAAAGCATTTACTGAACTTGTAAAAGTTGCTAAAGCTGGACTAGATGGAAAAGCTAAAGCTGCTCCAAAAGAAGTAAAGAATGAAATCGTTAAAGGAACAAAGAAAGAAGTAAAAACAGAAGCTAAAAAAGAAGAAAAGGTTGAAGAAAAGAAAGAAGTTAAGAAAGCAACTACTAAGAAAGTAGATTATTCTTCTATGACAGTTGCTGAATTAAAAGAATTAGCATCTAAAAAGAAAATAGAAGGTGCTAGTAAAATGAAAAAAGCTGAACTAGTTGAAGCTTTATCTAAATAATAATCATATTAATGGATTTATTTATCTAGTGCTCATATGAGTGGTAAATTTTAGAAATTAATAAGTGTAATAACGAAAGGAAAATTAAAATTATGACAGTAGTTTCAATGAATTATTTATTAGAAGCTGGTGTTCAATTTGGACACCAAAAAAGAAGATGGAATCCTAAGATGAAAGAATATATCTATACATCTAGAGATGATATCTATATAATCGATTTACAAAAAACAGTTAAAATGTTAGAAGAAGCATATGATGCTATGAAAAAAATAGCAGAAGCTGAAGGAAAAGTACTATTTGTTGGTACTAAAAAACAAGCTCAAGAAGCAGCTGAAGAAAATGCTTTAAGAACAGATAACTATTTTGTAAATGAAAGATGGTTAGGAGGAACTCTTACTAACTTTAGAACAATCCGTTCAAGAATTAAAAGAATGGAAGATATTGAAAATATGGAAAAAGATGGAGTATTCAATCTTCTTCCTAAAAAAGAAGTTATTAAAATAAGAAAAGAATATGATAAATTAAACAAAAACTTAAGAGGAATTAGAGAAATGAGAAAACTTCCTAATGCTCTAGTTATTGTTGATCCTAAAAAAGAAGAAATTGCTATTAAAGAAGCAAGAATTCTAGGAATCCCAGTATTTGGTGTAGTAGACACTAACTGTGATCCAGATATGGTTGACTATGTTATTCCAGGAAATGATGATGCTGTAAGAAGTGTTAAATTAATGATTGGAGTATTAACTAATGCTATTTGTGAAGCAACAGGAAGAGAATTAGTTGACTATATTACAGAAGATGAAAAATCAGTAAAAGAGATTAAAGACGATATGGTACCTCCAATGGATGAAGAACCAGTTGAACCAAAAAAAGAAAAGAAAGCAAAAAAAGTTGAAGAAGTTAAAGAAGAATCTAAAGAAGAAGTAGTTGAAGAAAAGGTTGAAAAGAAACCAGCTAAGAAAGAGACTAAAAAAGAAGAAAAACCTAACTATGATGATATGACTTTAACTGAATTAAAAACTATAGCTAAAGAACAAGGGGTAAAAGGTTATTCTACAATGAAAAAAGCTGATTTAATCAGTGCATTAAAATAAGGAGGAATAATATGTATACAATTGAAGATGTAAAAGCTCTAAGAGAAAAAACTGGAGCTGGTATAGCTGATTGTAAAACTGCTCTTGAAGAATCTAAAGGAGATATGGATGGAGCAATCGATTATTTAAGAAAAAAAGGAACAGCTAAAGCTGCAAAAAAAGAATCAAGAATCGCAGCTGAAGGATTAACTAATATCGTAGTTAATGGAAATACTGCTGTTATTATAGAAGTTAACTCTGAAACTGACTTCGTGGCTAAAAATGAAAAGTTTAAAACATTTGTTGATGAAGTTAGTAATGCTATTTTAAATAGTAGTGCTAAGACAATGGAAGAAGCTATGGAAGTAGAAACTCCTAATGGTAAAATTAGTGAATACTTAGTAAACTTAATTGCTACTATTGGAGAAAAATTAAGTTTTAGAAGATTTGAAAGAGTAACTAAAGCTGACAATGAAGTATTTGGAATTTATTCACATATGGGAGGAAGAATTGGAGTTATTACTGTTCTTGAAGGTGGTAATGAAGATGTAGCTAAAGATGTTGCTATGCATGTAGCTGCTATGAATCCTGGATATTTAAATCGTGAAGCAGTTCCTGCTGATGTACTTGATCATGAAAAAGAAATCATTAAAGAACAAGCTATGAATGAAGGTAAACCTGCAGATATAGCTGAAAAGATGGTTAATGGTAGAATTAATAAATTCTATAAAGAAAACTGCTTAGTAGAACAAGAATTTATTAAAGATCCAGACTTAACTGTTGAAGCATTTGCTAAAAATAATGGTGGAGTTATTAAATCATTTATTCGTTACGAAGTAGGAGAAGGAATCGAAAAGAGACAAGAAAACTTCGCTGAAGAAGTAATGAATCAAATTAATGGATAATAAAAACGGAGTAATCCGTTTTTTTGTTTTTAAAATTATGTTATATTATTTCTAGGTGATAGTATGAGTTTAATTAAGACTAAAACTAAAGGTAGTTTAATAGTTATTTCAGGACCTTCTGGAGTAGGAAAAGATACTATTGTGAATGAATATACTAAAACCCATAAAGATTCATGGGTATCTGTTTCTATGACTTCTAGACCTATAAGAGATGGAGAAGAAGATGGGAAGAATTATTACTATGTTAGTAAGAAAGAATTTGAAGAGAAAATAGAAGAAGGATTCTTCTTAGAATATGCTAAATATGTAAATAATTATTATGGTACTCCTAAGAAATATATAAATGAGAAACTTGATAAAGGAATAGATGTCTTTCTTGTAATAGAAATACAAGGTGCTATGCAAATAAAAGAACTCATACCTGAAGCGATATTTATCTTTTTATTTCCACCAAGCTTAGATGAATTAAAGAAAAGACTTAAGAATAGAGGAACTGATTCTGAAGAAAAGATTAATCAAAGATTCTTAACTGCTTATAAAGAAATGAATGAAGTAACTAAATATAACTATGTAGTAGTTAATGATGAGATTAATAATACTATAAAAAAGATTGAAGCTATACTTATATCTGAAAAATGTAGATGTGATCGTATAGAAGAAGTAGTACTTAATACTCCAGAAGATTATATTCACGAGATTATGCTTGGTGATAAAGAGATGCTTAATAAAGAAATTAAGATAGATGAAGATATGTAAATTTACATATTTTTTTCTTTTTTAAAAAAAATCTCTTTAAAAATATGTTAAATTATAATAGAGGTGAATAATATGAAGAAATATATGTTTATATTTATATCTTTATTTATATTATTTATTGGTATTAAAGTAGAAGCTTTATCTAGTGTTAGTTTAACTACTAAAAGTGTACCTGAAGCAACAGAATCAGGTAATTATATAACACTTAGTTTAAATGTATTAGGTAAACAATCTAGTACTTCTAGTGTAGTTATAACTTTTAGTTATGACACAGAATATTTACAATTAGTAGGATTTGAGCCTGGAAATGGGAATTGTTCTTATTCTAATAATGAAATAACTTGTAGTGAAGATGGTACTAGTTTAGTATATCCAGTCTTTAAAATAAAAAAGACTTTTACTTCTAATCAAACTATTAATGTTGTAGCTAGTGAAACGGTAGCGGCAGAGTCTGCTAGTAGTAAAGTTACAATTAATAAAAAAGAGAAGATAATTGAAGTATCTAGTATTACTTTAGATAGTTATAAAAATACTTTATCTATTGGAGATACATCTCAATTAAGTGTTACTGTATATCCAGATAATGCTAATGATAAAACAGTTACTTTTACAAGTAGTGATAATAATATTATAACTGTATCTGAAACAGGATTAGTTACCGCAACTGGTGAAGGTGATGCCTATGTTATTATTCGTTCTGGAAATGTTGAGAAATCTGCTACTTTTACAGTTATGAAAGATCCTATTGAACTTAAAGAAATAAAAATAAAAGAAAAAGAAATGAAACTTAAAGTAGGGGATAAGAAAAAGATAGTTTATACACTAGACCCTTTTGATGCAACAGTAAAAGATGAAGATATTATTATTAAGTCTAGTGATGATAATGTAGTAATTATTGATAAAGATTTAAATATCCATGCAATGGGTGAAGGAGATGCTACTATAACTATTAGTGCTGGTTTAGTTAAAACTGAAATAAGTGTTAATGTAACTGGTACTAAAACTAAATCAAATGGATCTAGTCCTATTGTTCCATGTATTATAACTAGTATTCTTACTTTCTTCTTTACAGTATTAATATTATTTATTGTTAAACACAAGAAGGATAGTAGTGATGAAGTTCAGTCACCATCTGTTAATGAAAATGGAGACTTTAAATTTGATATGTAAAATAAAAGAAGAAATTAATCTGTAATTTCTTCTATTTTTTTGACTTTAGTTTCATTTTCTACCAATTGTTCATCTAATTGTTTTTGATATCTATAAGCTTGTTCTTCTTGTCTTTGTAATTCTTTTTCTAAATCTATTAAATCTTTAATTAGTTTTGCATATTCTGGAATTTGATTAGCGTATTCACTGAACTCTTCATCAAATTTCTTTTTTATTTCTTCTAGTTCTTCATATGAAGTACCAATTAATTTTAAAGATTGAGTAATAATTTCTTGTCCTTTTAAGATATCTTGTTTGAAATCTTTATAAGTAATAGTAGTTATTCTTCTGGTAGTTGTTTCATTATATGTAGCATGTAGAAGTAAATGAATTGCTAAACCAACTAATCCACCTCTTAATAAACTTCCTGTTGGAGTAGGTGGGATTCTAGGTGATTCAGCAAGCATTATTGTAGCCGCTATAATTCTACCAAAGTTAATAGCTCTATTAGTAGTAGTTTCAACTCTTCTAGATACCTCTGTAGAACTATGCATTTCTCTTTCTATTTGTTCTAATGCTTTAGAAACAGTTTCATTATATAATTTTATATCATAATTAATTTTATCTATATCTACTGCTTGATCTTGAGCTTCTTCAAAATCTTGATCTCTTTCTTCAAAACGATCTATCTTTTGATCTACTTCAACAGATAATTCATCTTTAGCTTGATCAACTTCAATAATTTTATTTAATAAATCTAAGTAGTAAGATACTTCAACTATTTGATCAAAATACTGACTAGTATCTTGTCCTTCTTTAGTATCTTCAATGTAATCTTTAATGGATATCTCAAGCACATCATTATCTATTAGAGATATATCTTTAGCTTTAATCTTAACATATAACTCTTCATACTTTTTTCTTAATTCTTCAATTCTTTGAATAAGTAATTCTAATTGTCTTTTTATTTCTTCTTGTTCTTTTAGTAGAACTTCATCTTCTTCTTGTTCTTTTAATACTTTTATTTTATAAGCTAATTCATTTATTTCTTTTAAATCATCATCTAAGTATTCTTTAATTTCTTCTATTATAGCTAAATGAGTTAATTCTTCTTTGCTTAATGGAACAATTTCTTCTAATGGTTTTTGTTTAACTGGAACTTGTTCTACATGTACTTGTTCTTCGGTAGGTATTACTACTGGTGTTACTTCAATTATTGTAGGTTCAACTTCAGTAGTAGTTGTAGTAGTGGTAGTAGTAGTCGCAGTCTTTTCATTACCTCCAATTATTATAGTATCTTTCTTTGTATCTTTAACTGGAATAATAGTTGGTTCAACTGGAGTTATTTCTGGTACTTTTACCTGTTCTACAACTGGTTCTGTTTTAGGGAGTTCTTTTTCTTCTAATGGAATAGAAGGAATATTTACTTTATTTTCTTCTTGTCTTTTCTTTTCTTGTTCCAAAAGAAAAGGAGATATGGGTTTTTTAATATTTTGATTTTCCATATGTACCTCCTAATTATTTATATAATTCATTTTTTAATAAATCTAAGTTTTCATTCATTATAGTCATATAATTTTTATCTGAACTTCTTTGTTCATCAGTTATATAGTCTAATCTATATAGTTTAATAATTGTTATACCTGTATCGTCTATAAATTTTTGAGTTCTTTCATTTATTTCATTTTCATTAAAGATATATAAGTATTTAATTTCGTTGTTTTTAACTAAATTTGCTACATCATTATATGTTCTTTCTAATGTATTATCATTTAGTACAATTATATTTAAACCATATTTTTCTAATAAACCTAATGCACTATTAGTAACTACTAAAGTGTTAGTTTTAGCATTTTCAAAACTAAGTTTATATTCAGCATCTAATTCTGATAATTCTACTTTTAAATCTTGATAATTAGAAGTTATATCATCTATTAGATAACTATTAGTAATATATTCAACTAAACCAGTTTTAATATTTAAAGCCATCATTAACATATTAGATGGATCTAACCATAATTCTTCAACTCCATAGATTGTATTCATACCTCTAGTTGAATCTATTAATAATATATTATTATTTCTATTACTTAATTCTAGTGCTATATTACTGGCATTATTACCATTATAAATAAATAAGTCTTTATTACTAAAGTTTTTATATTGTTTATTGTTTAATTTATAAGTATCTATAGTTTCACTGTCAGGAAATATATTCTTTATATTAGATTTCTTTCCATACATTCTATCTACCAGATATTCTATTGGATAAGATGATGTAATTATATCTATATCTTCCATACTATCTTTCTTTACACATCCTGTTGCTAAGATAAGAATAAATAAGATAATAAAACTACTTAATAATAAACGTTTCATTAAACCACTCCAATCATATTTAATTCTACTAAATATTATCTATTTTTTCAATAAAGTTTGATATAATTATATTAGGTGATTTTATGGATGAACTATTTAATAAATTAGATTTAGTACCTAATTCCGAAAAAATATATAAAACAGCATTTGCTCATTCATCCTATGTAAATGAAAATAATCTAAAAGCTGATTATGAAAGATTAGAATTTTTAGGGGATGCAGTACTTGAATTAATATCTAGTGACTATCTATATAATAATTTAGATATACCTGAAGGAGATATGACTAAATTAAGAGCTAGTTATGTCTGTGAAGATGCTTGTTTTAAATATGCATCTGATTTGGGATTTAGTAATTATATAAAAGTAGGGCATGGAGAAGAAAAAGATGGAGGAAGATTTAAAAAAGTAATACTTGCTGATATCTTTGAAGCTTTTATTGGGGCTCTATATATAGATCAAGGATTTGATAAAACAAAAGAAATAGTTCTTAAAATAATAGTTCCTTACATAGATAATCCTGAAGTAACATTCTTTAGTGATTATAAATCTATTCTTCAAGAGTATACACAAACTGATAGAAGAAGTTTAAAATATGTACTTATAAATGAAGAAGGACCAGCCCATGATAAAAAGTTTACTACTGTTGTTATGATTGATGATATCAAATATGGAACAGGTATAGGTAGTAGTAAAAAAGAGTCAGAACAAGAAGCTGCTAAAGATGCTTTAACAAGAATGGCTAATAATAAGTAGGTGGAGTTTATGGATTATTTAAAAGTATATGAAGAAATATTCGAAGAATTAGAAAGATTCTATGATCGAATTGAAAATGGAGAAATTCCTGGATTAGTATATAGAAATGATCAAAGAACATTATCTTATAATGTCTTTGATAGTATTCAAAATCAAAGTGTATTAATTCAAGAAGCTGGTGTAGGAACAGGAAAAACTATGGGCTATTTAGTACCATTAGTTTTAACTTATTCTAAGTTTAAAGAACATGGAATGCCTCTTCCTGGATTTATTGTTTCAACTGCTTCTATTGCCTTACAAGAACAATTAAAAGCAGAATTAGAACGTGTAGAAAAATTATTAGGAGTAAAAGCACCAGTAGTAATTGCTAAAGGTAAGAATAATTATGTGTGTTTAGCTAATGCTTATTCTTATTTAAGATCTACTAGTGATACTAGATTTAAAAAAATAATTAGTGAAAGAATTGGTGGACCAAATCCAGAGACTAGAAAAGATATGCCTATGGAGAATTTTGACAAATCTTCTTATTCAGACATTACACCTCTTGCTTGGAGTCAAATTAATGTTAGTAATTTAAATTGTAGATATTGTAATTTTAGAGATAAATGTCCATATCAAATGCAAAGACAAAGTTGGGCTGATTCAAGAAATATAATTATTACTAATCACGATATGGAGATTGATAGTCAAAGAAAAACAATACAAATCTTTATGGATAAATATCAAGGAAAAAAAGTAACTGAAGATAGAGGACCATTACATAAACCTTCTTTTTTAGTAATAGATGAAGCTCATACTTTCGAGGAAAAAGTAATTAATGCTTATTCTAAACAATTTACTAGTCCTCAAGTAGCAGCTGATTTTAATCAATTTCATGATTTTTTTAATGATTATAATATTTCAAGACTTATTCAACAAGCTAATATAGTATTTAGTGATATTAGAAGTAGTACTAATGCAACAATTAAGAAGAAAAAAGAAGAATCAGTAACTGATGAAGGAAGATATCCTTATGCGGTAACTAGAAAAACAATAGAAGATGTTCAAACTTTCTTCACTTTATTTCAAGAATTCTCTGGTTTTCTTGATAACCTAAGAATAAATATTGGAGAAAGTCCATTAAGTAAAGATCAGTATTTTGCATTACAAAGGTTAATTGAATTTAAATCAACAATATTAGATATGATTAGTCCTTTTGAAAAAAGAAAGAATATATATTGGTCATCATTCTCACCAGAAGATAAAAGAAAAGTTGTATTATGCTGTGTAGATAAAAGAATACCTAGATTAGCAGCTAAAATATTTAAAGAAGAAGGATATGGTAAATTATTTACTTCAGCCACTTTATCAACTGGTAAAAATGAAGATGGAGAACCTGATTTTAGTTACTTTATGGAATCTATTGGATTATCTCCTACTGAATTTCAAGGTACTTCAATAACTATAGAAGAACCAATAGATTCTCCATATGATTATGATAATAATGCTTTAATGTATATATCTAAAAATGCTTTATCACCAAGACATACAGATCATGAAGAATACTTAGAATCTATTGCTGCTGAAATAGATAAATTGATGAGAGCATCTCATGGAAGAAGTTTAGTATTATTCACTTCTAAATCAGATATGAATGCTGTTTATAGTAGATTAAAAGGTAATGATTATGGATTTAATTTAATTCTTCAAAATGAAAACAATAGTGATATAAGTAAACAAAAATTTATAGAAGATACAGATTCGTGTTTATTTTCAACTGGTTTCTGGGAAGGTATAGATGTTAAGGGAGAAGCATTACAACAAGTAATAATTCCTAAATTACCATTCCCAGTAGTAGACCCTGTTATTGATTCTAAAGCCAAAGTATATGGTGGAGGAATAGGATTTGAAAAAGTATATATGCCAAGCATGTTACTAGATTTAAAACAAGGTGCTGGTAGATTAATTAGAGGAGAAAATGATATTGGAGTAGTAAGCTTACTTGATGCTCGAATAATACCTAATGAATATAAGGATTCAATTGAATCTTCATTACCATTTACTAATATAACTACAAATCCAGAAGACGTAGAAACATTCTTTAAAGAAAAACAAAAAAGAGTTTAATAACTCTTTTTATTTTTTTGTTGTCAAAGCTAAAAATATATGTTATTATAATTTTGTTCTTATGGCGAGATAGCTCAGTTGGCTAGAGCGTTCGGTTCATACCCGAAAGGTCGTGGGTTCGACCCCCTCTCTCGCTACCATGAAATTAACTCGAATTTATTCGAGTTTTTTATTTTTTATTGTATAATTATTATGAGGTGTTAATATGAAAGAAGTACAAGAATTTTTAAAAGAATGTGGAGTGTATTATCTTGCTACTATAGATGGAGATAAACCTAGAGTAAGACCTTTTGGTACAGCTGAGATATTTGAAAATCATTTATATATTCAAACAGGAAAAGTGAAAAATGTTTCTAAACAAATCCAAGCTAATCCAAATGTAGAATTATGTGCATTTAAAGATGGTAAATGGATTAGAGTAGAAGGAAAACTAGTAAGAGATGATAGAGTTGAAGCTAAAAGAGATATGTTAGATAAGAATCCAACTTTAAAAGGAATGTATGATGCTGAAGATGATAATACTGAAGTATTATACTTTGAATATGGAAAAGCTACTATTTCATCATTTACAGAAGAACCAAGAGTAATAGAGTTTTAAATAGATGCTAAAAGCATCTTTTATTATGATATAATATAGAAAATTGGAGTGGTACTATGGATAAAGATTTAATAATTGAATCAGAAAGATTAATACTTAGAGGATGGAAACTAGAAGATGCCGATGATGTTGTTGAAGGATTAAATAATATTAATGTAGCTAAATGGATGTCTCATACACCTTTTCCTTATACTAAGGATGATGCAATTAAATTTATTACTAATTCTATTGAAAACAAATTATATAACTTTGCAATAGTTTTAAAAGAAGAAAATAAAGTAATAGGTGGTACTCAACTTAGAAATATTGATTTAGTACAAGGTACAGCTGGTGGTGGAATTTGGTTAAATGAAAACTATCAAGGTAAAGGATATGGATCTGAAGCTTGGGGTGCGAGAATTAAATATGCTTTTGAAGTATTAGGACTTAGAAGACTTGAAAATGGTTTCTTTGCTGGAAATGAAAGATCATGGAATATGCAAAAGAAATTTGGATATAAGATAGAAGGAATAAGAAGAGGTAAATATATACCTTTATCAACAGGAGTAATAACTGATGAATATATAACAGGATTATTAAAAGAAGACTGGATGGATAATAAAGAAAAGACTAACGTTGTATTAGAACCATTATTTGAAGAATATGTAGATTTTGATACTTTTAGTAAGAGTGATTTTCGTGTAGTTAGAATTAAAGAATGTAGTGCTGTAGAAAAAAGCAAGAAACTTCTTAAATTTATTTTAGATGATGGTACTGGTACTGATAGAATAATTCTTAGTGGAATTCATATCTTTTATGAACCAGAAGAATTAGTTGGTAAGAACGTGGTAGCAATTTTAAATCTACCTCCTCGTAATATGATGGGAATTGATTCTTGTGGAATGCTAATGTCCGCAGTTTGGGAAGAAAATGGAGAAGAAAAATTACATCTTATGATTGTCGATGATACTATACCAGCAGGAGCTAAGTTATACTAATGGAAACAAATTATCAAATACTAGTAAATAGATCCCATCCTATTGGTAGAGATTTTCTTCCTAATGATTTAGTTGATATAAATGAGCCAACTGGTTATAAAGAGGTTGAATATCAAAATAAATTAGTTATGAAAGTATATGAAGCTTATAAAATAATGCAAGAAGACGCAGCAAAAGAAGGATACTATATTTACATAGATTCATCATATAGAAGTTATGAATATCAAGAAGATTTAATGAATCGTTTTATTAAAGAAAAAGGACTTGAATATGCTAAAGCTTATGTAGCGCCTCCTGGAACATCTGAACATCAAACTGGTTTATGTATAGATGTCCTAGTTAAAAGAGGAGAAAAACTTATTGATGAAACTAATGAAGATGATCCCGAAATACAATGGTTAATGAGTAACAGTTATAAATATGGTTTTATTTTAAGATATCCTAAAGGATATGAAGATATTACTGGTTATAACTTTGAACATTGGCATTATCGTTATATAGGAATAGAACATGCTACTAAAATGCATGATTTATATATTAATACATTTGAAGAGTATTACGATAAATATTTGAAATAAAAAATATTTATGATATAATCTCTAATTGTTTAGGAGTAACTATGGAAAAATATAAGGAAATAGAGAGAAGTATAATAAAAAAATATCGTAAAGATATTTATAGTAAGTTTGTAAAAGCAGTTAGTGATTATGAACTAATACAAGAAAATGATAAAGTAATGGTTTGTATTAGTGGAGGAAAAGATTCATTTTTACTAGCAAAATGTATAGAAGAATTAATACGTCATGGAAAAGTTAAATTTGAAGCTAAATATGTATGTATGAATCCTGGATATACCGAAAAAAATAAAGAATTAATCTTATCTAATGCTAAACTTATGAATATTGATTTAGAAATGTTTGAAAGTGATATTTTTAATATAGTAGTAGATATTGAAAAAAGTCCATGTTACTTATGTGCTCGTATGAGAAGAGGATACCTATATAGTAAAGCTCAAGAATTAGGATGTAATAAAATAGCTTTAGGTCATCATTTTGATGATGTTATTGAAACAACTCTTTTATCAATGTTATATGGTTCTGAAATAAAAACGATGATGCCTAAACTTCATAGTGAGAATTTCCCAGGATTAGAATTAATTAGACCATTAGTACTTGTTCATGAAGATGATATTATATCTTGGGCTAATAATAATGATCTTCACTTCTTAAATTGTGCTTGTCGTTTTACGGAGGAACATTTTAGTAAAAATGATGGAGAAAGTAAAAGAAAAGAGATAAAAGAATTAATTAAAGAGTTAAAGAAAATAAATCCTAATGTAGATATGAATATATTTAAAAGTACAGATAATGTTAATTTAAATTGTATTTATGGTACTAAAAAAGATGGAGTATATACTTCTTTCTTAGATAATTATGATAAAAAAAATAAGTCTTAAGACTTATCTTTCTTTTTCATTAAATATAATTTTCATATTAGCTAGTTGAGCTGCATCTAGTTTTTCTTCTTCTAGATCTTTTCGATCATAGAATAAATCATCTAAATATGATTCTAAGAAGAACCAGAAGATAATAAATATTGTTTCAAGTATTAGTATTGAACCATCTATAAATCTATAAGTTAAATAGATAAATAATGAGGTAATTATTCCAAATAGTAGATGTAATAATCTACTTCTTTTATTCTTATGAAGTTCGATTTCAGCATTAGCAAGTTTTACTCCAAAATATGATTTTATAGTTCTTACAATTCTTGTCTTTTCATCTTTGGTAAACTTACCATATATTTCTAAAACTATATCATAATGAAGTGGAATATAGAATGCTTGTTCAGTAACATATTCTGCAAAATCAGGATCTATCCATTCATAATCTTTAGTAGAGAATTCTGAAATAATATCATAATAATCATTACATCTAACACTAATATTTGCATTTTTATCTTCTAAGTAATAATTAGTAACAAATTTAGAATAATCAAATCTACTTTTTTTAAATTTATTTATAACTTTATGTCTTCTTTTTTGTTCATTTAAACTTTTATTAAACATAATATAACCTCGAGATAATTATATCATATAATTAAAACTAGTTGAAAAATAGCTACAATAATTGTAGAATTATCTTGTAGAATAATAGAGGTGAAATAATGGAAAATACTGAACTAAATAATGAAACATTAAATACTGTAGAAACTCCAGTAGCAGAAACTCCTGAAGTTACTCCAGTAGAATCAGCTCCAGTTGAAAATCCTACTCCTGTAGTTAATCCAACTCCTGTTGTAGAAACACCTGTTGAGAATCCTACTCCAGTAGTAACACCAACTGTAGTTGAAACACCAGGACCAGCTCCTACTGAAAAGAAGAAGAGTAAGAAAGGACTTGTAGTAGTAATTATTCTTTTATTAGTAGCATGTGGTGTTGGAGCATTCTTTTTCTTAAATAAAGGAAAAGAATCTGGATCTAAAGAAATAAAAGATCCACAAGAATTAGCTAAGTTATATGTAAATAATCTTATTGAAAAAAAATATGATGACAACTTCCAATATGTATATATTGTAGATGATACTTTTATTGTTAAAAATGATTATTTAACATTTGCTCAAACTGAACAAAAATATGAAGGAATTACATCTAAAAAGATTGATTCTATTGAAGAAAAATTAAAGACAGAGAAAGAAGCAACATATACAGTAAATCTTGTAACTGAAAGTGAACAAAAAACAACATTAGAAGTAAAATTAAAAAATGAAAATGATAAGTGGAAAGTAGTAGAAGATAAGTTCTATATTACAGACTGGGAATTTGTTACTTACAAGGATGCTAAAGTAACAATAGATGGAGTAGAAGTACCAGAAAAATATATTAAAGAAGATACTTCTCTTAAATCATATCAATGTAGATATGTAATTCCAGCTATTACAAGTACTCAAAAGAAAATAGTTTTTAAAACTAAGATTGGTGAATCATCACAAGATATTACTCCATTAGGAAGTAATTCTGGAGAAAAATATGGAATTGAATTAACTGATACTGCTTTAGCTGATCGTGCTCGTGAATATATTAAAACAGCATGGATGGGAATGTATCAAGATTATTTAAATAAAGTTGATGTATCAGAAATAAAAGATAAATACTTTGATTCATCAGTTGATATAAATAATGTAAGTAAATATTATAATGAAGGATTAAAGTCATTGATTGGTTCTAATAATAGTAAATTTCAAATCATAGAAGTAATTCCAAGACCAGAAGTAAACAACTGGGTATATGGTGATGATATTATAGGTTTAAACTTTGGATATAAATTATCTTGGTCTTATGATTATTCTTGGTATCATGATGATTATGTACAAACTAGATGGTCAAGTATTATCTTAAAAATAGATGGAGATTCATTCAAAATTTACACTGTTTCAGATGAAAAACTATTCTCTTGGTCTAATCAATTTACTCATGAATATTAATAAGTAAAAGAATCTGTAAACCAGATTCTTTTTTATTACTAAAATTGATATAATTATTCTAGGAGAAAATATGAAAAAAGTATTCTTATTTATATTCTTATTATTACTTATAACCGGATGTAGTAATAATGATAAAGACTATGAAATAATTAATAAATATCCACATGATTCTAATACTTTTACTGAAGGATTATTCTTTTATAATGGTTCTTTAAATGAATCTAGTGGATTATATAATTATTCTTATTTTTATAAAGATATTGGGATTGAAACAGGGTTATCATCAGATAAAAAATATTTTGATCCATCTTTATTTATTGAAGGATGTACTCTATATAAGGATAAGTTATATTTTTTAACTTATAAAGAACATAAGGTACTAGTACTTGATTATGATAGTTTAGAAATATTAGGTGAATTAGATTATCCTCATGAAGGATGGGGGCTTACTACTGATGGTAAGTATTTAATTGCTAGTGATGGTACTTCTAATATCTATTATTTAGATGAAGAATTAAATGAAATTAAAATAATAAGTGTTAAGTATAATAATCAAGAAGTAACAAATATAAATGAATTAGAATATATTGATGGATATATATGGGCTAATATTTGGAAAACTAATAAAATAGTTATTATAAATAGTTCTGGTAATGTTATTAAAGAATTAGATTTAACTGATGATATAAAAGATGATTTTGATTTATCAAGTGTTGATGTAATGAATGGTATTGCTTATAACAAAGAGAATAAACATGTCTATATAACTGGTAAATACTGGCCATATATTTATGAATTAAAAATATATAAAAGAATATATAAATAATTATAAAGTGACAATTAAACAATAAAATAATTATCTAAAGTAATCAATAATGATATAATATAAATAGGAGGATTATATAATGGAAAAAGCTTTATTAATAAAAGAATTAAAAATGACAGAAAAGGGATTAGATACTACTTATGATTTCAAGCCAGAAGAATATATTGGTGCTGTATTTAATTATGATAAATCATATTTGGTTTCTAGAAGAGATGGAGACGTAGTTTTTAAACCATGTGTTATTGATGCAAGTGTTGAACTAACTCCAAAAGGACCAAAAACTAAAGCAGAATTCTATTTCTATACTGAAACTTTTGGTACTCCAGAAACTAGTGCTATGTTAGAATCTATTAATCAAACTGGTAGACTTCCTAATGATTTAGGTTTTACTCAAGATTGGGATTTTACTGCATATGCTGTATCTGATATGAATCTTTTTGGAGAAATAATGGAAATGAAAAGTATTTATCCTGATAGAAGTGTTAGAGATGCATTTGAGATGAAAACTCTTAGAGCAGAGGTTGAAGAAAGGCACAAATAATGAATAATGCATTAAAAAAACTTTGGATAGGATTTATTATATTTGGACTCCTTTTTGGATTAGTTCCTACTATTCTTTCTAAATATTTTATCACTAATAAATATACTTTAGAGACTGAAGCAAATATTGTGAAAATAGAGACAAGATGGGATGATATCGATGATGAATATGATCATACTGTATATGTAACTTATATAATAGATGGTAAAACTTATCTTGCAAAATTAAACTCTTATAGCTCTAGTTATTATGAAGGAAAACATATTACAGTTCTAGTTGATCCTAATAACTATTATTCTGCTATGGATAAATCTATGCGTAATTTTATACCAGTTACATTTTCCTCAATTGGATCAGTATTTCTTATAATAGGTTTAATTGGATATGTTGTAGTTGTTAGCAAGCAAAATAAAATAGAGAGGTTAAGAATGAGTGGTTCTACTATTGTAGCTGACTATGAAGGTACGAGAATGAATTATGCTTATTCTGTTAATGGCCGTCATCCATATAATGTTTATTGTACTTGGATAGATCCAAATACTCAACGTAAGTATTATTTTAAAAGTGAGAATGTTTGGACAGATATTACTCATGAAATAGAAGGAAGACATATAGATAAATTTAGAGTGTTTGTTAATCCTAATAATTTTAATGAATATTTAGTAGATATAGATAATATTAAAAACGATATAATGTAGAAAAGTACTTGTTATAAGTGCTTTTTTTGTTATAATATCTTATTAGAAAGGTGAGCATATGAAAAACATTTTAGAAGTAAAAAATATAAATAAATTTTATGGAAAAAAACAAGTTCTAAAAGATGTTTCATTTACTATTCACGAAGGAGAAATATTAGGATTTATTGGACCTAATGGTGCTGGTAAAACTACTGCGATTAAACTAATATTAGGTCTTCAATCTATGAATAGTGGAGAAATATTTATTAATGGATTTAATATTAAAAAAGACTTCCAAAAAGCAATTGAACAAGTTGGTGCAATTGTAGAAAGTCCAGATTTATATATGTATTTAACTGGTAGAAAAAATCTAGAATTAATTAAGAATATGTATAAAGATATTCCAGAAGGTAGAATAGAGGATGTTATAGAATTAGTTGGTCTTTCTAATAGAATTGATGATAAAGTATCTAAATATAGTTTAGGTATGAGACAACGTTTAGGTATAGCAGCTGCTATTATTAATAAACCTAATTTATTAGTACTTGATGAACCTACTAATGGATTAGATCCTGAAGGAATTAAAGAATTAAGAGATTTAATTAAAGGACTAGTTAAGAAAGAAAAAATTGGTGTCTTAATATCAAGTCATAATTTAGCTGAATTAGATAATTTTTGTACTGATGTATGTATTATTAAAAGTGGTAAAATACTTGCTAATACAACAATGGAGGAAGCTAAGAAGACTAATAAAGAATCTTATATTATTAAACTTAATAAAACAGCTGGATTAAGAAAAATTATCTATAAAACTGATGAAATTATAGATAGTGATACTATTAGAGTATTTACTGAAAAAGATAATATTAATGATGTTATTATGAAATTGATTGAAGCTAATTATAAAATATATGGAGTTACTAAGGAAGAATTATCACTTGAAGATGCTTTCTTAAGTGCGGCAGGAGGTAATGAAATTGATTAATCTAGTTAAAAATGAATTAATAAAAATATTTCATAAGCCTGGAATATATGTAGTATTCTTAATAACAGTAGGTTTATCTATATTATCAGTAGTATTAAATAAGTACTTAACTATTGATACGATAAATGGTATTCAAGTATCTGTAGAAGTAGATATAAATGATTATAATAAAGAAGATCCAATTGAAATGGAAAACTATGTAGCTGATCAATCTCAATATGAATTTGAAAAAGTTACCGATAAATATAAATATAGTAGTCCTGAGTATTATTATTTAGATTCTAGATTATATGATGTTATTTATTGTATAAATAGATCTAAGTATGTAGAAAAGAACGAAAAACAACAACATGAATGTGAAAGTGAATATGAAATATTAATTGCTAATGCAGATAATTTTGATTATAAAAAGATTTTAGCTGAAGAAAAAGCAGAACTAGTTAAAGAATTAGAACGCATTGGAGAAAATGCTAATCAAAATGATATAGATTTTGTTAAGAATCAAATGCTTGTTTTAGATTATCGTGTAGATAATGATTTTCCTAAAACATATAGTGCTTCATCTATAGAATTAGATAACTATCCAAGCTTATATCGTGAATACTATAGTATGGATCAAAATGATAAGAACTATAATAATAAGAATGATCTTATTTTAAAGAAAGAAAAAGAGAAAGAATTCTTTGAAACAAAATATAAGATAGAACATAATATGTATAAAACTGATTACAATAATAATTTAAGATCAAATGTTTTATATAAAGTACAATCTACTGATTTAATGGTACTAGTTGCTATTATTTTAATAACAGGTTCTATTGTAGCTGAAGAATTCAATAAAGGAACAATTAAGCAATTGCTAGTTAGACCATACAAACGTAGTCAAATTTTAACAAGTAAGTTAATTGCAGCATTAATAACTTTCTTCTTATTCTTTGTTGCTTATATGATAGTAGATGCAATTATAGTTGGAATTGGTTTAGGAGGATTTAAAGAATTACTAGATCCTGTTATATCTTATAACTTTAATAAAGGTATAGTAGAAGAACATAATATATTAATTTATTGTCTTCTATCATTCTTGGCAATTCTACCTAAATATCTAATAATTATGTCATTTGTCTTTATGGTAAGTGTAATTTTTACTAGTACTAGTGTTTCTATGGCATCAGGGTATTTCTTAATGATTGCAGCAAGTATTATTAGTTCATTTACTTCAGTAAAAGCAGTAAATTACTTACCATTTACTTGTTGGGATTTTACTGATTATCTATTTGGAGGTATATCACATAATCCTTATGGAGGACTATATAGTTCACTTATAGTAGTATTAATAACCTTAATTGGTATTAATTTAATTTCTTATATTATCTTTAGTAAAAAGAATATTAAAAACCAATAAAAAGATAAAACCTTGATTTTTCAAGGTTTTTTTGTTATAATAATGCTACTTTTTAAGGGGTGACTATGGATGAATAATTTTTATGAATTAAAACAACAAGATGATAATCTTCATTTGCTTGCTTTTCAATATCATACATTAGATTATTCTATCGCAGTATTAAAACAAAAAAAGGATGAATATAAAGCTGATCCTGTATTTAGAAGAAAACTAAATAATTATATTCTTTTACAAAGATTATCATTTACTGAGAATGATAGTGATTTAAATATGGATATGAAACAAACCGCAGAAGAATATATTAATAGAGAAGATAATAGAGATTTAAAAATATATTTTTCAATTTCTGAAAGAATTATTGCTAGAGAATTAGATAAGAATTTATTATTATCTAGAGTAAGTTTTAAAAATAGATATTTTGCTGTTAATGGACATAATCTATATTGTGTAAATGGTACTGGTACAACTAATTCAATTGAATTTAATGATATTGATAGAGAATACTTATATAGTGCTGCTAAAAAACAAAATAGAATAGTTGAAGCATATTCTGGTGGTACTTATGTAAGTAATGTTGGTTACAATTACTTAAATGCTAGTTAAGATGATTTATATCATCTTTTTTATTTTCAAAAAAATAAATCTATGTTATTATTAAATAGAGAATAAAGAGAGTGATAATATGGATGAAAATGTAAATAATACAAATACTAATAATGTTGTTGTAACTAATCCAGTACCAACTCCAGTTGAACCTGTACAACAACCAGTACAAACACAAACTCCTGTTGTAGAAATTCAACCGGTACAAACACAACAACCAACACCAGTTGAATCTGTACAACAACCAGTAGCGTCTCCAGTTATTGCTCCGGTAGAAGAAAATATTGAAGAAACAGCTCCTGTAGTAGATGAACACCAAGAAATGTTAGATAATAATAAGAAACTAGTTTCTTCAAGTCCACAAGCAGTAGATACTAGTGCAATAGATGTTAGTTTTGAAGAGAATACTGTTAAATCAGAAAGTAATGTTGTTAGTGAAACAGTTATTGATACCGATTTAAATAATGCAGTTGTAGAAGAAGTTCAAGCATCAGCTACATTTGAAGAAGTAAGTTTAACATTAGATAGTAATTCTTTAGATTTAACCGAAGAAGAAAATGATCCTAATAGTATTTTTAATAGAGTAGAAACTAAAACAGATAATAACACTCCTGCTAAAATGGGAGAAGAAAAACATAAATTTCCATATTTTATGATTATAATATTTATTCTTTTAATAGTTGCTGCTTTTAATATGGAAGTAATAAGCGGATTTATTTCTAAGTATATATTAAATGAACCTACTGAAGAAATTGAACCGGTTAAAAAGAAAGAAGAAGTACCTAAAGAAACAGAAAATGAATATATACTTAATGAACCAATAAAAGTATCTCAATTATTAACTAAATTAGATGAATCTAAAGTAATTAGTACTTATGCAGCTGAAAAAAATATAGAAATCAATATTAGTTATGACGATGTAAATAAAAAGTTATCTTTCCTTACATCAAACTATTTAAATATAGAAGGAAAAGATAATATAGATGTAGAGTATACAGTAGAAGATGATTCAATTAGTACTGAGTTTGATGATACTACTAAAGAGTTTAATCAATTAATAATCAAAGCAATAGTGCTTGCTTTAGGTGATTTAGAAGGATTAAATAAAAATGATTATGAAACAAAAGTAATAGATACTATAGATAATTTGTTTAATGATAATTATAAAACTCATATCTATTCTGTTACTAGTAGTTATTCTACTTTATCAGATATAAATAATACTTATAAAGTAACTATATCATTGCTTTATAAATCCATTCTAATATAAAAGGAAGAAGAACAATTCTTCTTTTTTTATTACTTGTTATTTGTTATAATTTATTCGAGGTGTTTATATGGAAAGTTTAAAAAGAAAAGATTATATAAGTTGGGATGAATATTTTATTGGAATAGCTAAATTATCATCACTTAGAAGTAAGGATCCTAATACTCAAGTAGGATGTTGTATAGTTAGTGAAGATAATAGAATTTTATCTGTTGGTTATAATGGTGCTCCTAGAGGATTTGATGATGATAAATTCCCTTGGGGTAGAGTTGGAGATAGATTAAATACTAAATACATGTATGTATGTCATAGTGAACTAAATGCTATTTTAAATTATAGAGGTAATAATAAAGACTTTGAAGGGGCTAAAATATATGTTAGATTCTTCCCATGTAATGAATGTGCTAAAGCAATTGTACAAAGTGGAATTAAAGAAGTTATTTACTCACATAATTATGATCATGATGATCATGGAGATGAAATGAAAGCATCTATCAAAATGTTTGATGAGTGTGGAGTTAAATATAGACAATTTAAAGCCGGAAAAAGAAAAACTATTGAGTTGGAGTTAAATGATTAATGAAACCAATAATTGGTATAATTGGAAGAAATCATCAAGATTTTGATTTACATCATCATTTAATTGGTACTAGTGAAGATTTAAGAAGAGCAATTATTAACTCTGGGGGTATACCTATTATTATTACTCCTCCACAAGATGTAGAGTATTATGATGCAATACCTTCTAAATTACCTAAATTAACTGATGAAGATAAAAAATTTTTAGATAGACAATTATCTTTATGCCATGGAATAGTTATTCCAGGAGGTATTAAAAGATTTGAATATGATATTTATGCACTTGAATATGCTATAAAACATGATTTACCTACTATGGGTATTTGTATAGGTATGCAAGTAATGACAATGCTAAATGAACAAGGTGAAATGGTTACAAGTAATTCTAAGATTGAATCTAGTATTGATCATTGTCAACTAGATAAAGATTATGTTCACGATGTAATATTAGATAAGAATTCTCTTTTATATAAAATATTAGGAAAAGAAAGACTTAAAGTAAATAGTCGTCATAATATGGAAGTAAAAGATACTGTTATGTTTAAAACTTTTGGTAGAAGTGAAGATGGAGTTATAGAAGAAATAGAAAAACAAGATCAATCTTTCATGATTGGTATTCAATGGCATCCTGAAATATTAGTTCATTTAGGAGATATTGATTCTAAATTGATATTTGATGCATTTATTAAGAAAGCAGAGGAGACTACATATGATAGTTAAATATAATTTAATTAAAACTGAAAAGAATTGTAAGGCTCGTTTAGGACGTATTGAAACTAATTATGGTGAATATGATACTCCTATGTTTATGCCTGTAGGTACTAAAGCTACTGTAAAAATGTTAACTCCAGACGAATTATATGAAATGCATGCAGGTATTATTTTATCTAATACTTATCATTTATGGTTACGTCCAGGAGAAGATCTAGTTGCGAAAGCTGGAGGTCTACATAAGTTTATGAATTATAAAGGACCAATTCTAACTGACTGTGGTGGATTCCAAGTTTTTTCTCTTGTAAAAAATAAAAAAGATATTTCTGAAGAAGGAGTTAAGTTTAAAAGTCATATTGATGGAGCTAATTTGTTCCTTACTCCAGAAAAATCCATTGAAATACAAAATAAATTAGATAGTGATATTGCTATGTCATTTGATGAATGTCCTCCAGCTAGTGCTACTCATGAATATATGGAAAATAGCGTTAGAAGAACACTTAGATGGGCTGAAAGAGGAAAAAAAGTTCATAATAATCCTAATCAAGCTTTATTTGGAATAGTTCAAGGTGGAGCATATGAAGATTTAAGAAAATTATCTGCTACTGAAACTGTTAAAATGAATTTCGATGGTTATAGTATAGGTGGAGTAGCAAATGATGGAGAAAGTAAAGAAGATATGTATAAAGCAATAGATTATTCTATTCCTTATCTTCCTGAAGATAAACTTCGTTATTTAATGGGAGTAGGAGAACCAGTAGACTTACTTGAAGGAGTAGTTCGTGGAGTAGATTTATTTGATTGTGTATTATCTACTCGTATTGCTCGTCATGGTAATGCTTTTACTAGATTTGGAAAGATTAATCTTAAGAATCTTAAATTTAGAGAAGATTTTACTCCTCTAGAAGATACTTGTGATTGTTATACATGTAAAAACTTTACTAAAGCTTATATACGTCATTTATTACTTGCTGATGAAGGATTAGGTCCTAGACTTTTGTCTATTCATAATAGCCGTTTCTTAATTAAAGAAATGGAAGAAATTAGAGAAGCAATTAAGAATGATACATTACTTGAATATAAAGAAGATTTTATAAATAAGTATACAGGAGGCAAAAATGAAAACAATTGAATACAGTCCTAAAGGAGTATGTTCTCAAAAAATGATTGTTTCAGCTGAAAATAATATTATTACTGAAGTTAAAATAATTGGAGGATGTCCTGGAAATACTTTAGGAGTTAGTAAACTATGTGTTGGAAAAGATATTGATGAAGTAATAGAAATGCTTCAAGGTATTCCCTGTGGTATAAGAAAAACTTCTTGTCCTGATCAGTTAAGTAAAGCGTTAACTATGTTAAAAGAAACTAAATAATTTAGTTTCTTTTTTATTTGTATGATATAATTTACTTAAGATAGGAGTGAGAAAATGAAATTGTTAAAGTACTTAGATAAAACAATTCTAATAGTAACAATTATATTACTTGCTATAGGTACAGTAATGATATTTTCTGCTTCTAATGTAGCTATTTATATGAGTAAAGAAGCTAGTCCATTATTCTTCTTAAAAAGACAAATAGTAATTATTATAGTATCGGTAATAGTATCGATATGTTTCTTATTCTTAAATGTTAAAACGACGAGTAAATTATCTTCATTAGTAATTTATTTATTAACACTATTATTATTCTTATTATTCTTATTTGGTAAAATATCAAATCATGCTCAAAGCTGGTTTAATCTAGGTAAATTTAATATGCAACCAAGTGAGTTTTTAAAAGTATTTATGATTATCTGGGTTGCTAAATATTATGATTTGAAAGAAAAAAAATTAGATAGTTATACTACTGCACTTTATCCAGCATTTATAATTCTAATAGGTTTTGCAGCTATACTTTTCCAACCCGATTTAGGTACAGCCTTAATACTTTTATTTATTTTTGCATTTATGTTTATACTAGCACCTATAGCTAAAGATATTAAATGGAAGATTATTACTATAGGAGTAGCTTTCGCTTTTCTAGGAGTATTAATTATTGCTGGATTTGGAGAAAAAATCTTATCCGAAACACAAATGCAACGTATAACTAGTGTTTTTAGTTCAACTAGTCCTTGTAGTGAAGAAAATTATTATACTGATGGTAACCAAATATGTAATGGATATATTGCTATAAATAATGGTGGTCTTACTGGTAAAGGATTAGGTAATAGTATTCAAAAATATTTATATCTTCCAGAAGCACATACTGACTTTATATTCTGTATTATTATAGAAGAATTAGGAGTACTATTTGGTATATTTATAATTATTCTATATATGATACTGATTGGTAAAATAGTCTATTTAGGTAAAAGAACCACTAATAATAGAGATGCTTTAATATGTTATGGAGGAGCTTTCTATATATTAATTCATATCGCAGTTAACTTATATGGTATATTTGGTTTAATTCCAATGACAGGAGTACCATTACCATTTATGAGTTATGGTGGTAGTTACTTATTATCTTTATCAATAATATTAACTGTTATTCAAAGAATATCAATTGAAACAAGATTAAAAGAAGAAGCTAATAAAGGAAAAAAATAATTTATATATAATAATCTCCTTAGAGGAGGTTTTTTTATGGCTATAAAAGAATTTATATATTTCAATAAGAAAGGAATAATTGTATTTACTTTAATAATACTAGTACTAATCACTGGAATAATTATCTATTATTTAAATAAACCAAATACTAAAGAAAAAACAAATGATGAAGAATTAGAAATAGATTTAGTAAAAGAAGAACCAGTTGTTGAAGAAAAACAAATACTTGAATGTTATTGTGATATAAAAGGTAAAGTTAAAAAAGAAGGAGTATATAAATTAGATTGTAATAGTAGAGTAATAGATGCTATAAATGTTGCTGGTGGTCTAACTAAAGATGCAGATACATCAGTATTAAATCTAAGTAAAAAAATAACAGATAGTATGGTTATAAAAGTATATAGTAAGACTGAAGTAAAAAACTATATTAAAACACTAGAAATCGATAATAAAAAACAAGAACTATGTATAAATGATCAAGTAAATAATAATGCTTGTATTGAAACAAGTACTATTACTACTAAAAATGGATTAGTAAATATAAATACTGCATCCTTAAATGAATTAATGTCTTTAGAAGGAATAGGCGAATCAAAAGCTAAAGCTATTATTGAATATAGAGAACATACTCCTTTTAAAAGTATTGATGATATTAAAAAAGTTTCCGGTATAGGAGAAACTTTATATGCTAAGATTAAGGAAAATATTACTGTATGATAGATTATATTACTTAATATTCTTTATTGTTTTATTAGTTCTTTTTCTAAGAATAAACTTTAATAAAAGTATAAAGATTGATTCTAATACTATAGAAGGTAATATTATAGACTATTACTATAATGATTTAAGAATAGATTTTGTTATTCAAGGGAATAATAAATATAAATGCACTTATTACTTTAACAATGAAGATGAATATAATTCTCTAAAAGATATATTTATTTTAGGAAATAGAGTAGTTGTATACGGAGAAATAAATGAAATAAGTAAACCAACAAATCCTAATACATTTGATTATTC
The DNA here is from genome assembly GCA_946402315.1 of uncultured Clostridium sp. Lineage (GTDB taxonomy): Bacteria > Bacillota_I > Bacilli_A > RF39 > UBA660 > RUG11788. The sequence goes on along the minus strand of CAMIWC010000009.1, from coordinate 8,812 downwards.
TAAATATATGAAATCTAAAAATATATATCTATCTATTTATGTTAAGAAAATAGAATTAGTTAATAGAAATAGAAATATATTATATTTTATAAAAGAAAAACTTTATAAGAGGATAGATAATTATAAATCTAAATCTTATTTATATACTTTTATTCTATGTGATAACAGATATCTAGATAGTGTTATTAAGAATAATTATCAGAGATTAGGAATAAGTCATTTATTAGCTATTTCAGGTATGCATATAACTATTCTTACTGGTTTTGTTTTAAAGGTATTAAATAAGTTAAAAATAAAGGAATTAAGTAGAACTATTATATCTATAGTATTTGTATTATTCTTTCTCTTTTTAGTTAGTTTTACTCCCTCAGCTTTAAGAAGTGGACTATTCTTTATCCTATTATCAATAAACAAGTACTATTACTTTAATATAAAAATAAGTAATATATTATTACTTACCATAAGTATTATTCTGTTATTGAATCCCTTTATTATTTATAATGTTGGTTTCTTATTCTCAGCATCTATTACTTATTCTTTAATAATATTTAGTAATCTAATAAATAAAAAGAATAGTTATGTATATAGATTGTCTATGACATCTTTAATAGCGTTCTTAGTATCTTTACCTATATCTTTATATAATTATTATGAATTAAACTTATTAACAGTATTTTATAATCTTATATTTGTACCTTTAATATCATTAGTAATATTTCCATTATCATGTATAACTATCTTATTTAAAGTATTTGATGTTCCTTTATATTTATTATTAAATATACTAGAAAGATTATCTATTGTTTTTAATAATATAAATAGTCATATTATTTTTATAAAACCAAATATTTTTGTAATAATATTTTTATATATAATTATATATTTTTCTTTAAAAGAAAAAAGATTATATAAATTATTATTAGTAATTATATTAATTGTTTTATATAACTATAATAGTATTTTTAAAAGCACTTATGTCTTATTTTTAGATGTAGGTCAAGGTGATTCAACATTAATTCATATATATAATAAAAATATATTAATTGATACAGGAGGACTACTAGGAAAAGATTATTCAATAGTATCTAATACAACTATTCCTGTATTTAAATCTTTAGGAATAAAGAAAATAGATTATTTAATACTTACTCATGGAGATTATGATCATATGGGAGAGAGTATTAATTTAGTAGAGAATTATAAAGTAGATAAAGTTATATTTAATTGTGGCGAATACAATAGATTAGAGCTTGAACTTATAGGTGTATTAGAAAGTAAAAATATAAATTATGATAAATGTATTAATAAGATTGATGTAAATAATATAAAATTATATTTTTTACAAACAAGAGAATATAATAATGAAAATGATAATAGTAATGTTATATATACTAAAATAAATAATAAGAAATATTTATTTATGGGAGACTCTGGAATTGATAAAGAAAAAGATATTTTAGATAAATATAATATTTCAAATATAGATGTACTAAAAGTAGGACATCATGGTTCAAAAACTAGTAGTAGTAAAGAATTTATTGATAGTATTAATCCCAAGTATTCTATTATTAGTGTGGGTAAAAATAATAAATTTGGTCATCCTAATCAAGAAGTGTTAGATAATTTAGAGAATTCAAAAATATATAGAACAGATCATGATGGTAGTATTATGTTCAAGACAAAAAATAACAAATTGAAAATAAAAACCTATATCCCATAACTATGGTATAATCATTATAGGATGTGTTTAAATGCAAAAGATAATTGAAACAAATATATGTAGGATAAATTATTCAGATAGTCTGCAAGAATTAGCTGAATCAACAATAAAATTATTACAAACTAAAATTGTAGAATATCAGAAAATGTTTAATATACAATTTGATGAACAAATTGTTGTAAATTATTTTGATGATTTAGAAAAATTTAGAGAATTTATATATGAGATTAGAGGAGAAAGAGAATCACTACCAAAATATGCAAAAGGCACATATGATAGTGGTATGATTAATGCTTATATTGAACCTGACACACAATTAAAAAGATTATATACAGCAAGTCACGAATTATTTCATATATTGTATATGAAATACATATTAAAAGATGATTACTCAAAAAGAATAGTTTGGTATGATGAAGGTATGGCACAATTTATGTCTGGGGAGAAAGATAAACTTGTTGATGAAGATGCTTTTAAAAAATTCTTTTTAAGAGTAAAAGAAGAAACTAAAGAAATTCCAAATTTAAATGATTTGAAACATGGAGACTCATTTTATAATGATAAGTATAATGGCTATGATTTGAGTTATTTGTCTATTAAGTATTTAAATGACATATTAAATCCAGAAAAATTTGTAAAACTTATGTCTGATTTTTCAAATATTAAAAAATATGGTGATGACATAGTAACCAAGATGTTTTCTTATTATGATCAAAAATTAGATATCTAATATCATTGAAACTGCAATTATATATTGCAGTTTTTTCATTTTTTGAAAACTTTAATCATATGTACTAACTATTCAATATCAGTGGGTAAAAATAATAAATTTGGTCATCCTAATCAAGAAGTGTTAGATAATTTAGAGAATTCAAAAATATATAGAACTGATAAAGATGGAAGTATTATGTTAAAATGAAAAATAATAAGTTATTAATTCTTTATGTTATAATGAATAAGGAGTTGATTATATGAAAGTACCATTAAGGTATCAAAATACTGAATATGATTGTGGAACAACATCATTTGTTAATGCTTTAGCATATTTATATGATAGAGAAAAAGTTCCAATTGAATTATTAAAAGCGGTTTATAAATTTACTTTAGATGTTGAAGGTAAAGATGGAGTAGAGGGTACAGGTGGAACATCGAGAAGACATGCTGAATTATTAGCTAAATTTTTTACGGAGTATGCTAACAGTAATGATAGATTTAATATTAAGTGTGAAATACTATCAGGAGAAGATGTTAGTTTAGAAAAAATGATTAAATGTTTAGATAAGAAAGGTGTAATTATAGCTCGTTGTTGGCAAGATACAGAGCATTATGTATTAATTACTAAAATAGATGAGAATTTTGTATATATTTTTGACCCATATTATTTAACAGAAGACTATTATGTAAAAGATAGTGAAGTAGCAATAGTACTTCATGAAACTTTTACTCACAATAGACTTGTTAAATTAGAAAGATTATTTGATGAATCTAAGAAAGATTTTTCATTATTAGAAAAAGACAAACGTTCAATTATATTAATAAATAGGTAAAGAGGTGTTATATGAGTAAATATTACTATCATGGAATTGAGAGCTATTACGAAAATTATGGTCAGACATTAGAAAGAATAAATCATATTTTAGATGAAGGCTTATTAACTAGAGATAAAGTTAGAGGACTTAAATCCGAAGATATGGAACATGTATGTTTATATAGAAAGAGTGACGAGTGGGATTATAGTGAAACAACAACTATTTTTAAATCTGCACGTAGTGGTTGGATTGATAACTGTTTTGTTTTAATTATTAATCCGGACATTGAAGTGATTCAAGCAACTCCTGCTCAAACTGATTTAGTAGATGAATGGAGATGTTATGGAGATGTTGCACCAGAACACTTTGCAGGACTTGGATTACCATTTGATGAAATATTTAGAGCTCTCGGAGATGATGAATATGATCTAGAAGATAAAGCCAAAATTAATAAATACTTTGATTTAGTTTGTCGAAAAGCAATGGCTATGGGTATGTTTATAGTTTCTAGTGAAGTTGAAAACTTTACAGATAAAACAGATGAAAGATTAATTGGTAAAAATCTTAGTTTAGGAGAATTTGATACATGAAAAAATGTAGGTATTTATTATTAATAATTATATTGCTTTCTTTGACAGGTTGCTTTGAATCAAAAGAATAAAAGAAAAGAATACTTTCAAATAGCTGAAGAAAAAGCTATTACTTATATTAATAATAAATATGGAATTAATATAAAATATTATGATTTTTAAAGAATTATTTGACAATAATTCTTTTTTGTTAAATTGCAAAAATCCTTTTTTTATATTATATTAAATATGCAGATATGAGGTAGGTGATGATATGAAAAAGAAAAAAGCAGTTAGATTAAGATGGCCTTTTAGAATACTAATAGTTTTAATAGGTGTTACTGTTGTTGTATCTTCATATTATCCTATTAGAAGTATTTATAAATTATGTATGCATAACTACAGTTTTGATACTAGTTTAAGAATATATAGAGATGGTAATTATCCATATTATATTAATAAAGAATATAATGAATTAACTAATTTATACTATAAGAGTAAAGATTATCAAAAAGATAAAAAAGATGAATATATGCGTATTACATATTTAGAAAGAGATAATTTTTTACCGAATATTAATAAGTTACTAGATAAAGGTTATAGTGTAGATGATATTAATAAGATTTATTCTAAGTTATCTGATTCTTTTATTGAAAAATTAACAAAAGAATATATATTTGATATTATTAAATATATAGATATAGATTATTTTAAAGAAGAGAATTATGATAGATATCTTAAATATTTTAATGGTAATTATCAAAAGACTGTATTATACGTAAATATTGGATTAGATAAAGAGTATTATACTGATCCTAATATTGTAGATACATTTTCCATTACTATGATTGTAAATAAATATAATAAATTAAGTGATGGTTTTGTAGTACCTGACATAACAGCTATATCTAAAGATTTCTCTGATGGAGAAACATATATGACTAAAGAAGCGGTAGATGCTTTTGAAAATATGGCTAGAGATGCTAAAGCACAAGGATATGATTTGTTTGCTAATTCAGCTTATAGAGATCATGATAAACAACAAAGATTATGGGATTATTACTTAAAGTTATATGGTAAATCATATAATGATAAATATGTAGCTCTTCCTGGATTTAGTGAACATGAAACAGGACTTGCTATTGATATTAAGAGTCCGCATAATTCAGTATTTAAAAACTCTAAAGAATATAAATGGGTTTTAAATAATGGTTATAAATATGGATTTATTCATCGATATCCAAGTAGTAAAACAGATATTACTGGTATTTCTACAGAATCATGGCATTTTAGATATGTTGGAGTAGAAGCAGCTACTTATATTTATGAACATAATTTGTGTTTTGAAGAATACTATGCTATGTTTTTAGATAAATAAAAAGGAGTTATTATGGAATATTTAGAAAATGAAGAAAATAAAGGAATATATTGGATTATCTTTTTCCTATTTATTATAGTTATTGCAATTGCTGGATATTACTTTGTTTTTGAGAAAGGTGTTCAAAAGAAGAGTAATAATAATGAGATACATGATGAAGAAAAAAAAGAATCTATTAATGATTATATAGGTATTTGGAAAACAAAAGATAGCGAAGATGATGAAATAGAACTAGATTATGAAATAGATATTACTAAAATAGATGGAGCTACAGTAATCTTTGATTTAATTCTATCTGATGAATTAATGTTTACTAATCAATTTGGAGATTTAGTAGATAATAAAGCATCATTTGATATAGATAATGAAGAAATAAAAATAAGTGGTGAAATTACTTTTAAAGATCATTGTTTATATTTATCTATTCTTTCTAGTTCGGATGATGAATTAGTACCAATTGGTACAATGAGATTTGATAATCAAGAATAATCATTTTTGATTATTTTTGTTCTCGTAGCACAGTAGGATAGTGCAGTCGCCTCCTAAGCGAAAGATCGTGAGTTCGAATCTCGCCGAGAACACCAGAGATATTACTTTGACTATGTCAAAGTTTTATTTTCGAATAAACGTTTGACAAAAAGTGTAAAATGTGGTATAATTAAATCATTGAAGGGGAGTAGTTCCTATTCATATGAATAGTTCTAATTCGTCAGTCCGTTTTAAACTGGATTAGAAGATAAGTAGTTATTGAACAAGACTTTTACAGAAGTAGAAGTCTTGTTTTTTTATACATTGATTCCTTCTGATAAAAGTTTTTCCTTTCAAAAATCTAAGTAAAATAAGGGGGAATTAAAATGAAATATAGTTTATACTTAGAATTATCATATTGCTTTGGAGATAAGCTTGGATTATCAGCTGATGAATGTCAAAAATTACAAGATGCAGCTGGTGTAACTCCATTCGGTAAAACTAATCTTCCATTAGTTACAAAAACGACTAAAAACGGTGGAGTATTAGAAATATCTCAAAAAACAAGTTCAAATACTAATATATTAAGAATTTGTTTGTGTCAAGGTGATTTTAGTAGTTGGAACGGAGCTGAAATAAAAATCGTAGGAGATAGTGATTCATTATTTGGAACGGTCGTTGATGATGTTGGAGGAGTTTACTTTTATACAAAACAAAAAGATGAACCATTAAAAGTAGGATACTATGATAAAACTGCAATTGATGCTTTAAAAAGTATGGGCGTTACTGACGGTGCTCGTGAAATGTATTTTGCTTTTAAATCTCATGGTATTATTCCAGATTTAGAAGGAGAACTAAAAATTGGTAGTTGTGTAGAAGCATTAACTTATATTATAACTGATCCAATTAAACGATGCTCTGATATAGTTTCATCAGAAAAACAAAAAGAAAAAATTATTCAATAATGAATAAAAAGAAAAGCACTTTTTAGTGCTTTTTTGGTTGTAATTTTACTCCTTTTAATGTAAAATGTTAATAGTTATTGGAAAGGGGAAGTATTTTTTATGAATGATGAAGAAGAATTAGAACTTATTGATGCTTTTGAAGTAGAAGATAAAACTAAAGAATTTGTTCCTGTAGGTGAAAAACAAGTGCTTCCCACAAGAAGAGAAACTCATCGTAGAACTAGAGAAATTCCAGTAGAGGAAAATCAAGAATTACAACAACAAGAAACACCTAAAAAAGTAAAAATTGAAAAACAACAACAAAATAAACAACAACTTAATATTGATATTCAAGAAGAACCACAACATAAGAAGACAGTAAGAAAACTTAAAAAAGGATTAGTAGCTCAAACTGCATTCTGTATGTTAAGTATTTTCTTTATCATTGGATGCTTCATTTTCTATGGTAATAGATTTATAAAATACTATCGTATATATAATCCTAAAGACGCTAATGGTAACGTTTTAGCTCTTCTTTCAAATACAATTACTAGTAGTTCTACCTTTGTTTATGAAGGAGATGGATTATACCTAATTAATGGTAATTATTTATATAAAGGTTTAAATGAAAACAATTATGTAGAATATTCTGGATTTACTTGGAGAATATTAAAAATAAATGAAGATAAGACTATAGATTTAGTACTTGATTCTAATATTAATACTCTTAAATGGAATGATAAAGTTACAGAATATAAGAATTCAGATATTCAAAAGTATTTAAATAATGAATTCTTACCTTTATTAGATAAAGATTATTTAGTTAATACAACTATATGTAAAGATGTAATTAATGATATTGATAGTATTAGTTGTAATGATATTGATCAATCTGAATATGTTCGTTTATTAAGTATAGATGAATATTTAAATAGTAAAGTTAATAATAATAGTTTCTTATCTGATGGAAGTAGTATTTGGTTAGTTAGTAGAGGAACTGAAAAAGTTTGGGCCATAAATGATCAAAGTGTTAGTTTTGCTGAACCAAATAAAACATATAATGTAAAACCAGTTGTTACCTTAAAAAATTCAACCGCAGTTATTTCTGGTGATGGTTCTAAAGAAAAACCGTATGTAATAGAAGAGAAAAATGAGAATAAATTAGTTCTTGGTTCTCATATTAAACTTGATAAAGATATATGGACTGTTTATAAGATAGAAAAAGATGAATTATATTTAGTTTCTACTAAAGTATTAGATAAACAATATCGTTTTGATGTTAAGACTAATAAATACGATCCTAGTAGTAAATATTCTTTAGCTGAGTACTTAAATACTACTTATTATAATAGCTTAAGTTATAAAGATAAGTTATTAGAAGTAGAATGGGAAATAGGTCAATATAATAATAGTTACAAAGATATTGAAAAAGAAAAAGTAAAAGCTAAAGTAGGTATTCCTTCAGTAAAAGATTTTAAATATGAAACTGATAATAGTTATTTTATGATTAATGGTACTGAAGATAATACTATTTACATGTTTGATGAATTGTTAATTGAATCTAAAGTTGATTTATATCGTAATATTAAACCAACTATATGTATAAAGAAGACTTCAATTGTTAGTGGTAATGGATCAATAGATAATCCATTTGTTTTGGGGGAATAACATATGAAGAAATTTACAATATTTATAGGAATAATAGATGTTTTAGTTGCGGCTTGTTTTATAGTTGTGTACTTAGTACCTTCTTTTAAAGTAAAAATTATTTCAACTGCAATGATTACTAAAACACATCAATATATTGCTTATGTATTTTATAGTGAGAAAACAGTTAATGATGTAACTAATGCTAATAAATATATACCATTAACTGATGAAGTTAATCTTGATGAAATAGTTATTGATACTAAAGAAAAAGAATCATATGAAAATAAATATGATGAAGAAATACTTAGAAGAGATCCTGGAAATGAGGATTATAAATACATTAAAGTAAAAGTTGGTAAGTATGATGGACATTTAGTTGCAATATATGATCCATCTAGAGTAAGATTAATATCTAGTAAATCTTTTAATACAGGAAGAGGACAAGAAAGAATTAAAGATATGTGTAAAAGACATAATGGAATAGTTTGTATTAATGGAGGTAGATTTAATGATACTACTGGATATGGTAGTGATATACCTAAAGGTACATTAAT
>CAMIWC010000008.1 GCA_946402315.1 uncultured Clostridium sp. | reverse complement strand
TTACACTATCACATTAAGACCGTAATAGTGTTTCATCTTACATAAAGATTATTGTCTATCTTTATGTAATTTAATAATAATATAGAATACAAAAAAAATCAATTCTTTTTCAAGAACTGATTTTATTATTTTACATCTATTTTTTCGATAAGCCTTATCTTTAAAGGGTTAGAGTCCTCTTCTTTATTTTTCAAAAATTCTAATGAATCTTTTTTAGCTTGAGATAGAATCTTATAATCAGATTTTAAGTTCGCTATCTTAAAGTTCATATCTCCTGATTGTTTAGTACCGAAGATATCTCCAGCACCTCTTAATTTAAAGTCTTCTTCAGCTATTTCAAATCCATCATTAGTGTTTTCCATGATCTCTAGTCTTTTAACATCTTCGATATCACTTATTAAGACACATTTAGATTCTAGTTCACTACGACCTACTCTACCTCTTAATTGATGAAGTGTAGATAGACCGAACCTGTTAGCATCAAATATTACCATCATAGTAGCGTTAGGTACATCTACTCCTACTTCAATAACAGTAGTACTTATAAGTATATTTACTTTATTTTGTTTAAATTCATTCATTATTAAGTCTTTAGCTTGAGATGCCATTTTACCATGAACTATATCAATATTATACTTTGATCCAAAAGCTAGATTCATTTTATCTCTCAAGTTATATACAGTAGTTAAATCAATATTATCGGATTCTTCTATTAATGGCGCGATTACATATACTTGATGTTTATTTTGTAATTCTTCATACATCATAGATAGAACATCTTTTATTTCACTTGTATTTTTTACTATTGTTTTAACTGGTTTTCTACCCTTAGGCATTTCTTTTATGATTGATACGTCCATATCACCATAGATTGTTAAAGCATAAGTTCTAGGAATTGGAGTAGCACTCATATATAGAACATCTGGTTTCTTACCTTTATTCTTTAAGTTAGCTCTTTGGTTAACTCCAAAACGATGTTGTTCATCTGTTATAACTAAACCCAAGTTATTATATTCTACTTCATCTTGGATTAAAGCGTGAGTTCCAATTACAATATCAATAGATCCATCCTTTAAACCTTCATAAATAGGCTTCTTATCTTTCTTTGTGATTGATCCAGTAAGAAGTTCTACATTTACTTTTCTTCCCTTAAATAGACTTTTAAAGTTGTTGTAGTGTTGAATAGCAAGAATTTCAGTTGGTGCCATTAGGGCAGATTGATATCCACATAAGGCATTATAGTACATAGCAAGAAAAGCAATTATAGTTTTTCCTGAACCAACGTCCCCTTCAATTATTCTATTCATCTTTTTACTACTATTTAAGTCTTCTATTATTTCATTTAATACTGTTTTTTGATCTCCTGTAAGTTCAAAAGATAAACTCTTAATAATATCATCTAACATAGAGATATCTCCATCTCTACTTATTCCAGCTTCTTTTTTCTCATTTTGTAGTCTTAAATAGTTTACTTTAAACATAAATTCAAATAATTCTTCATACTTTAATCTTACACTAGCTTCTTTGATCTTATCAAAGTTAGGTGGATTATGAATAATATTAAGTGCAGTTTTTTTATTTGAGAAATTATATTTATCCATTAAGTACTTAGGAATATTATCTTCTATTTCATTTCCAAACTTTAATAAACAAGAATTAATATAATTACTCATATTCTTTTGAGTTAATCCTGATGTACTATGATATACTGGTTCAATCTTATCTTCTTTAGTTAAAGTACCGAACTTAATATCGGATGCACTTATTATATTTTTAGTTTTATCATATTTACCGATTACAATTACATTAGTACCAATAGTTAATTGTGGTTTTAAGAATGCTCTATTAAATATAGATACTCCTATTGGTCCATTTGGACTAGCTAGTCTAAAGTTTAACTTATTAAGTCCTCCTTTAAATCTAACAATTAAAGGAATACTTTCTACTTTACCATCCATAATAACCTTTTCATCTTCAGTTATTTCTTCTAAATTACTACGTTTTAAAACATCATATCTAAATGGGTAATGTGTTACTAAATCATCAACTGTAAATATCCCAATTTTATTAAATAAAAGTTCAGTTTTAGGACCAATTCCTTTTACTTCTGATAGATTAGTCATTCCCATCACTTCCTGCCGTATATTATATCATAAAAAGTTTATTTTCAAAAGAAAAAAGAATCTTTTTTAAGATTCTTTTTTATCTAAACTTTCATAGAATTCATATCTCATCTTAGCATTTTCTTCATTTTGATTATAAAGTTCTTCTGCTTTATCAGGATTTATCTTTTGTAGATTACGATATCTTGATTCTCCTAATAAGAATTCTTTATAACCATCAAACTCTGCTTTAGAATCAAGTTTAAATTCTTTAGTTTCAGGATTATATCTAAATATTGGGAAGTATCCTACTTGAGTAGCTAGTTTTTCTTCTTCAATAGAGTTACTCATTCCTTTTAAGATACCTTGAGCTATACATGGAGCATAAGCTATTACTATTGATGGTCCATTATAGTTCTTAGCTTCATTTAAAGTATTAATTGCTTGTTGCATATTAGCACCTAATGAAATAGTTCCTACATATACATGTGGATAAGTAAGAGCAATCTTTGCTAGGTCTTTCTTAGCATTTTCTTTTCCTGCTGAAGTAAACTTAGCAATACTTCCTACTTTACTTGATTTAGAAGATTGTCCTCCAGTATTAGAGTATACTTCAGTATCAAGTACTAAGATATTTATATTTTCTCTATTAGAGATTACATGGTCTAGTCCATTAAATCCAATATCATATGCCCATCCATCTCCTCCGATAATCCAGAAAGACTTAGTTTTAATGAATTCTTTCATTTCTTTAAGTTCTTTAATCTTTAGATTATCTACTGCTTCATATAAAAGACAACTGTTTTCATATGTAGGATTCTTATAGTAACTAGCACATATCTCTTGATATGTTTTAGGAATACTATGAATATTTTCTTCAATAATATTTCTAATCTTATCTTTACGGATACGATCAGCTACTTCCATACCAAATCCAAATTCAGCATTATCTTCAAATAATGAGTTAGCCCATGGTACAGAATAAGGTGTAGCTGGTATTCCTCCACCATAGATAGAAGAACATCCAGTAGCGTTACTTATTACTAATTCATTTCCAAATAATTGGCTTAGTAATTTAATATATGGAGTCTCTCCACATCCAGCACAAGCCCCACTATATTCAAATTTTGGTTTGATAAATTGACTTCCCTTAACAGTATTTGGATTGAATACGTTCTTTTTCTCAGAAATATTGTTAAATAGATACATATTTTCTTCGATTGTTTCTTTTGTTCTAACTTCCTCTGCTGGTTTAAGATTTAGTGCTTTATCTCCACGTTTACCAGGACAAGTATTAACACATAGTCCACAACCAGTACAGTTATCTATATTAATTCCAATTACGAACTTATAGTTTTGATTTGGAATGTTTGCAGGAATTGCTTTAGCTTTAATTCCTTCTGGAAGTTTCTCGAACTCTTCTTCATCAATTATAAATGGTCTTACTACACCATGTGGACATACAAATGAACATTGGTTACAAGTAATACATTTAGAAGAATCATATACTGGAAGCATATCAGCGATATCTTTCTTGATATCTTTACTTCTTCCACCTTCAAAAGTACCATCTATATACTCTTCTACTTCAGATACTCTTAATTTATCTCCCATCTTAGCATCAATAAGATCAAATACAGTCTTTTTATAGTCTGCTTTCTTATTAAGTTCCATCTTAGATGTATCTACTTCTACTAAGTTTTCTATTGCTTGATCAATTGCTTTAACATTCTTTTCTACTACATCTGGTCCTTTTTTACCAAATAAAGCCTCCAAGTTAGCTTTCATCTTTTCTTCAGCAAACTTAAATGGAATAATCTTACTTAATTTAAAGATTATAGTTTCCATTATAGTATTAATCTTATTACCTAAACCTACATCAAAAGATACTCTAGTAGCGTTTACCATATACATCTTGATGTTTCTTTCTTTAATAATCTTCTTATCTCTATTAGTCATAGAGTTAAATAACTCTTCTTGAGTCTTAGTAGTATTAATTACAAATACACCATTCTCTTCAATATTATCTAGCATGTAGTACTTACTTAAGTAATTATCTTTAGTACATACTACTAGTGAAGGATGTTGTACATAATAAGTACTTCTTATTGGTTTTTTAGAGAATCTTAAATGACATCTAGTTAAACCACCACTCTTCTTAGAGTCATATTCAAAATAACCTTGAGTATAAGCTTCTGTATTAGTACCAGTTATTTTAATAATATCTTTAGAAGCAGTTACCATACCATCTGATCCAAATCCATAGATTAATATTTCATGTGCACCATTATCATAATCAAACTTCTTTTCTTTTAAACTCTTATTAGTTACATCATCAAATATACCTATAGTAAATCCATTAAATTTCTTAGGATCATCTAGGAAATCATATACTGCTTTAATTTGATATGGAGTAGTATTCTTACTAGATAGTCCATATCTACCACCAATAATATCGATATTCTTACCTTTTAAAGCATCTAATACATCTAAGTATAATGGTTCAGCAGATCCGTTTTCTTTAGTACGATCTAGAACTGCGACTTTTTCTACTGTTTTAGGTAGTACATTTAATAAATACTTACTACTAAATGGTCTATATAGATGTACTTCAATAAGTCCTAGTTCTTCTCCATTCTTATTTAAGAAATCTATTGTTTCTTTAATAGTTTCACATACAGAACCCATCGCTACTATTACTTTCTTTGCTTTCTTAGATCCGTAATAGTTAAATGGTTTATATTCTCTTCCTGTAATTAAACTAATTTCTTCCATATAGTTATTAACTATATCTGGAAGATCATCATAATATTTATTTCTAGCTTCACTTACTTGGAAGAAGATATCATCATTTTGGTTTGTACCTCTAGTTACGATATTATTAGAAAGTGCACGTTTTTTGAAATCTTTTAGACTTTCTTCATTGATTAATTTCTTTACTTTATCCATATCTAGAAGTTCTACTTTTTGTAGTTCATGACTTGTTCTAAATCCATCAAAGAAGTTTAAGAATGGAATCTTACCATCAAGTGCTGATAGATATGCTACACTAGTTAAATCCATTACTTGTTGTACTGATGAATTAGCAAGTATTGCAAATCCAGTTTGTCTTACAGAATAAATATCTTGATGGTCTCCTAGTATTGATAAAGAGTGACTAGCTAAAGTTCTAGCCGCAACATTTATTACTCCTGGAAGCATTTCTCCAGCTATTTTATACATATTAGGAATCATTAATAATAATCCTTGAGAAGCTGTAAAAGTTGATGCTATAGAACCATTTTGTAAAGCACCATGGATCATTCCAGCAGCACCTGCCTCACTCTCCATTTCTACTACTTTTACTCTATCTCCCCAAAAGTTTGTTTTTCCTTCACTACTCCATTGATCTATAAGTTCTGCCATAGTTGATGATGGAGTAATAGGATAAATTCCAGCTATTTCAGTAAAGTTATAAGCAACATAAGCACAAGCTTCGTTACCATCCATAATTTTATAACCCATATATATCCTCCTAACCTACTCTATAATTATATAATAAATAAAATCAAATATAAATAAAAAAAGAGATTATTTAATCTCTTTTTATGTCTAACTTGCTGTTAAATTAATCGTCATATTAGCACTTGTACCAGATGCTGCTTTAACAGTTACATGTAATGTAGTATTACATGTAGGTTTATTACCTGTAACAGTAATCTTAAATGTACTAGCAGTATATTCTTTAGTTACCGAATATCCACAATTAGTATTAGCAAGTGTAGTTGTTACAGTTGGATAGAACTTATATAAATCTGATTGTGAGAATACAGTACCACCAGTCTTATAAGCTTTAACTGTAAAACTCTTACTAGCATTAGCTGTCTTTGAGAAGGACAACGATGTTGGATTAGGAGTTAATGTAGATATTGCTGGTACTATTACATTAATCTTACAAGTAGCAGATTTACCACTAGCACTAGTAGCAGTAATAGTAGTTGAACCAACTCCTTTAGTTGTTACCTTTCCTGCACTAACTGTACCAACATTAGTATTAGATGAAGACCATGTAACTGTACTTCCTGATTCAGCAGAAGCAGTTAAAGTAACTAAAGTACCAACTTCTACACTCTTAGAAGGGCATCCATTAATAGCAATGCTATCTGTAATAGTAAATGTACATGAATCTTCTACTCCATTTGAACTAGCTGTTACAGTTACTGTACCAACTTTCTTAGGAGTTAATAATCCAGCAGATGAAATTGTTGCTAAGTTAGTATTAGATACTTCCCAAGCTATTCTAGCTCCTGAGAAATCAGATTGAGCTTTAAATGTATATTTTTGATTAACAGTTAAACTTGTAGGACAATTAGTAATTTGTAATGAACTAGTACTTGTTCTCTTAACTGTTACTGTAGAAGTAGCTTTCTTACCTCCAGCACTTGCTGTTATTACAGCAGTTCCAGGAGTTACTCCAGTAACTACTCCATTTTGATCTACAGTAGCAACATTCTTATTACTACTAGACCAACTAATTGTGTAATAATCTTGAGCATTACTTGGATTAAATCTAACAGTTAATACTTTAGTAGCTCCTTGATTAATAGTAAATGAAGGAGTACTCATAGTTAAACTATTAATAGCCATAGATCCAACTGCAATTGTACAAGTAGCTGTCTTACCATTATTAGCAGTAGCAGTTATAGTAGCACTACCTTTTCCTTTAGCAGTAACCTTTCCACCACTTACTGAAAGAATTGTTCCATTAGAAGTAGACCATTTTACAGTTTGATTAGCTGTAGAAGGTGCAACTACTGCTGATAAAGTAGTAGAGTCTCCTACTTTTAATGATTTAACACATCCATTTATTTTTATACTTGTTACAGCTTTAGGGTCTACTGTTATTTTAGCTTTAGCAGTTAAACCATTATGTGTTGTTAAAGTTATAGTAGTAGTTCCATCTTTTAATCCTGTAACATTACCTTCTTCATCTATAGTAGCAACTGTATCTTTACTACTTTCCCATTTAAATATCTTTATAGAATTAGCAGGAAGAATAGTAGGTACTAATTTCTTAGTTTCTCCTATACCTATTACTTCATCATTTAAAGATATACTTTCAGGTATTATTTCATCACTTGTAACAGTTACTTTAGTTTTTACTTTTCTACCATCACTCTCAGTAACAGTAATAGTAGTAGTACCACCATGAATTCCTGTTACTAATCCAGTTTCATCTACAGTAGCAACATCTTCATTATTAGATTTCCAAGTAAAGACATCATCTGATAATGTATTTGTAACTACTAATTGATAAGTACTATCTTTTTCTAAAGTAATATTAGTTTCTTTTAAGATTAGTTCAGTTTTATTAGTATTAACTATTACATTTACTGATTTAGATTTCTTACCATTAAGACCAATCCAAATCTTAGTATTACCAATACTAACTCCAGTAACTTTTCCTTCATCATTTACAGTAGCTACTCCATCATCAGCAGAAGAATAAGTTAATTTTTTTAATACTTTATTACTACCAGTTACTTTAATAGTTTCAGATTCTCCTACTTTAATAGTAATACTCTTAGTCTTAACTGTGTAATTACTCTTAGAACTTAATACTATTAATAGAATAATTAAAATTAAGAATATAAGTATTACAGGTATTAATAGAATCCATATACTTAGTTTCTTTTTAGGTTTAGGATTAGTCTCTTCAAATCCTCCAAAAGTAATATTATCTTTATAAGTACCTGTAGTATTATAATTTTCTTTTATATATCCATCATATGTACCATTACTAGCATTTTCATTGTTAGAAGTCATATCATTATCTATATTTTGTGTAGTTTCAACTGTTTCTGTTGTTACAGTAGTTGTTGTAACAGTTGTACTATTTGTATCATCATTTTCAATTATACCACTATCGTTTCCGTACATATCGACACCTCCACTAATAATATATTAACACATTTTAAAAAAATAAAGAAGATGCGTACATCTTCTTTACAAACTATTTATATACAACCCAAGCATCTGGAACTATTCTTGTTTTAGGTTTAAAACTACCATTCATAGGATGCGTAATAATAGAACCATTAACACTCATAGCACTAGATGTACCACCATCTAGATTAGCTGCATTATAAGCACCATATCTTAATAAAATATTAGATAAGTCATTCATATCAGCACCAACAGATGCTTTTTGTCTACCATCTATTACTAAGAATAGAACAATACCATCTTTTCTTTGGGCAATAGCACTTCTAGGAGCAGTACCCCATCCACCATTACCTTTAACAAATGATGATTTACCATTTACGATTAAGAAAGGTCCATATTGAATACCATCTCTAATTCCAGAATCAATGGCTTTTTGACAAGTCATAGTTTTAGATAAAACCAATTTATTATCTTTATTGAAACCAATCATTCCACCAACAGAAAACTTATATCCAGCATTATTAATAACTATTTTACCATTAGAAATAACGCAACCTCTAGGTACTCCACCTCTACTATTATATCCTGGATCATAGAATCCAGAAGCATTCATAGATATTACTGAACCAGAATTCTTTTCCATAGTATAAATCATTTGTCCATAAGCACTATTAACATCACTACCTATACCAGCAGACACAGCAATATGCACTTTAGATGGATCATAAATAACAGCCATCTTTCCTTTAAAGTTCTTTTCATTAATATCTATTATCTTATATAAATCGTTTCCTGGATCTTTTTTAAGTACTTGTTCCTCATATTCATTAGCATAGACAGAAATAGTAACATCTCCACCAGTAATTTCTACTAAATCTGGATTAGTATCTTCTTTTATTTCAATAACATCATTATCAAATCTAATTCTTTCAATAGTATCATCATCATAGATCCATCTAGCTAAATATTGATGTGATAATGTAGTCATCGCACTTGTTACATACCAATCTCTAAATCCATTATATGGTCCATAGAATAAATACATTAAAGTAGAAGAACATCCCATATATCCAATAAAGAATATAATAAGAATTATTTTCTTCCATAATCTCATTTTTTTATAATTATCATCTTTTTTATTATTAATTACTAACACTATACCAGTAACTAATATAAGTAGAGATAATACATCTAACCATACTAAAACTATGGAAACTGGTAGTTTAATTAATCCATTACTATGAAGAGATATGATATACATGTAAGTAAAGAATGGAATTAATAATAGAGATAGTAATATTAATCTAATACCAGTTTTTCTTTTATTATTAGTTTTATTTTTCTTTCTTTCTTCCCTAGTCATAATTCACCTTCTATTCTGGATCAATTCCACTATATATACCGTCTTCATTTACATCGATTAATTCTTTATATTTAGATTCATATAAATCTAGTTTCTTAAAACTATTAGATGTATCTGCTTCTGCCATAACATTATATAAATCTAATTGAGAATTTAATTTTTTAACATCACTAACAAAGTAATTATATGTTTCTTCGTAATTAGTAATATAAGCTTCTTTTTTATTAGATAAATCTTTATTTCTAAAGTCTTTTTCAAGTAATTTTTCTTTTAAAATATCCCCTGTTTTAATAACATTATCTAATTTTTCTTCATATTTCTTATATGTGCCAATTAATTCTTCATATAATCCAGGAATGGACTCAAGATAATCTATTTTAGAAAGAGCATCATAGACATTAGTTCTTTCTGTAGAGAACTCTTCTACAGCCTTTTTAAATGCTATGTAATCATTATTAATAGTTTCTTTAAATTCTTTATCAGCTTTTCTTTCATTTTCAACTTTAATAGT
Organism: uncultured Clostridium sp.; assembly: GCA_946402315.1. GTDB lineage: Bacteria > Bacillota_I > Bacilli_A > RF39 > UBA660 > RUG11788. Next base: position 40,428 of record CAMIWC010000008.1, on the reverse strand, counting down.
TAAAAATGTACCACCTATACCTAAACCAATAATAACGATTGTTATTAAAATAATAATTACTCTTTTCATTCTATTCACCTTCTAAAATAATATCATTTAAGTAACACTTATTCAAGTTATCTACCCATAAATGGATATAAAATTTTTGCAAATCTTTCAATAATAGTATTTGCTTTATTAACTGCATAACCTTTACCTAAAGCTTTACCACCTATAGTTAAAGCTGCGGTTAAAGAAGTAATAATTACAGATATAAAGAATCCTTGTACTTGTAATTGATTTATTAAAGCAATAGATATAGTAGCAGCACAAGAACCACTAATAATACCACAAATATCTCCAATAACATCACAACAAATACTAGATACTTTAGCAGAGTTATTAATTAATTTAATAGCAACTCTACCACTCTTAACTCCTCTAGCACTCATCGCATGGAATACTGATGTATCCGCAGATGTAGAAGCTACTCCAATCATATCAAAGATTACTCCTAGATAAATAAATACTAAGATTAAAATAATACTTACCCATAGATAAGCATTAGGCATAATAACTTCTGAAATACTAGAAAATATTACAGAAATAAAAAAAGCAAGGAATGTTACTGTGAACACCCATCTATAATCAAAAATTTTCTTTTTACTATTTTTCTTTTTCATAAAAAGACTCCTTTTTTAAACAATAAAAAAAATGGCTATTAACATGATTAACCTTATACCTTAGGTCAAGTTGGATTTCCCCCGTATCAACTGTACCGTTACCAGTATAGCGATTCCTCTTTACTGACGCGAGTAGTAGGTCTCCCTATCTACGACTTGATTACCACTTAGAGCATACTATAAACTCATATTAACAACACCCTAGGAGTTTTCCTCACCAATACGTTTTATTATTAGACTTTTTTGCAATGTATGTTTCATGTAGCGATACAAAGTAATTATGTCGACTTAATTACTTAGTTGTCTCAATCCCCAAACACCACGCAAGTCAAGCTACACTATTCATAGCTTTCACCACAAATAGGTTTAATCCCAATTCATAGACATTGCCATATAGGTTCATCTACATCCACAAGATTAGGTCTCAACGAATAAATGGAACGGTTGCCGTATGCCGTTACGATCGTCCATAAATTCTTCAATCCAGCATTCACCCCAAGCTGGGCGCCCAAAGCAAACACCAAACGCTTCAACGATGTGCTCTTTAACGAATTTTTAGGCTCGTCTTCATAATAATGTATTGACTAGGATAATGTGCCATTACATGAGTAAATTATAACATAAATACATAAAAAAATCAAGTTTAGCACTTGATTTCAATATTTAGAACGGCATTTTGAAGTTACCATTAGACATTTGTTTCATGGCTTTTTTCATATCTTCAAATTGATTTAAAAGACGATTTACATCTTGAACACTACGTCCACATCCTTTAGCAATTCTTTGTTTACGACTTGCTTTAATTATTTCAGGATGACGTCTTTCATAAGGAGTCATAGATAGGACTATAGCTTCAACACGAGCTATTTCTTTAGGATCAATATGTATTTGATCAAGTCCAGCTTTACGAGCTCCTGGAATAAGTTTCACAAGATTTTCTAGTGGTCCTAGTTTTCTAATTTGTTTCATCGAACTAAGGAAGTCCTCTAAATCAAATTTACCACTTTGCATTCTTTTAGCAGTTTTTTCTGCTTCTTTTTCATCTATTGATTCTTGAGCTTTTTCTACAAGAGAAATTATATCTCCCATACCAAGAATTCTTCCGGCCATACGTTCTGGATCGAATGAATCAAGTCCATCCATTTTTTCACTAGTACCAATAAACTTAATAGGTACATTAGTAAGATGTCTAACAGAAAGAGCTACTCCACCACGCGTATCTCCATCTAACTTAGTAAGAATTACTCCAGTTAAAGGAAGAGCATTATTAAATCCTTCTATTACATTGATGGCATCTTGTCCCATCATAGAATCTATTACAAGAAGTATTTCTTGTGGAGATACTTCATTATTAATTTTATTTAGTTCTTCCATAAGAACTTCATCGATATGAAGACGTCCAGCAGTATCTATAAGTACATAATCAAAATGATTCTCTTTGGCGTAATTAATTGCATTACGAGCAATCTTAACTGGATCAGTTTTACCTTCATCATATACTTCGATATTAAGTTGTTTACCAATATCGTGTAATTGATCAATAGCAGCAGGACGATATACATCACAAGCAACCATTAATGGTTTCTTAGCATGTTTCTTGCGAAGAAATAAACTAAGTTTTCCAATAGCGGTAGTTTTACCTGAACCTTGTAATCCAACAAGCATTAAAATAGCTGGATTACCTTTAAGATTAAGTTCTTCTTTTTCTCCACCAAGCAAATCAGTTAATTCATCTTTTACAATTTTAACAAATACTTCTCCTGGTTTTAAACTCTTTTGTACTTCTTCTCCTAAAGCTTTTTCTTTAACATCATTAACAAACTCTTTAACGACTTTATAGTTAACATCTGCTTCTAATAATGCTAATCTTATTTCTCTAGTCATTTCAGATATGTTTTCTTCTGTTATTTTCCCATATCCTTTTACTTTTTGTACTACATTTTGAAGTCTATCTCCTAAACTTTCAAACATATAATCACCTCTTGTAATTTATTTTTTGTCTTATTGTCCTCCACCCCAGAACTTAATAACATTACTGTTACTAGATAATGGAGATGGATTTGGCATATCTAATTTAACAATAACAGGAATCTTAAAGGCATTACCAAATCCTAAACAAGTTCCTGATTGTAGCGTCTTTTGTTTTTCAATAACCTCTTCATTAATATTAGGTACCATTTGTCTAATATATTCTGAATCTAGTGGGTTATTAATTTTAAATATTAAGAAATTTGAACATTGAGAGATAACTGTATCAGAAAGTTCTACTGGTCTTTGAGTAATTATACCTAAAAGAACTCCATATTTACGTCCCTCTTTAGCAATACGTTCAAATATATTATAACCAATTAAGAATGTATCTTGGTCCTTTCTTACATAACGATGGGCCTCATCAATTAGTATATGGAAAGGAATACTACCACGATTTGCGATTGTCTTCGAATAATCGAAGATTATACGAGAGAATATCTTCGTAATTACCGCAGCCACTTGGTCATCAATATCATCCATATTGATATTAATGATTTGGTACTTCTTACCTTGACTAATTAATAAACTAGCAAGATATTGTTCTACAGTAAGATATTGTGGATAATCAAATAACTTACCATAAGGACCAGTAATAAGTGAATGAAGTCTTACTTTGATAGTTACCGCATCAGAATAAGTTTGAACATTCTTGTACCATCCTTCAGATATAAGAGTAAACTTTAAAGCTTTCTCTAAATCTTGTAATGTATATTTAACATTAGTTTGTGGTTCATAATCATCAAACTCAGGTCTTATAAAACTAGATGCGTATTCAGTAAATAAGATTCCTTCAGTAAATGTACCAGTCTTATCTATATTAAAACATTCTCTAAATCTTCTAGTATATCCAACTCCTTGGATTTCTGCTTCCATGTTAAAGTGTTCAGTACTACATTCAGCAACTATTCCAAAGATATCATTTTTCTTTTCAGATGGAGCTCCATCACTAAATAGAACACTAATAATTGCACTAGCTATTAAGTGATCTTTAAATTGGGTAGCTCTTTCTCCAGATTCTGCAAAAACTCTAGCAAGTTTAAGCATTCTTTCTATCATTGGTATTTGAGTATGTGAATTACAAGCAAGAAGTAATGCGATATCACTACTATTAAGTAACCAAATAGGTATTCTTAATTTCTCTGCTCCCGGTTCATTTTCATTACTACTAAATACACGATAGTTATAATTAGGGTTAATTTGATTTATATCTTTAAACGCTTGAGTATATTCTCCTGAAATATCAAAGAAAACAAAGTTAGCACGATATGGTTTAGCAGTTTCATTTAAGAATACATTTTGAATAAGTCTAGCTACACCACAAGATTTACCAGCACCAGAATTACCAAATATCGCAAAGTGATTACTAAAGAATTCATTTACATTTAAATATACTGGGAATCCATTATAAGAAGGATTTCTACCTAAATATAAAGATTCATTATCTCTTTGTCCTAAGATTAATGGTATTTCTTGCTGAGTAATTTCTCTAATAGTAGAATCCATTAAAGGTTTTCTAATTAATCCTATGCGTAATTTATCTCCTTCAAATTCTCCTAGTAATTTAATCTTCACTTTACCATTATCAATTTGAGTAATCTCTCCTAGTACCTTTTTCTCAGTATCTTCAATAATTACATGCACACTAAGCAAATTAGTTTTAATTTCTACTCCAGGCTTTAAAGCAACATATATGTTAGCTTCATCCATGTAAGTAATCTTCTCAAACATAATTATTCCCCATTTCTATTCTATAGAATATCATCTATTTTATCATAAGTCTTTTGATCAACTTTATCTTTTAAAATTTCAAGTACTTCTTCTCTTTTTCTTTTAAGACCTATTACTTTTTCATAAAACTCTAATCTTTCTTCTACTATTTTAATTTGATTAAAAATAGCATTACGACTAACTCCATAGTTATCCGCAATCTCTCCAAGGGATAAATCATTTAAATAGTAGTCATCGAAATACTCTTGTTGTTTATCAGTAAATAAGTCTCTGTAATAAACATAGATTTCACTTAATAATACTTTCTTTTCCATATTACATCATATCCTTAAATAATCCATATATATATTTTTCAATATCAAATACTTGAAGATCTTCTTTTCTTTCCCCTAGACCAATGTACTTAACTGGTATTCCTACTTGTTCTTTAATAGCAAGTACGATTCCACCTTTAGCTGTACCATCTAATTTAGTAAGTACTATTCCTGTAATATTAGTTATCTCTTTAAAAGAGACTGCTTGACTAATACCATTTTGTCCAGTAGTAGCATCAATTACAAGTAATGTCTCATGTGGAGCATCAGGAATAATTTTACCAATAACTCGATTGATTTTTTCTAACTCATTCATTAAGTTAACTTTATTTTGTAGTCTTCCTGCCGTATCTATCATTACAACATCCGTATCATCTTTTAATGCCTCACTTAATCCATCGTAGATTACACTTGAAGGATCAGCACCTTCTTCTTTACCATAGAAAGAAGCCCCAACACGAGTTGCCCATTCTTCTAATTGTTTTGTTGCACCAGCTCTAAAAGTATCTCCTGCTACTAACTTAACTTTTTTACCTTCATCAATCATCTTATTAGCAAGTTTAGCTATAGTAGTAGTTTTGCCTACTCCATTAACTCCTACAAATAAAATAACAGTAGGTTTCTTTTCGCTAAAATTAATCTTATTAACAATTACAGAATCATTAACATAGATAATGAATAATTCATCAACTATGATTTCTTTCAAATATTCAGTAGATTCTATATTTTCATGTTTAACTCTTTTTCTAAGTCTATCCATGAAAGATATAACTGTATCTACTCCTATATCTGCCATTATAAGTATTTCTTCTAATTCATCAAAATAATCTTCTGTAATCTTATGATATTTATTAGTAAGATTAGCAAGCTTTGATACAAATCCTTCTCTACTTTTAGTTAATCCTTTTTCATATACTTTTACTTCTTCTTGTACTTTTTTCTTTTCTTCTACTTTTTGTTTTTCTTCTTTTTTTTCTTCTTTTGCTTTAGGAAGTTCTTCTTCTACTTGTTCTTCCTCTTCCAAAACCTCAACTACTTCTGATTCATCGGATTTATCTTTTGCAAACATATTTTTAATTTTGTTAAATATTCCCATATAAATCACCATTTTAATTATAACAAAACTAAATTAAATTATAAAGAAAAAAAGACCAAATTGGTCTTATTAATCTACTTCTTCCATTGTACGATAGTAAGTTTTCTTTTCAATAGTATATTTATCAGTATCTACTTGTGATAATGATAAGATATTATTACCAGTCTTAGAAGAATATGTTTCTAAAAATTCTTTTTCAATTAAGTACTTATCTAATACTAAATTACCATCTAATGAATAGTTATAGAACGTTTGAGTTTGAACATTACCACCAGTTATTACTTTTTCACTCCACTTAGATACTTTATAAATAGTATATCCATCAGCAGATGAGAATCCATCTTCATTAAATATTAAGTAATTACCACACTTTAAAGTAATCTTCTTTTTATTAGCTTCATCAAATACTACTTTACTTTCATATTTATCACAGTTTTCTTTCTTATTAAAAGGATTAGATAGCTCATGACTATAATTGTTTTTAATAGTATCTACTAAGAATACTCTATTATGATACTTAGGATCTGAATCTCTTAAACTAGTAGCGTTAATTGAAAAATCTTTAGCTAAGTTTCTAAAATTCTTATATGGTAAATTCTTATTTCCTTTAAAGAACACATTTAGTACTACTAAAGTTACTATTACCATTACTAAAAGAACTGCAATAAATTCTCTTAGACTAAAACCTTTATTATTTAACTTAAACTCCATATACTTTACCTACTTTTTCTTTAATACTAGGATCTACTACACCAATAACATTTAGAATTGTTTCAATTGATTTAGAATAGTTTCCTTTATAGAACAATTTCTCAGCATTAGATAACTCTCTATCTATCTTAGGATCTACTGCTCTATACTTATTACAATAAACTATTAAGCTTTCACATAAATTTGCATCTCTAATCATTTCATTAGTAGCATTATAAACTTTAAGTACTAAATCCCTAGCAGTATCTACTCTAGTATTTAAAGTAGCGATTGCGATAGGTTTATTCTCAAGTTCTTTAATAATCTCTGCGATAGCTTCATTAGCTTCATTTAACTGAACAAAATATGTGTCACTAACTATTGGTAACTTGTAATCTCTAATATGTAGTTTACTCTTCTTAAGCATATCTTGAATATCATTAAGCTGTTCACGAGCACGCATTTCATCGTTGTACATATTACCTAATGATTTTAAAGATACATCCAAGTCATCTTCAATACTTTTTAATTTATCTGTATACTCAGTTAAATCACTATTAATTTTAGAATATGGTGTCTTACTACTAGATAATTTACGAATAGATTTATTATATTCTTTTCTTAGAGTTTGTAATCTAGAATTAACATCATCTATTACTTTAATATCATTATCTGTTAAATCATACATATTTTTAATATCATCTATTTGTTTATAAATATCTTTAACTATACCCACAGTCTTAGTAAGTTTATTACTAAAGTTACCGATTTCATCTTCGAACTCTTTACGAGCAATTTTCTCTTTTTCAAATTCACTAAATAAAGAATCTAAGTATTCTAGCATAGTTTTAAGTTCAAACATACAATCAACTAGATTTAATACTTTAACACGGTCATATACTTCATTAACTTTTTTAAGAGATTCTTCTACGTTATAATCAATATTTAAGTAATCTAATGGATAATCTTCTTTCTTCATCTCTTCATAAGTCTCTTTAATTTGTTCTATTCTCTTAGGAATTACTTTAGTCGCTAAAAGAATTAAATCTGGAGCTTCTTCTATAACTAAAGACATATGATCTACCATAGTATCAACTGCTTTAACTATATGCATTACTTCTGAATAATCATTAACTTCCATTAAATCTTCAAAATCTTGGAAACGTTTTTCAATATTCTCAAATTGAAGTTCAATTATACCTTCTATACCAGCATAATTATCTTTATTTACTTCGAATAACTTATTAAGTTCACGATACTTAGCTTTTAATCTAGTAATAATATCACGATACTTTTCTTCACTACCATTAATATCTTCTATTTCTTTTAAGATATGTCCTACTTTATTTTTAATACGATATAAGAATAATTCTGCTTTAGAATATTCAGCAGCAAATGACTTATAATCTTTCTTTTCTATTAAAATATCTAAGTCGACAATATCATCATTCATCTTAGATATATCTTCATTTTTAACACGTTCAAAAACAGTAGCCCATTCTTTATATTTTTCTTCCATCTTTTCGTTTTTAATAATAGGTTCTACTTTAGCAAGTTCAGCAACTATAGGAGCAGTTTCTAGAGAATTTTTCTCTTTATCTAGATAAGAAACACAATCACGATATTTCTTTACTCTTCTAGTTTTGATAAATAAAAATAGAAGTACCAATACTACGATAACTACTATTATAAAAGTAATAAGTTTTAAGAAAGCTATATTCATAGTAACACCTCTACTCTATAAGAATTATAACACTTGAAATAATCATTGTAAATAATTTGACTTTTAAGTAATAATCAATTATAATTATAAACGCATATTCAAATGAACAGCGTTATTTTCTTTATATAATGTGTTTATTAAGTTTATTAGTAGCCTAAGCTGTTCTGGTGAAAATATTAAAATAAACTCCCTATATAAATGAAGATTAGTCTTTTGTTTATGTAAATAAATAAAGGAGGAACAAAAATGGCAAGATATACTGGACCTGCTTATAAGAAAGCAAGAAGAGTTGGTTTTTCAATTTCTGAAAATGGTAAAGATATAGCTAGACGTCCATACGGACCAGGACAACATGGTGCTGACCGTAAAGGAAAACAATCTGACTATGGTGTCCAATTAAAAGAAAAACAAAAATTAAGATTCTTATATGGATTGAATGAAAAACAATTCAGAAAAACTTTCAATGAAGCTGGTAAATTAAAAGGTATTCACGGTGAAAACTTCATGAAATTACTTGAATCTAGATTAGATAACTTAGTTTATCGTATTGGATTCGCTTCATCTAGAAGAGCTGCTAGACAATTAGTAAACCATGGTCATATCTTAGTAAATGGTAAAAAAGTAGATATTCCATCTTACAGAGTTAAACCAGGAGATGTTATTAGTTTAAAGCATCAAGACTTAGTAGTTGTTAAAGAAGCATTAGAAAAAGTAATTAATAGAGTTGAATTCATTACATTTGATCCAAACAAAATGGAAGCAGTATTCGTAAGATATCCTGAAAGAAGTGAATTAACTTCTGAAATTAATGAATCACTTATCGTTGAATTCTATAACAGATAAAAAACAAAATAAAAAAGAGCAATTATTTGCTCTTTTTTTCTTTGTCTTTTAACTTCTTCTCCATACCTTTAACAACAGCTAAAGCTTTTTTTCTAACTTCAGTTGCAGCTTTTTCTACAGCAGGAGTACCTTTCTCTTTAGCAGTCTCTACTAATTCAGCAGCTTTTTCTTTAATTACTTCTGCTTTAGCTAAGGCTTTTTCTTTTACTTTTTCTTTATCTAAGTCACGAAGTTCTGCTTTTAGGTTTTCAATCTTTTCTTCTAAATCAGCTTTAACTTCTTCTTTATCAAGATTTTTAACTTTTTCTACTAATTCATCAATTTTTAATTTAAGTTCAGCTCTAGTTTCTTTACCACTCTTTGGAGCAAGTAATACTCCAGCAGCAGCACCAATTCCTGCACCTAAAATGAATTTTCCCATTCCTTTTTTACTCATCTTCAAAATCCTCCTCTTTCTTATTTTTTCTTCTATTAAACAATCTCTTGATTGTTCCTAGCGCACCATCTACAAATTTATCAGTAACAATAGATAAACTATCTCCAACATGCTCTACTGTTTCAAATAAACCATCTAATGATTTAGATTTCTTTTCTAAATCATCAAGCAAATTATTAGTAGAATCAATAGTTTCAATTAACTTAAGTCCAATAATTATAAATATTACTAAAAGTACTGCAAGTAGTATAAATACAATAATAGTTAATAATTGTAATGTTACATCCATACTTTATTACTCCTTATCTTCATACATAGAATCAACTAAATCAAATAGATTACTTTCTAATTCTTCTGTATCTTCATGCTTCTTAGGTTCTGGTTTACTATCAATTACTTCTAACTCTTCTACAAGGTCTGGATTAGATCTAGACGATCTAGTTTGTTTAGTACTATTGTCTTTATAATCTACATTATATTCAAGTCCTAATTCATTATAGTACTCATCAGCATCTCCAATAGTAACTTTTTCTACTTCAGGAGAAGAATTAGTATTTAAATCATAAACAGTATCTTCAGTAACAGGTTTAACTTCTGATACTTCTTCTACTTTCTTTTCTTTAACTACTTCCTCCATTGAATTAGAAATATCTATACTAAGATCTCCATAAGCTTTTTCTCTAACAGTATCTAGATCTATTTTTTTATTTGGTGCAGTTGAAAGTCTAACTTCTCTTTTACTAACTACATCTTCTTTTTTATAGTTCTTATCTAAAATACCATATACTGGTGAAATAACAGGAGTTGGTGTAAATCTTTTCTTTGTTTGTCTACCTTCATATAAACCATGTGATTCTTCTTTAGATTTTCCGTATACCTCTTCATATTTAGGAGGTTCAACTACTACTTCTTCTTTTTCTTCAACCACCTCTTCATAAACTGGAGTTGGTTCTTCTTCTGGTACCTCTTCATATGTTTTAGTTTCTTCGCGGCGAGAAACTGGAGTCATATCTATATATTCACGTGTTTTTTCATACATGAAGTCATCTTCATCAAAATCCATAGATATTTTACTCTCTTTTTCTTCAGTCTCTTTTTCTAACTTTCTATTAACATCTTCATCTACTAAATCAAAGATATCTTCTTCTACATCTTTATCTACTGATCTAGATTCAGCTTTAGGAAGTTCAATCTTTTTAGCGACTGGTTTCTCTTTCTTTTCTTTTTTCTTTTCTGCTTTTTTAGGTTCTTCTATTTCTTCTTCTACTTCAACTTCTTCAAAGAAAATATTTTTTACCTTATTTAATAATCCCATAAATCCACCTCTTTATGTATTAAAACTCAAAATCATTTATATCTAAATTTTCATCATCTATAAGTTCTTTTGTTGTTTTTATTTCTTTACCATCTACAGTTTCTAAATAATCATCTGAATTACCTTCAGATTTAAATAAACTAAACTCTTCTTCTTCATATGATATTTGATTCTCACCTATCATACTAGCTATTACCTTATCATTATATTTAAAACTATTTAAGATAATGCACATTTGTCTTAACGTTCTACTTAAATTCTTCTTATCTACATATGATTCTATTTTAGCATAATTGTATTCCATATCAATAAAGAATCTATCTTCATTAATCTTTGTAATATTTACATATCCAAACTTATCATCTTTTTGTAATAATCTTGAATAATATATATCTTCATCTACAGAATAATTTGTTTTAACTTTGTGGAAATACGCTATTAAATCTACATACATATACATTTTATTTCCACGATATAATAAAACAAAATTGTAATTATTCTTTTTAACTATACTAACCTCTCTAGGTAAATAAAATTTATACCCAGAATAGTTCTTATTAATAAGATTAGTATCATATACTAAAACATCATTAACCAATTTATCATAGTCTTTATCTTCAACTTGATTAATACTACATCCTGTTACAAGAAAAACTAAAGTAAGTAGAATTAGTAATTTCTTCATAAATTCACCTACTCATTATAATTATAACATAGTTTTATTCTTTTGTCGCAACTAGATAATAAATATTATTACCTTTGCTTGTAAATTTTTTTTCATATTCAGTCATAATAATGTTTTCATCTCTATTATGTAAATCAAATGTAATATCATCAATTGTATAACCATATGTTGATAAAGATACAATTGAATATTCAAAGAGATTCTTATTATCTGTTTTTTGTATTATTTCTTTCTTATTCTTAAAGATATGATCGTACTTTTCTAAAAAGATATGACTAGTAAGTCTTCTATCAGAATGTCTTTTCTTAGGCCATGGATCAGAAAAATTAAGATAGATTAAATCAATCTCTTTCTTAAAAGTCTTATCTATATCTAAAGCATCCATACGAACTAAAAAAAGATTATTTAGCCCTTCTGGTACTTTTTCACATGCACGAGCTATAACACTATCATATTTTTCAATACCTATGAAATTGATATTAGGATAATTCTTAGCATTCTCTATAATAAAGTCTCCTTTACCCATACCTATTTCAATATAGATAGGATTATTATTGTCAAACAAATCTTTCCATTTACCTAAATATTCTTCACCATTTCTAATTAAAAATGGACAATTACTAAGAATTTCTTCTTTATTTTTTACGTTTCTAAGACGCATAAAATCACCTATTAATATTCTATCAATTATCATAATAAAATCAAGGTTTTTGAACCTTTCTAGGTTTGCATTTATTATCTAGTTAAGGTATACTTTTAATAGTTAGGAAGTGTATTTATGAAATTTGTAACAGATATAGATAAGAAGAAATATGACACTTTTGTAAAGAAACATGAAAAGTCTCACTTTTTACAAAGTTATGCTTGGGGTGAGTTTTCATATAAAGCTAGAAATTTAGTACCTCATTATATAGGACTTGAGGATGATAAAAGAAAATTAGTTTGTGTAACTTTACTTTTACAAAAGAAGTTACCATTAGGTTATTCTTATTTTTATGCACCAAGAGGATATGTAATAGATTTCTGGAACAAAGAACTTCTAACTGAATTTACCAATGAAATAGTTAAATATACTAAAACTAAAAAAGGTATATTTATTAAAATAGATCCAGATATTATTTGGAAAGAATATAATTATAAAGATGAAGAAGTAGAAATAAAAGATCCTAAAGAAGTATTTAATACTTTAAAAGGACTAGGATATAAACATCTAGGTTTTACTAAAAACTTTGAAACTATGCAACCTAGATATAGTTTTAGAATAGATCTAAATCAATCTATGGAAGAAATTGAATCTAAATTTAATAAGACTAATCAGCAAAGAATAAGAAAAGGTAGAGAACTAGGTGCGATTGTAAGAAAGGGTACAATCGATGATATAGATGAATTTAATCATTTAATGGAACTTACTGAATCTCGTAAAGATTTCTTATCACACGATTTAGAATACTATCGTACTTTATATGATATCTATACTAGAGATAATGATATTGCTTTATATATGGGTAGTATAGACTGTGATAAAGTAATTAATGACTATACAAAAGAAAAAGAAGGAATCCTTCCTGAAATAGAAAAACTTAAAAATACTGAAAACTTAAGTAAGAGTAATAAAACTAAATTAAAAGAACTTGAACAACGTAATGAAAAGTTAAATGAATATATAAAAGAATATCAAAAAGCTAAAGATGAATTTGGTAATATCATTACACTAGCTAGTCAATTTGTAATAATATATGCTGATAAAGCATGGGTATTATATGCAGGAAATCATAATGTATTAACTGATTCTTGCGTTAACTACACTACTTATTATGAACAAATGAAGTACTGCAAAGATAATGGTATAAAGATGTATGATCAATTTGGTACGATTGGAGATACTAATCCAAATAATCCTAGATATGGTCTTCATATATTTAAAAAGAAATTTGGTGGAGACTATGTCGAATTCATGGGAGAATTTGATTTAGTTACAAATAAGTTTATGTACTTTGTATTTACTAAACTTGTACCAATTCGTCGTAAGATTTCTAGATCTATTACTAAATTAAAAAGGAGATAATATGGAAATAACTACTCTAACTAGTAAAGAATTTGAGAACTTTGCTAAGAAGAATAAATATGTAACATTTCATCAAAAAGAATCTTGGGGAAAACTAAAAGAACAAAATGGATGGAAATATGAACTTCTAGGTATGAAAGATGATAAAAAAGTAGTTGCCGCTACTCTACTTCTAGAAAAAGATATGCCTTTTGGTTTAAAGATGTTCTATGCACCAAGAGGTTTCTTAATAGATTTTGATAACTATGAATTATTAGATGAATTTGTTTTAAAACTAAAAGACTATTTAAAAAAGAAAGGCGCTGCTTTCTTAAAAATCGATCCATATCTAGTACATCTAGAAAGAGATGTTAATGGAGATGTTGTTGAAGGTGGTACTGATAATAGTAAACTAGTTGATCATTTAAAAGAGATTGGTTTTAAACATCATGGATATAATATTGATGCTAGTAAAGAACTACAACCTCGTTGGATGTTTACTCTTGATTTAAAGGACAAAGATGAAGAAGGTTTAATGATGAATATGATTAAACCTACTAGAAAGAATGTTAAACAAACTATTAAGTTAGGTTTAACTATGGAATTCATTGGTGAAGAAGGTCTTACTGAATTTAAGAAGATTACTGATCATACTGGTGATAGACGCGGATTTATTGATAGACCACTATCATACTACCAAGAAATGTTTAAATACTTAGGTGATGATATAAAAATTCTTCTATGTTACTTAGAACCAGATAAATCAATTGCCCTATTCCAAAAAGAAATAGATACTATTAAAGGGTTCTCTGATATTACTGAGAAAAGAAAAGAAGAAATTGCTTCATATGAGAAAAAGATAGCTGAACTAGAAGAAGTAAAAAAAGCTCATGGTAATAAAATACCTCTTGCTGGTTCAATGTTTATCTCTTGTGAAAAAGAACTACTTAACCTATTTGGTGGTGGATATGATGAATTTATGAAGTATGATGCCATGTATGGTATTCAATGGGAAGCTATTAAATGGGCTAAAGAAAATGGTTACGAATTATATAATTTCTATGGAATAGAAGGTAACTTTAAAAAAGAAAACAACCCTATGTATGGAGTATATGAATTTAAAAAAGGATTTGGTGGTAAAGTAGTTGAACTTATTGGTGAATTTGATTTACCTATAAGTAAAGCTAAATACAACTTCTATAAAATAGCTTTTGGTACATATAAGAAAGCTAAAAATATAAAAAATAAAATAAGGAGAAAGTAATGGAAGTAAATTTAAGAACAATGCCAAAGGATGTATTATTCCAATTTGGTGATAATCAATTTATTTGGAAGAAAGATCGATATTCAACTAGAGGTGGAAATTACTCAAGCGACACACCTACTACAACAACTGAAATATTTACTGTTGATGGTACAGGGCAATTACAATGTACTTGGAGTGGTGGTCTTACTGATAATCCATATATTTATGGAGAAGATGGTTTAGATCAAAATGGAACATTTCATATATTTAGTTGGGATCAAGATTGTGGTGCAAATTTTAAACAAACAATGCCACTTAAAGTTGCTCCTCAAGAATTACAAGATAAAGCATTAGAAATAGAACCAGAACATTTTACAAAATAAAAAAGATACCTAAGTATCTTTTTTTATTTTATTATTTCTTTCTTTTTTTTGTGGTTGTTGTTTTTTTATGAACAACCTTTTTTGTTTCTGCTTTCTTTTCTTCTTCAGCCATTCCAATAGTGAAGAACGCAAATCCTAATCCTCCAAGTGCAGATACAAGGATATACACTGGAATTAAAATTGCCCATACTAAGAAAATGTTTGCATCATGATTAGCTAATCCTTGAACTGTACCAACAAATTCTTCATTAGTAATCAATAATAAGAATAGTCCACTAAAAATACATAAAGCAATGAATATAAAAATACCATTCCATAAAAAAGCAGTAAGCAATTTTTTTCTTAACCTCTTATTCATTCTCTTCCTCCTATTATTATTTTATAATACTTCTTCATAAATAATCAAATAAAAAATAATACTATTTACAAGTATTATTTTCTTTTTACTATATTTTTTATTCTTTTACCAAAATTATAGATATTATAAACAAATCCTGTTTTTATTTCGAATTGTCCAATTAACTCTACTACATTTCCATTGAAACCTTTTTTTATTTCATACATTCCATACCATTTAGAATCTTTATTAAAGTCTCCAGTAATACCATAGAAGTCTACCCATTCAAATCCTTCTTTATAAGCATCTTTTATATGTTGATCATACATAGCGTACTTAGGAGTAAATCTTCCATATTCTTTTAACATTCCACTACTTAGAGTTAAATATTCATTACCAGAACGAAGTGAAAGTAATGCACCTATATCTTTTCCATTAGGATTATCTTTCTTAAATTGTTCTGCGACTTTTAATTCTTCTTTATACTTTTCTATTTGTTTCTCAACAGTATCCATTTGATTAGTTAATTTAGAACCTACAATACTAGTTTTCATTTTACCCAAGATTACTTCTTTTTCTTTTTCTGCTTCACTAAGTAATTCTTTAGTATCAGCTAAATAAATATCTGGATCTAAATAAGCTATATAAATAGTCATTAAATCTTTCATATGATTGTACATCTTCTTGTAATAATCTAAACTTCTTGAATCAAAATCTTTTCTTTTACTAGTAACATCAAAGATCTCAGTCATAGAATCTAAATCTTCTATTTTACCAATTCTAACTTTTAAACCTTTTTTATAACAAGCATCTATATTCTTTCTAGTACTCTTAGAAAACTTAGCTTTCTTAGTTTCATAATCTTCATCTAGTTTTAAACGATATTCCCATCTAACTTGATAAGTTTCAGCATAAAGATTAAATCCAAAGTACTTATATCCTAATTTCTTAAGATTTTCCATTGTTAAATCATCTTTATCTTTATCATCATTTAGAATATCTCCTTCACTAGAACGCATTCTATATACTACATTAGGATCAATTGTAATTCTAAATCCTTTATGAGCTTTAACATATTTAATTAGTTCATCACTAAAGAATTTTAATAAATCATAATCATGATAATCTATTAAATAACCACGAGGTGCATAAAATGTTTTATGTCCTAAAATAGAATTCTCTTCAAGTATTAGTGTAGCAGCAACTACTTTTTTACCTTTTTTAACTCCTACAAAATGAGGAATACTTCCTAATTCTCTTTTTAAATTAGCAAGTTCTACTGTTTGCATAAAAGAGGCTTGTTCATAATTACTAGTAAAGTCTCTAAACTCTTTTTCAGTTAATGTTGTAAATTCCATTACTTACCTCCTATAGAAAAAGTATCTAATATTTTATATATTACTCCCGTTTTAATACTTACAAATAAGTATACTAACATACCTACTATAAATTCTATTAATGCTACTAAGATATTTATAAATCTATTAGGAGTATTAATAGGTATTATTATCTTTAACAGTACTAGTACTATAGCTAAAACAAGAATACTTAAAATGATATCTAATATTACTTTAACTGTATTTTCATAATTAATACTATATTTAATATTTAAATAAATTAAACTAATTAATACTGGTATAAAATATCCCAATACTATAGATGTTATTGAACCATAATAAGCAGGAAGTCCCATTTTATTGAATCCATCTATTAATGGTATTTTTAATAGTATATTAATCATTATTCCAATAAACATAATTATATATAAGAACTTATATTCTTTTAATTCTAATAGATTCTTACTACATATTAAGAATAATACATAGAAGAATACTAAGAATATATAATAAGCAAATATTATTGGTCCATGTTCACTTACTCCATAGAATATATTCCAAATATTACCAGAAAGTACACTAATTATTACTATTATAGGTAATCCTATAAATAATACTAATTGAAAAGATTTATTTATCTTTTGCTCACTAGTCTTATATCTATTATTAGTAATAACATAAGCAATTATTCCACTTAAGAATACCATTATTAATTCATTTAAATAACGAGCATAGAAAGAAATAATACCAAATATTTCATATGCATCATATATATTATACTTGTAATCATTTACTAATAATCTTACTAAGTATAAAGCATCATACCCAGTAGATACACTATTAAATAGATCTAACATAATAAATGGTACAGAATAAGCAATTATTAAATTAATCATCTTTTTATCTATTTTAATCTTACTCTTTATAATACCTTTTTTATTATATTTAAGTATTACTGTTTTTAAATAAATACTAGATACTAAACTACTAATAAAAGATGAAATAAGTATTAAAAGAATTAAATATTTAAGTTCTAATTTAAATACTTTTAATCCTATTAAAGTAGAGAAAATAATAAGTAATGATTTAACTATTCCTTCTAATATATCTGATAAAGTTAAACTTTGACTAAGATTTTTATCTTCAATGTACCCTTTGTAAATACTAATAGGTGTAGTACATAGTATATAGAAAGCACTACATTTAATTATAAAGTCCATATCTTCTACTGTTATTAAAGATAAATCCCCTACTATATATTTAGCTAAACTATTAGATGCGATAAGTAGAATTAAGAATACTATTAGGTTTATTACATACATAACTCGTTTAGATACATTTAATATTTTTATATCATTATTATATTTATTTATTAATTTAGAAGATGCAAAAGTTATTCCTGTAGTAGAAAAAACTGTAAGCACAAGAATAATACTATAAGCATATCCATATAAAGCACCACCAATATTACCTATAATTAAGAATAATGGTATTACATATAGTACACTTAATAGTTTTAAAAAGATAAATATAAATGATTTTTTATTTATACTGTTTCCCATACTTATATCTCCTTAATTAATTATAACACATATAGATACAAATAAAAAAAGAAGTGATTACTCACTTCTTAATGCTTCAACAGGATCTTTCTTACTTGCGACTTTAGCAGGAATTAATCCAGCTATAATAGTAAGTAACATAGATATAATTATTAATATAATTGCTCCCATAACAGGAAGTCTAGTTAAATTAGCAATTCCTGTTAAGTTTTCAACTACTATATTAATTGGAATATTTAATAAAATAGTAATTAATATACCAAGAACTCCTGAGAATGTACCTTCAATAAATGTTTCTGCTTTAAATACACGAGATATATCTTTCTTAGATGCTCCCATAGCACGTAGTATTCCAATTTCTTTAGTTCTTTCAAGTACACTTATGTATGTAATAATACCAATCATTATAGAAGATACAACTAGAGATATTGCTACAAAGGCAATAAGTACATAACTAATAGTATTAACAATATTAGTAACACTCTTCATAAGAGCACCTACTACATCAGTATAAGTTAATTTATTATCTTCATCTTTATCTTTGTTATACTCATCTATAAACTTAATTATTTCATCTTTAGATTCAAAATCTACTGGATAAATATTAATCATATCAGGATTATCTAAATCTACTATTCCAAGTTTCATTAAATTATTTTCATATGTAGATGTTTCTGTATAAGCAGCGATAAGTGATGCTAATTCTTCTTGAGAAAGAGATGCTAAATACATTTTCTCTTGATCAGTTAAATTATCCATAGAGAATTTTCCATCACTAAACTCTAGTCCTGTGAATATATTTATTTCAGGATTAGCCTTTTGTTCTTTAGCTATAGCTGAATTATTAATTTTATTAATAGTATGTTCAGTTAAACTATGAAGATATCCTATTGAACCAGTAGTTGACATAGTAGAATCTTCATTTACTTTAATAATTCCTACTACTTCTATATCTTCTGCTTTAGATAGAATCTTTTTCATATACTTTTCATCATTTCTTTTATCTATCCAAATACCATTAGATTTTTCATAATAATCAGTATTAAGTAATAATTTAAATTTAAGACCAACTATTTCATCATATTCAAAGTCTTTTGTTTCTACTTTATATTCTTCACCTTTGTACATAGCAGTCATAAATTTACTTAAATCTTCTTGATTAAGTAATCCTAATGAATATAATGCATAGTCACTTACATTATTATTTTTATCCATAACAAGTACTACTTCATTATATTTTTTAGGCCATTTACCATATACTAAATCATATTGAGTTTTTAAGAAACTATCATTTCCAGTTAATTCTACCCAAGTATTCATTTCGCTCATACCCATAGTAGAATATGCATTATTATTAACCCCTTCTGTTCCTGGAATTCTTAAGTTTTCCATAACAGTACTAGGATTAACTTGAACTATTTCTTTATTATAATCAGCTTTATATAAATTCAAATCTAAATTATATAAATACTTAATATCAGTAACATATCTTTTTATTTCATCATGATGTTTTTCTAAATGAGTCTTAAAACTTCGCATATCATTAGTAGTAACTCCTTTAGATACACTTTCTAAGATATCAGTCATTATGTTATTAGCATAAACTTTCTTTCCATCATTTTCTTTTACATTATCATCCATCATTCTAATAAAAATACTAGATGTATCTAAACTTGCTTTTTCTATAATAAGAGGATAACTTGCTAAAGTATCTTCTTCTACACTCTTAATATACTTATTAACTCCATTTGATAAAGATAGAATTAAAGCAATACCAATTATTCCAATTGATCCAGCAAAAGCTGTTAGGAAAGTTCTTCCTTTTTTAGTCATTAAATTATTAAGAGAAAGAGAAAGCGCAGTCATAAATGACATATGAGTCTTTTTATCTTTACTCATTTCTTCTTCTGTTTCTTTATCGCTTACTGGATTAGAATCAGCAGTAATTTTTCCATCTTTTAAATTTATAATTCTTGTAGAATATTCTTTAGCTAAATCAGGATTATGAGTAACCATAATAACTAATCTATCAGAAGCTATTCCTTCAAGAAGTTCCATTATTTGGATACTTGTTTCAGAATCTAATGCTCCAGTAGGTTCATCGGCAAGTAGTATATCTGGATCATTTATAAGAGCACGAGCTATCGCTACTCTTTGCATTTGACCTCCACTCATTTGATTAGGTCTTTTATACATATGATCTTCTAATCCTACTTTTTTAAGAACTGTTTTAGCTCTTTTTAATCTTTCCTTCTTAGAGACACCAGAAAGAGTAAGTGCTAGTTCAACATTTCTTAGGGCACTTTGATGGGGAATTAAGTTATAAGTTTGAAATACAAACCCTACACGATGATTACGATATGCATCCCAATCTCTATCTTTATACTTTTTAGTAGATTTACCATTTATAATTAAATCTCCACTAGTATAATGATCTAATCCTCCGATAATATTTAATAATGTAGTTTTTCCTGATCCAGATGGACCTAAAATACTTACAAATTCATTTTTTCTAAATTTAATATTTACGTTATCTAATGCTTTTTGTTTAAAAGTACCTACTTCGTAAATCTTACTTACTTTCTTTATCTCTAGCATATCTCTTCACCCTATCATAATTTTATATAAAAGCATAATAAAAATCAATAAGAATATCTTATTGATTTTATATTTATTTTACTACTATATTAACTATTCTTCCTTTGATAACTATTACCTTAACTATTTCTTTTCCTTCAGTGTGCTTTTTAACATTTTCTTCAGCCATTGCTTTAGTCTTAATATCTTCTTCAGAATCATTAACATTTACTTTTATAGTAGCACGTACTTTACCATTAACTTGAACAGCAATTTCTTTTTCTTCTTCTACTATCTTAGATTCATCATATACTGGCCAAGAACTTTCACAGAACTTAGGTCCTAAGTTATAGAACTCATTTAATTCTTCTGTAATATGTGGAATTATTGGATTTAATAAATGTAATAATACACGATAATCATCTTTAGTTATAGAATCAAACTTATCATATTCATTTAACATAATCATTAAAGTAGATACAGCAGTATTAAATTTCAAAGTAGTTAAATCAGATTCAATCTTTTTAATTGTTTTGTTAACTAAGACTTCATCAGTATATCCTGATTTATCATTTAACTTATCTCCAATCTTACATACTCTTTCTATATATCTTCTACATCCTTTTAATGAATCCACACTCCAAGCTACATCTTGAGTGTAATCTCCGATAAACATTTCATATAATCTTAATGTGTCAGCACCATATTCATTAACTACATCATCAGGATTAATTACATTTCCTTTAGATTTAGACATCTTTTCTCCATTAGGTCCTAAAACCATACCATGAGATACTCTTGTCCAAATCATTTCTTTGTTAGGTACTAATCCATAGTTATATAACATTTGTACCCAGAATCTAGCATACAATAAGTGTCTAGCCGTATGTTCCATTCCACCGTTATACCAATCTACTTTATTCCAGTATTTCATCGCATCCATACTACAAAATTCTTTATCGTTATGAGCATCCATAAATCTTAAGAAATACCAACTTGATCCAGCCCATTGAGGCATTGTATCAGTTTCTCTCTTAGCATCTCCTCCACACTTAGGACACTTACAATTTACCCAATCAGTGATTTTAGCTAAAGGACTTTCACCATCATCAGTTGGTTCGTATTCAGCTACATTAGGTAACACTAATGGTAAATCTTCTTCATTCATTGGTACCCATCCACATTTAGGACAATTAATCATTGGAATTGGTTCTCCCCAGAATCTTTGTCTAGAGAAGATCCAATCTCTCATCTTGTAATTATTAACTCTTCTTGCTATTCCAGCTTTTTCTAACTTTTGAGTTATTGCTTCTTTAGCTTCTTCTACAGTTAAACCAGTGAATTCTTCTGAATTAATTAACTTGCAACCTTTACCTAAATAATCTTGTTTTTCAAAAGCACAAGTTTCAGTTTCTCTTCCATCAATAACTTGAATCATATCTAATTTATGTTCAACTGCATATTCAAAGTCTCTTTGATCATGAGAAGGTACTGCCATAACAGCTCCTGTACCATAACTTCCTAATACGAAATCTCCTAAGAACACTGGTACTTCTTTACCGTTTACTGGATTGATTGCTTTAATTCCTTTAATCATACATCCAGTTTTACCTTTATTTAACTCAGTACGATCCATATCAGATTTCTTTTGCGTTTCTTTTATGTAGTTCTCTACTTCTTCTTTGTTTTCTACTCTAGGCATTAATTCCTTAATTAACTTACCATCTGGTGCGATAACAAAGAAAGTAATACCATATACAGTTTCAATACATGTAGTAAATACTGAGAAATTTCCTCCTCCTGATATCTCTACATCCATCTCTACTCCACTAGATTTACCTATCCAGTTAATTTGTCCTAATTTAACACGATCAGCAAAATTAGTATCATCTAATCCTTTTAATAAATCCTCTGCATAATCACTCATTCTTAACATCCATTGTGATTTCTCTTTTTGGATTACTTCAGTACCACATCTTTCACATACTCCACCAGCTGCATCTTCATTAGATAATACACTCTTACAAGTAGGACACCAGTTTACTGGTATTGTATCTTTATAAGCCATTCCATGTTTATAAAATTGTAAGAATTGCCATTGAGTCCATTTATAATAATCAGGATCAGTTGTTGAGAATTCTCTACTCCAATCAAATGAGAATCCTAACTTCTTCATTTGTCCTTTAAAAGTTTTTATATTTTCTTTAACAGCTTCACTTGGATGAATATGATTCTTTATAGCATATTGTTCAGCAGGTGCTCCAAATGCATCAAATCCCATTGGAAATAATACATTTTTTCCCTTCATTCTTAACATTCTTGCCATTGCGTCATGAGCAGTATAACTTCTTACATGACCTACATGTAATCCACTACCACTTGGATATGGAAACTCTACTAATACATAATATGGATCTCTTGTTTTATCGCCATTTACGGCTTTAAAAGTTTCATTATCATCCCAATACATTTGCCATTTATTTTCTATTTTTTGTACGTTTTCTAACTTCATCTTTTGTCATTCCCTTCTTCTTTAAGTAATTCCCTAAAATACTATAACTAATAAGTATTACCGGAATAATTAGTAATGCACCTACTATTAATTCTATATAAATATTATTAGTAGGTATTGCAAAAATAATAGTAAGTATAAATGCTATATCAAAAGCACATACACTACCTATCATTTTTAATAATTTTTTATAATTCATTTTAGACATATCTAAATTATATTTATATAAGAGTAATTCTACTTCAGTAGGAATCTTTTCTTCTTCATCTTTATCTTTTTTCTTCTTTTTATTAGTATCTCTTCCTCTAAGCAGTAATTCATCTTTTTCACTTATAAATCTACTTCTTAAAGCTTTCAGGAATTTAGACTCCTTCTTTTTCTTTTCTTTTTTCTTTTTTCTGTTACCATCTTTATCATATTTATTAATCATAAATACATAGTAAAAACTATATACTATTAAATATATAATTATAAAATTAATCATTAAATATAATAATCTCATATCTATACCTCCTAAATAAAAAAAGATGATACCTATAAGGGCGAATATATCGCGGTACCACCTTAATTCATAGAATTATCTATCTTAAATACTTAACGCGTATAACGATTTACTTAATAACCAGACAAGTTCATAATTTTTAACTACTAGTTTCCACCAAGCACTAGTTCTCTATAAGTATATTATTACTACTACTTCCAGTCAGCAATTACTAGTATTATATTAAATTTGATTCATATAATCAAGTAATTTCTTGAATAGGTTAATAAATGATCTATCTAATCCTTTTTTCTTTAATTTAGTTAACTCTATTCTCTTTTTATTAGTATCTAATTCACTAAAGATAATCCTAGATATTTCTTCTTTTATCTTAGTTTCAATTTGTAAGTTATTTAAGATGTCATCAATATCATTTGCCATAACGTGAGCTGCGGCAATTTCAATATCGTCGCCTCTAACATTAACAGTAAATTGTCCAATAGTAGGTACATCTTTAACTTCTACTATAAAGTCATGTCCTTCTACATAGTGTTCTTCTTGTAGAGGTTGATCTTTATAATATGCTGATACTTTATCTGTTTCTTTAGTATTTCTAAATCTAATCTTATAATTACGTTTTTCAGGAATAATTCCACTCTTACCTTCAGCTGCTCTTACCATAACTGAATAGTTATTAGGTAAATAGTTATAAGAAATCTCAGTCTTTAAGAAGTATCCCTCTTTATATAAAGAACTTATACCATCATCTTCATACATATTATATACGTTACTAGCACCAGCAAATACTTGTATTTCTAAATCAGTTGGTGCTGAGGTATTATTTATATTTCCTTTTAATGATAAAGGTATAATTGATCCTTCTCTTACAAATACTGGATAATCTTCTTCTTTATAGAAAGCAACGAATTTATGCTTACCTATGTACTTTTGTCCAGTAAAGAAATCATACCATATTCCTTCTGGTAAATAGAAATGGTGAATAGTACGATTCATTACTAAATCTTTTTTAGTAAGAATTGGACATACAAACATTTGACTACCAAAGAAGTACTCATTACGATAAACATCATCATCATAGAATCTAGGATATAGATAATATAATGGTTGGAATATCATTACTCCTTCAGTGTAATATTTATATGCTTCTGTATATAAGTAACTTATTAATTGATGACGAAGTCTTAAATAGTCATCAGTAATTTCAGATGTTTTCTTATCCCATTTCCAAGGTTCTCTTTTATAATACTTACCTTTATCAGAATGGAATCTAAGTATTGGAGAGAAGCAACCTAATTCTACAGATCTAATATATAGTTCTGAGTCTTCTATACCTCCATTATATCCACCTATATCATGACTCCACCAACATACACCTATGTTAGATGCAGATAAATTAAAGAACGGGATTGATTTAAAGTTATCCCAACTTACTTCAGTTTTACCGGAATATAGTACTGGATATCTATGAGCCGCTACCATACCACTACGTCCAAAAACCATTCCTCTTTTTGCAGGAAGTCTTTCAAGGTCTTTGTATAAATAATGGTTTAACGTCCATGTTATTTTCATATCAGGATTATCAGCATCATAATCATTCCAAATAAAGTCAGTACCTAAACTCTCTAGTGGATGTATTAATAATTTTAAATATACATCCATAAACTTAGGATCATATGGAGCAAAAGGAATTGTACCATCTTCATTTGGTTGTAAATATTTAATTAATTCATTATAAAAATGTTCATAATTTCTTATACCATCTTTAGGATTAGTATGTAGTCCTACACGAATACCTTTTTGATGTAAATTATCTATTAATTTTTTAGGATTAGGTATTAAATCAGTATTAAAAGTAAATCCAGAATCATATACTTTATCTTCACTATTAGTAACTAATCCTTGTTCTTTTACTACAATCTCATCAGGATTAGTAGTAACTTCTACTGGTTTTTGTCTAAAGTGCCAATCTTTATCTAATAAGAATACCGATAAAGGCATATTATTCTCATTAAAGTATCTAGCTACATTCTCTATTTCATCTGCAGTATAAGGTAAATTACGACACCACCAGTTACCTAAAACATATCTAGGTATAAATGATGGCATTCCAGTTAATTTAAAATAATCTTGAATACAGAAACCAAAATCTTTTCCATAAACAAATACATATATATCTAAATTTCCTTCTTCTTCAGGGCTCTTAGGTTTAATCGTACCATCTAAGTCAAATCTTAAAGAATCAGAATCATCAAAACTTGCAAATCCTTCGATAGAATATAATCCTCTATTTAGAGGAGTCTTAGTTTTAAAGTTCTCTAATGTAGAGTTATTACCATAATAATTTCTTACTTCAGGGCATCCGTAATACCAATATGATTCAGTACCATTTACTTTAATATTAAGATTCTTCATAGTATTACCAGAAGCACCTTTAAATGGTTTGTTCTTAGCATAACTTAGAGAAAAGTATTTGGTTTTTATTTCAAGATATAAACTATCTTCTTTAGTTTCGAATTGAGGTTTATCAAATACTCTATTGATAACTAGTTGAGTAGCGTCATCTGAAAATGTTCCATTTGGACTATATTGTAATCTAACTAATCTTTCTGTAAGTACAGTTATTCTATAGTTAGATCCTTCATATACAACATCAGCTTTAGCTTTTAATTTAGTTGGATCGACAGTAAAATGTGCGCCTAAGTTATACATATAATCACCCCGATTACTCTACTATTACAATTATATCATAAGTATACAAGTATCTATAATATTTTTTGTTTTTTTGTTATAATATTTTTGGTGATTATATGAAAGCATTAGTCTTATCAGGTGGGGGAGCAAAAGGAGCATATCAATTAGGTGCTTGGAAAGCTTTAAAGAAATTAAATATTAAATTTGATATTGTTACAGGTACATCTATTGGGGCAGTTAATGGTATCTTTATTGTTGAAAATAAATATCATACTTTAAAAAAATTATGGCTTAAAAAAGATATGTATAAGTACTTTGGAAAGGATTTAAAAGAATTAAATAATAAGAAAAAAGCTGTAAGAATATATAGAAAGAATTTCTTAAAAGGTACTGGTATAGATACTAGTAAATTTGAACATTTAATAAAGAAACATGTAGATTTAGATAAAGTATATGAATCTAATATTAAATATGGGATAGTTACTTATAATTTATCTAATATGAAACAAGAAATAGTATTAAAAGATAATAAACATAGAAAAGATTTAGAAGACTATATTATAGCTTCTGCTTCAGCATTTCCTATATTAGAACCTAAAATAATAAAGGGAAAGAAATATATAGATGGTGGTTATTATGATAATTTACCTATTAATCTAGCAATTGATTTGGGTGCTGATGAAATCATTGCGGTTGATCTAGAAGCTATTGGTATGAAGAGAAATACTAAGAATAAAAAAGTTCATGTTCTAACAATAAGACCTAAAGTAGATTTAGGAGATATAACTGTATTTAATAAAGAATTAAATAAGAGAAATTATAAATTAGGGTATAACGATACCATGAAATTATTTAAGAAATTAGATGGGGATTATTATACTTTTAAAAAGAATGATCTAGAAAAGAATTATGAAAAATATAAAGATGATTTCTCTTATATCTTAAAAAGAAGACTTGGAATAAATAATAAGAAAGTAATAAGAGAATTAAACAATATTCCTATATATAAACAAGTATTTGATACAGAATTTGATAGTGAAGAAACTATGAACAATTCTATGGAATACTTAGGAGAAATATTTGAATTACCATTAGAATTAATCTATGACGTTAAACTATTTAATCATATGATAAGAATTAAATATGCTAATTATAATGAAAAGAAATTAATTAAATTAAATAGTATTAAGAAATTAAAACTAAATGAAGTAATAAATAAAAAACAAGTAGTAAAAACTATCTACACTTATCTATTAAGTCCAGTAGAACACCATAAAGAATTATATGAATTAAGTACTTTATTCCCAAAAGAATATATGGCTGCGATCTACTTATATACAATAATATAATATGAAGAATAAATTTAAATATAGTGATTCAAATAAAAGATATTATACTTTAGATTATTTTTATAAACATAAATTTAATTCTAAAGTATTTAAAGTAAGTTTAAATGGTGGATTTACTTGTCCTAATAAAGATGGAACAGTAGGATATGGAGGATGTATCTATTGTTCTAAATTAGGTAGTGGAGAATTTGGTGGAGATAAAGAAGATCCACTAGAAGTACAATTTGAAAAAGTTAAGAACTTAATAAGTAAGAAATGGCCTAACAGTAAGTATATTGGTTACTTTCAAGCTAATACTAATACTTATGCACCACTAAATGAGTTAAAAGATAAGTATGAAAGAATATTAAAATTAGATAATGTAGTAGGACTAAATATCGCAACTCGTTCAGATAGTATTACAGAAGAATGTTATAACTACTTAGAGGAATTAAGTAAAAGAACGTATCTAACAGTAGAATTAGGATTACAAACAATACATGATAGAACATCTTTATTAATTAATAGATGTCATACGTTATCTAATTTTGAAGAAGCAGTTAAAGAACTTAGAAAAAGAAATATAAATGTAGTAGTACATATTATAAATGGTCTTCCTTACGAAACAAAAGAAATGATGATAGATACAGTTAAATATTTATCTAACTTAGATATTCAAGGAATAAAAATACATATGTTACATATTGTAAAAGATACTAAACTAGCTGAGATGTATGAAAAAGAAAAATTTCATATCTTAACTAGAGATGAATATGTAGATATAGTATGTAGTCAATTAGAATATTTAAGAGAAGATATAGTTGTTAATCGTATTACAGGAGATCCTGATCCAGAAGAATTAATTGAACCTTCTTGGACCTTAAAGAAATTTGTAGTTATGAATGAAATAGATAAACGTATGGCAAAACTTGATATCTATCAAGGAGATAAATACAACAAATAAAAATATCCACAATAATTGTGGATATTTTTTTATTCTTCTGATTCATATGTTTCAACAACATCTAATTTTTTAAAGGTATTATTAGCATAATTATATATATAATATTCTTTCTTTTTTTTAACTGTACCATGACATTCTCCACCAGTACAATCTATTTTTGATCCTATATCAGTCCTTTTTGTAATAACAAAATTATGATTGTATGCAGTTGATTCAAATTGTATTTTATTATCTTTACTGTTTTCAACATTAACAATCTTTTTATCTATTGTATATAATTTTTTGTTTTCAAATGTAAGTAAATCAAATTCTTGAATAATATTATTGTATACATATACTAATTTATTATTAATTATTTTACTATTATAAAAATCATATGCTACTTGCTTTTCAATTGTTTTCTTAGTATTTATGTCATATTTATAAAATGTATCATAATCAGTATAAACTATTACATTATCTCTTAATAAAACAGCTTCAAAAATAGGTTCACTTCTTTCTATATCTGTTTTCTCTAATTTATCTTCTTTTAAATCATATAAAAATATATCATAATATGATTCAGTTGGTACTAATAAAACTTTATCTTTATCAGCATATATATCTAAATGTAATGTTTCTTCTTCTAATAGTATTTTATCTTTTTTAGTACTTATATTATATACTGCAACTTTATTATCACAATTATTATAAACATAATTGTCTTTTATCAGTTTTCCACTGACAGAACATATATTGACATCTATCTTACTTAAATCATTTTTATTATATAATATTATGGAATCATCCAATTGCTCAATCATTAAATATTTACTATTAATTTGAATTCTATAAAGTTCTTCTTTTATTTGTATATCAGTTTTTTTATCCTCTTTAGTATCTACATTATATATATGAATATAATTATCATTAGATACATAATATACATCTTTGTCGAATGAACCAAATACTGATGTAGGACTCTTATCAGTTATAACTACTCTATCTCCGTTTTCATTATAGTATAATATTTTGCAATTTGAACTATCTAGTGTAGATCCATCACAATCAAAATCTAAATCTAATAAAGTGGTAGATTCAGTAATTTCTTCCTTAACTTGTTCATTTTTATTATCATCTTTTTTTGTTCCTTGTTTTTCTTCTTTTTTGTTATTCATAACAAAAAACATACCTACTAATGCTAATATAACTACTAAAACAATTATAATTCCAAATACTTTTTTCTTATCCATATATCCTCCTATTATCAGTAATAGTATAACATTAAAAAGACACTTGTGTGTCTCTTATTTTGTACAATTAATCATCGCACCTAAATCATAAATATGAGTAAATCCTACTTGTTTAAGTGATTCATAAGCTTGTCCGCTTCTTCCACCACTCTTACAATAGACTATAATAGGTGTATCTTTAGATATATTCTTTTCATTAAGTTTTTCTACTACATCTTGATATTCTATATTTATAGCATCATCTAAATGACCTTCGCTATATTCTTCAGGAGTACGAACATCTATAATCATATAGTCTTTATAACTTTTAACAGTTTCAATATCACTACAAGATATTTTACCAGATGCTAAGTAAGCCTCTTGATCTTCACTACTACATCCTACTAATAATAGTAAAAATGCACTTAATATTAATAATTTCTTCACATTACTCTCCTAACATATTTTCAAAGTCTTCTTCAGACCAAATAGGAATACCTAAATCTTTAGCTTTATCATATTTACTTCCAGGATTTTCTCCTACAATAACTGCACTTGTCTTTTTAGAAACAGAACCAGATGCTTTTCCACCTAAAAGTTGAATCTTCTCTTCTATTTCATCTCTTGTATATTTAACAAGTGTTCCAGTTATTACAAAAGTCTTACCAGCAAAGTTTTCATTTTCTTCTACTTTTTCACCAGTATAAGTCATGTTTATTCCTAATTCTTTAAGACCATTTACTTGGTCCATATTAAATGATAAAGCAAAATAATCTTTAATACTTTTAGCGATTATTTCTCCAATATCTGGAATTGCTACTAGCTCATCAAAGTCTGCATTGATTAAATTATCTAAAGTATCATATTTCATTGCAAGTATCTTAGCGGTTTTTTCTCCTACATTAGGTATACCTAATGCAAATATTAGCCTTTCTAAAGAATTATGTTTAGATGCTTCAATCGCATCAAGTAAGTTATTAATACTTTTATCTCCATATCCTTCTAGTTCAATTAAATCTTCTTTATGTTCATATAACTTATAGAAATCCATAAATCTTTTAATAAATCCTAAGTTATAGAAGTCTTCTATTATTTGGTCTCCTAATCCATCAATGTTCATAGCTTTACGACTAGCAAAATGAATTAGTCCTTCAATATGACGTCTGTCACATCCTTGATTAAAGCAGTAATAATCTACTTGTCCTTCTTTCTTCATTAAAGGAGAATGACATATTGGACAAAACTTAATCATTTCGAATGGTTTCTCTTCTCCAGTACGTCTTTCTTTAATTGCTTCCACTACTTCAGGAATAACTTCGGCTGCTTTTCTAATTGATACGATATCACCAATTCTTAAATCTTTACTAACTACATAATCTTCATTATGAAGAGTAGCACGTCTAATAGTAGATCCTTGAATGATTACTGGTTCAAGAACAGCATTAGGTGTTATTTGTCCAGTACGACCTACAGTGAATACTATATCAATTAACTTAGTTAATACTTGTTTAGCTGGGAACTTATAAGCGGTAGCCCATCTAGGATACTTAGCAGTATATCCCATTATCTTTTGTTCTGGTAAACTATTTAATTTTATAACAATACCATCTATATCATATGGTAATTCATCTCTAGTTTCTTGCTTTTCTTCAATATATTGTAATAATTCATCAATATTATGAACTAATTTGTTATTTGGATTAACTCTAAATCCAAGATGTTTCATATATTCTAATGCTTCCATATGAGTTATAATCCCATAATCTTCAGGATTTGGAAGGTGATAGATCCAACATTCTAGTTTACGTGAGGCTGCAACCTTACTATCAAGTTGCCTAACAGATCCTGCCGCAGCGTTTCTAGCATTTTGTAAAAGTTCTTTTCCTTCTCTTTTTCTGATTTCATTAATTTCTTCTAGAACTTTCTTACTCATGTAAATTTCACCACGCACCTCTATATCTACTTCTTCAGTTAAAGTTAGTGGTACGGTTTTAATAGTTCTTACATTTTCAGTTATATCTTCTCCAGTAACTCCGTCTCCTCTAGTAGCCGCTCTTACAAACTTACCTTTTTCATATTGAAGAGATACGCTTAATCCATCAATTTTTAATTCACATACATATTTAGGATTAATTCCTTCTTTTTTAATACGACTATCAAAAGCAATTATTTCACTTTCATTAAATACATTAGAAAGTGATAACATTGGTATTTTATGAGTTACTTTATCAAATCCTTCTAGAATCTTTCCTCCAGCTCTTCCAGTAGGAGAATCATCTCTTTTAAGTTCAGGATGAGCTGCTTCTAAATCAAATAACTCTCTTAAATACTTATCATACTCTTGATCAGTTATAGTTGGTTTATCTAAAGTATGATAATTATAATCGGCTTCGTTAATAATATTTACTAATTCTTCATAACGTTTTTCAAGCATATCAATCACCTATATTATTATACCATTTTTTATGTCTTTTAACATTAGATAGATTGCCATTTCTAACAATTTCACTCTTCCAAGTATAATCAAATGGGCGAGCATAAAATAAACTATGTGGATAATCCCTACAACGTGATGCATAGTCATATGCTACATCAATATTACTTTTATCTCTAGTGTATCCCATACCTAAAAAACTATCATGACTCTCACTCATCATTACAGTTTGATCCGGATTATTTGTAAATGAATCTGTAAGTACCATTAAATGTTGTTGATAACTTTCTATTACAGATGGATCTCTTTCAAATATAATTTCACCATATACAATTAAATCATCTTTAGATCTTTTTAATCCATTTAATACTCTAGGAAAGAAATGACATGATGGTTCATCCCATTCATACTTTCTTGCTTCTTCAGGAAGAGCAATACTTTTAGCAGCGTCAAATCTAAAACCTCTTACTCCACAATCTATCAATTCATCTAAGAATCCAATTAATCTATCTTGTAATTCATAATTACTTAAATTAAGTCCAGGGAGTCCGTCTAAGCATAAGTGTGTAGCTTGCCATCTATCTTCCCAATTTTCTACATTACGATATGGTTTCCAATAATTAGGGTTATTTCTTAAGGAAGGATCAACCTTTTCTGATACTCCTACTCCATTATCTCCTGGAGCCATATGATTACATACAACATCTACAACTATATCTATTTCTCTACTAGCTGCTTCTCTGCATAAATTAATTAAGTCTTCTCTACTACCATATATATTTCCTATAGAAAAACCCAATGGTTGATAAGGTTCATACCATTTAAGACTATCTCCATTCTTAAAAGGTTGTACAGGGGTTATTTGAATAAAATCAAAGCCTTGATTCTTAATATCATCTAAATTACTAACTATATCCCTCATATTCCAATTTAATAAATGTAATCCTCTCATATGCACCTCTATTGTTAATTAAATTATACCATTAAAAAAATACTATATTAAATAGTATTTCTTTTTTTATTCAGTCCATAAATGATTTGGATAATATCCATCAGGATTATCATCTGTTTTAACTAAAGAAGCAATAGAAGCTCTAACTGCAGGAGCATCTTCTTTATAAGTAACCCCATACCAAGTAGCAGTTGTAGGAATAACTGTACAAGTTGCTTCTCCTTTATTAACTGTATCAAATAATACTTCAGGAATTAAATATTCACATTTTGCTAAATTATCTTTATTTTTCTCTAAGAATGGTTTAAATCCTTCTTCTATATAACCAAATATACTTTCTTCAAATAATAACATGTTCATAGATACAGTATCATTATCATCTACTTTAAATTCAGGAAGAGTTTCATCTAATGGTGTAGCATAAATAATACCATCTTCTCTTCTTTCTACTTTAGATTCTACTAGATTAGTAAGATGTCCATTTTCTATCTTACATACTCCTCTTTTAACTGATCCATTTTCAGTAATAGTATTCTTTATTAAGTATCCTACTATTCCATAATCATTCTTATCATTATCCATATTTGCTCTTAAGAAGTCAGCACCTTTTTTAAAAGCATCTGATCCATAAAAGTCATCTGCATTAATCATCATAAATGGTTCATGTATTTTATCCTTACAACATAGAACAGCATGAGCTGTACCTAAAGGTTTTTCACGATCCTTTAATTCATCATAATAAATTGGTGCATTATCCATTTTTTGAAAACAATAATCTACTTTAACATGTGGTTCTACTCTAGCACCTATTGTTTCTTTAAATAATTCAAAGTTCTCTTCTTTAATTAAGAATACTACTTTATTGAACCCAGCCTTAATAGCGTCATATATTGAGTAATCAATAATAAATTCTCCATTAGGTCCCATTGGTTCAATTTGTTTTAATCCACCAAATCTACTCCCCATTCCAGCAGCTAATATTAATAATGTTAAATCTTTTTCCATTTTTCCTCCTATAATTTATTTATACTCTTATGATTCTTCATCAATTGTTTAATTCCACTTTTAAAAGCTATAGATAATGTATTCTTACCAACTTCAAGTACTTTTCCTGTGCCAAACACTTCATGATATACATTATCACCTATATTATACTCTATATCTTCTTTAAATTCATCACTATGATCTCTAACCTTAGGTCTTTCATCTAAATCAAAGAATACTTTCTTAGATATTTCTTCTTCTTTAAAGTCTTTTTCTATTAGTTCTGGTCTTATTTCATTAATAAATCTACTTTCAGAACAAGATGTATTTTCACCAAATATAGTTCTTGAACGAGCACCTAATAAATATAACTTTTCTTTAGCTCTTGTAATTGCTACATAACATAGTCTTCTTTCTTCTTCTAACTCAGATAAACCACCAGTAATTGAATTAATATGTGGAAACAATCCATCTTCTAATCCCATAACAAATACATATGGGAATTCTAAACCTTTAACTGAATGTACTGTCATTAAATTAACTGTATTAGGATCATACTTATATTCAGTATCAGTAATAAGGCTAATACTTTGTAAGAAATCACTAAGAGATATTACTCCATTTTCTTCTTCAAATGCTCTAGTAATAGTTTTAAACTCATCTAAGTTTTCTAATCTAATGTCAGCCTCTAAACTATGTTCACTAATATATTCTTCTTTAATACCAGATTTATCTAATATTTTATCAACTAAATCAGTTAAAGTAATATCATGACTATCATTAATTAATTCTTCTATTAATTGCTTAAATACTAATTCTTTACCAGAATCTATAGCTTCATACATACTAGTTCCATTGGTATTAGCTTTGGTTTCTATATTAAGTACTGTTTTAGTACCTATACCTCGCTTAGGAACGTTAATTATTCTACTTAGACTAATATTATCACTGGTATTATTAATAAGTCTTAAATAGGCTAATAAGTCCTTTATTTCCTTTCTATTGTAAAACCCTGTACCTCCTACAATATGATAAGGTATATTAGCACCTAATAATGCTTCTTCAATTACACGAGATTGTGCATTAGTACGATATATAACAGCAATATCTTGATAATTATTATTTTTAACTATTTCTTTTATTTTTCTAATTACATAATAAGCTTCATCTTTTTCATCATAAGCTTTATAATAAGTAATCTTTTCTCCTTTACCTTTATTAGACCAAAGATTCTTATCTTTTCTTTCTTTATTATGACTAATTACATCATTAGCTGCATCAAGTATAGTAGTAGTTGATCTATAGTTTTGTTCTAGTTTAATTACAATAGCATTCTTATAATCTTTTTCAAAGTTTAAGATGTTTCTGTAGTTAGCACCTCTAAATCCATATATAGATTGATCATTATCTCCTACACAACATATATTCTTGTATCTAGAACTAATCATTTTAGTTAATATATATTGTGCTTCATTAGTATCTTGGTACTCATCTATTAAAATATATTTAAATCTTTCTTGATACTTTAATAATACTTCTGGATATTCTTTAAATAATTTAATAGGTAAAAGTAATAAATCATCAAAGTCTACAGAATCACTTTTCTTTAAAAGAATTTCATATTTAGCATATACATTATGTACTATATTTTCAAATTCACTACAAGCATATTTTTTATAATCATCAGGAGATATCATTTCATTTTTAGCACTACTAATCTTATTTCTAATATTAGTAGGATTGAAATTCTTAGGATCTAAATTCATATCTTTTAAGATTTTCTTTACTACTGTTAAAGAATCATCACTATCAACAATATTAAAGTTATAACTATATCCAAGAAGAGTTGCATTTTCTCTTATTATTTTTACTCCAAAAGAATGGAAAGTAGATATTTGAGCACTATTTGCTTTATCTCCTACTAGTTTTATTACTCTATCTTTCATTTCTCCTGCTGCTTTATTAGTAAAAGTAATTGCTAGAATATTATAAGCAGGAATACCACATTCTTCTATTAAATAAGCAATCTTAGTAGTTAATACTTTAGTTTTACCAGATCCCGCTCCAGCAAGGACTAATATTGGTCCTTCAGTAGTTAATACGGCTTTCTTTTGTTCTTTATTTAGTTCACTTAAGTCCATATAGTCCTCCTATGTATAATTTATTATAACTTATATCCTAAATAAAAAGAAGAGCATTAACGCTCTTCATCAGCACTTAATTTAAATTCCCAAGCTGCATTACCATTTACTATAACAAAGTAACCTTTTTTATTCTCTATTTCTTCGTAATAAGCAATTGGTATTCTTAATTCATTTTGAACATCAAGAAGTTTCTCAATACTATCTACTTCCATCACATTATGTCCTTTAAGATTAATTTTATTCTTAACTCTAACTATAACATCACTATTAGCATTAACAATCTTATTTAATTGTTTAATATATTTAGATTGTTCTTTATCACTTCTAAGTACACTTAAGAATTCTTGGACAAATAATAGTATAGATACTACAAACATTATAATTGAAAAGATCATAAATAATGTATTACCCGTTATTTCCATATTAGTTTCAGAAATCTTTTCATCTACATCTTTAGAACCATTAACATTAATATTAATAGAATTCTTTATTAATGGTATTTCTACTTCCATAACTTTCATATTATGAATATTATGTTTTCCATATTTACCAGTCATTTCTACATACATATCAACTTTTACATAAGCATCTACTGCTAGTCCTAAAGAAGAACGATATTGATTAACAAAGTTATTATAAGTAGCATAATCTATAACATAACTTCTAGTTATATATAAATTATTATTTTTAGTTTGAACAGTACTAGGTTGTTCTAATTGATAAGATTTCTCTAATAATAAAGTATTATTATTACTTGTACCACTCTTATCATTAATAACTACTGTCGCAGTAGTATAAAATGTATATTCATAATTAACATCTTTAGTAAAATTAAATTCATATTTGTAATCTATATTAATATTATCTATTAATAAAGATGGATATGTTTGTCCCATATCAAGTTTCTTAGTTGGATAATAAGTATTATCTTTTAAATTAACAGAATATTTAACATCACTTTTTTCTTTATATTCAATTATATTTTTAGAGACATCATATTCTATATTACTAGAGAAAATGAATAAAAAAACAGAGCCAAAAAACAATACAGATATAAGTATAATATCTATAATCATTCTAACTCTAAGTTTTAATTTAACTCTTTTATTAATCTTTCTAGTCATACTATCACAACCCATATCTCTATTCTCTTTAATTATATAATCATAATTAAAAAAAATCTACACTTATGTGTAGACCTTGTAAATTTAAACTTCTTTTAATTCAATTTTATTGTATTTTAAATAATTTCCAACTACTTCTGCGTTAATTGTAATAATATATGCATCTTTAGTACCAACTATGTTAATACCATCTTCATCTAATTGATCCAAAGTTACTTTGATTTGTATTTCATAGTAATTATTATTCTTATCAATAGATTCTACTTTATAATGTAATCCAGAAGATCCAAATCCATCTCCACACTCATATCCATAATAGTACCCTTTTCCATAATATGGAGTTGGATCAAATCCAGTAGCTAAATTTTTTTCAGAACCAATTTCTTCATCAAAAGAATTTAAAGATGCATTGAAGTATTTTTTAAAATCATTATATTGATCTGTACTTAATATTTGATCTCCACCAAATGGACTGTCTTCTATATGAACAGTCTCAACACTATGTAAACATTCATACATTGGAACAGTAAATTCTGGAGTTAATAAACTACCTTCATTATCCATTGGTTCAAGTGTACCTAAATGTATAGCACACATTTTTTCCTCTTCACTATCTTCTACATCCAAATTAAGATATTTAACCAATTTATTTATTTCTGTTTCTACAACACTTTTTTCATCAGTTGGAGTTACAACTGCGCTTTCAGGTTCTTTCTTTTCTTCTTTTTTAGTAGGAGTAGTTTCTTCTTCTTTTGGCAAGAAATTAGATCCTGCAATACATCCTAATCCTACAATAACAAATAATAAACCTAATGTTTTTTTCATATCAACACCTCTATTCTATCTATGTTATACCATAAAAAAAGCATCTTTCATAGATGCTTTTTATTTATTCATATCTTTTTGAATTCTTTTTAATATTTCACTCATGATTATATATTCTTCTTTAGTGAACATATCTTTTTCTTCTTTTTCTTTATAAATAATCTTTTCTACTGGTACTTCAACTTTTACTTCTTTGATTATTTCTTTTCCAGTAGGTACAGGTACTTCTTTTATTACTTCTTTCTCAACAGGTACTTCTACCTTAACCTCTTTGATGATTTCTTTTTCAACTGGTACCTCTACCCTAACTTCTTTAATTACTTCCTTGATAACTTCTTTTTCTATTGGTACTGGAACTTCTTTTATTACTTCCTTCTCAACTGGAATTTGTACCGGTATCTTTTGAATTACTGGCTTTTCAACAACTCTTGTTACTATTCTTTTCTTACTTCTATTAGTTACAATTACTTCTTTATTTTCAAGCATATATAATATTTTATCTATTAATAAAGCTATTATCCAAATAACAAATACTATATTAGATAATTCTATTAACGATAAGACATTAGTATTTGAATATACTGATAACTCATCATATACATTTATATGCTCGATACCAACTGTATGAATAATAAGCATCATCATATACATTATTAATACATATGCACATAAACTTATTACTCTAATTGGCTCTTTCTTATCTAAGAATAAATTCTTAAACATAAGAATATTACTTATAATAATCATAACTACATATATAGCTAGATTTGGGAAATAGAATACTATAAATAAGTTATTTATGAAATAATCTAAAGTATTAAAAACTGAAGTATGATATTTAATTACTAATGTAAGAATTAATACTAAATATACTCCCGCAATAGATAGTTTTGTAACATTTTTATTTTTTTCTTTAAGATCTAGTAAGATACATAAAGATAAAATAGAAAAGATAAATAAGAAAATAAACAGAGGAGAGTCGAGCATTAAATCAAACATTATTTTTAATTTATCAAATAAAGTTAATTTTAACATCCGACATCCCCCCCTTTTTTTATTTTAATATTTATCCTTTGAAACTAATTCAGCTATATAAACTGTTTGTGATTTTTTATCGTTCTTAGTACAAGTAACAAGTGTTAGAGTAGTTTTATTATAATCTCTGTAGATTGTTACTGAACCATTCTTAGGTTGTTTATATATCTTAACTATTTTATAAGTATATTTTATGTTCTTGTAATAAACATATGCTTTATCTCCAGTACTTAGTTTGTATAAATTTTTAAAGTAAGAATGTACTCCTGTACCAGAGTGTCCAGCGATGATAAAGTTACCTTTATCCACATTTGGATATTTTGATCCAGATATTATTGTTATGTTTTTACTTACTACGTTGTCTTTTGAGTTAATGTCGACAAAACCCCTTTTAAAACTTATCTTAGGTATTTCTAAATAACCTATATAATAATTGTCTTTTCTTGTCGTAGTCTTAGGTGTAGTAGTCTTTGGTGTTGTTACTTTTGTATTAGTTACTTTTTCTTTTAAAGTTTTACTTATTTCTTCTTTAGTATTATTTATATTTTCTACTAATTCAGACACATCTGTATTGTAAGCTAATACATTTT
Organism: uncultured Clostridium sp.; assembly: GCA_946402315.1. Taxonomy (GTDB): domain Bacteria; phylum Bacillota_I; class Bacilli_A; order RF39; family UBA660; genus RUG11788. The sequence continues at coordinate 123 of CAMIWC010000008.1, read as the reverse complement.
CTTCTATATAATCAGGTATTTCATTTTGTGATAAATAGAATTTTTCATTCATATAATCAAAAGCATAATCTTTTTTTTCTAAGAAGTAATTATATGATATTAATGATATTCCTAAAATTAATA
>CAMIWC010000007.1 GCA_946402315.1 uncultured Clostridium sp. | reverse complement strand
GTTTCATAATTTGATTAATTTGTTTTTGATTAGGTTTTCTACCCATTTGAAGCATTAATGCTTTAATCATATCTTCATTAATAGGTGGATTTTGTTTTAAGTATTTCATCATTACTTTTCTACTAATGAAAAATCCTAAAACTGCACCTCCTACTAAACCAATTACAAACCATAATACGTTTAACCACATCATAATATCATCTCCTGTAAGTATTTTACTAAAAAAGTCCTTATAAAACAACAAAAAAAGGAATTAATTCATTAATTCCTCTATTTTATTTGTAATATTTTCTACAGTAAGACCAAACTTCTTCAAAATATCATCTTTCTTACCACTATATCCAAATCTATCTACTGTAAACATATTATCTCGACTTGTATAACGATCCCAAGAATAAGATGATCCTGCTTCGATTACAAAGATCTTTTTATCTTTAGGAAGTACACTTTCTTTATATTCAGTACTTTGTCTTTCAAATACTTCTATAGAAGGCATAGAAACAACTCTTATATCATATCCTTTAGTCTTTAATTCTTCTGTTACATCAAGAGCAAGAGTTACTTCTTCCCCTGTACTAACTATACAAGCATCTAGATTTTTTCTTTCTTCTTCTAAAATATATCCACCCAATTTAGAATCATTAATATTAGTACATTCCGAAATAGGTACTTTATTACGACTAAGTATAATTACACTTGGTTTTCTAGTTTCAAAAATAGAATTATAAGCACCTATTACTTCATTAGAATCAGCAGGACGATAAACATCAAGATTAGGAATACTACGAAGTGAAACAAGTTGCTCTACTGCTTCATGTGTTGGTCCATCTTCTCCAACTGTAATTGAATCATGTGATAGTACATAAATAATTGGTAAATCCATTAAAGCACTCATTCTAACACTAGCTTTAGCATAATCTATAAATGGAACAAATGTTGATACAAATGGAGTTAATCCAGAAAGCGCTATTCCATTACCAATACTCGCCATTGCATGTTCTCTAATACCAAAATTAATATTTCTACCTAATGGATATTTATTAGAGAAATTACCAGTACTTTTAATCTTAGCATAAGTAGAATTACTTACATCAGCACTTCCACCTATTAAGAATGGATAAACATCACTAATAGAATTAATTACTTTTCCTGATGCCACTCTAGTAGATTCAACCATATCATCTGGAAGATCATAAACAACATCACGTAATTTAATAGATTCTTTATTATTAATAATCATATTTAAATCATTTTTACTATTTTTATTTAAAGAATTATAGTTTTTAGTCCATTCTTCATAAAGAGATAAAGATCTTTCTTCAATATCAGCAATCATTAATTCCCTAGCTTCGGCACTAGGAGAAAAAGGAATATCTCTTACATCTAATTTTTCTTTAATATTTTTAATATCTTCTTCAGATAAAGGAGATCCATGTACTTTAGAAGTACCTTCCAAACTAGAATATTTACCAATAGTTGTCTTTACTTCAATTAAAGTAGGTTTATCACTACTTTTAGCTTTTATAATAGCTGCATCTATATTTCTAGTATCTTCTGAATCTTCTACTAAGATATAGTTCCAATTTTGACTTTCAAAACGCAATTTAATATTTTCATCAAAAGAACTATCTAAACTACCATCTAATGTAACTCCATTAGAATCCATTAATACTATTAATTTATTAAGTCCTAATTTACCAGCAAGAGAACAAGCTTCATAAGAAATACCTTCCATTAAGTCTCCTTCTCCGCATAAAGCATAAACATTATAATTAATAATATCTTCTCCAAAGTATTTTTCTAAATACTTTTCAGCTATAGCCATACCAACAGCGTTACCAATACCTTGTCCTAAAGGTCCAGTTGAACAATCTACTCCTGGAGTTAGACCATATTCAGGATGACCAGGAGTGATAGAATCAATCTTTCTAAATGCTTTTAAATCATCTAAGTCAAGATTATACCCAGACATAAACAAAGTAGCATACAAAAGACTGGAACCATGTCCAGCACTTAATACAAATCTATCTCTATTTACCCATTTAGGATCTTTAGGATTAATAATCATATGACTATCATATAATGTTGCGATAATAGGAGCAGCACCTAAAGCAATACCAGGATGGCCACTATTAGCGTTATTAATCATATCAATAGCAAGAGCTCTAATATTATCAATAATCTTTTTATCAATTGTACTATTATTTTCGCGTTTAAAACCTATCATTTTTACACCAACTTATTTAATTAAAGAAATATTATCTAAATAGTATCCATCTTCTTCATCAACAACAAATGTATATCTATATGTATTAGCATTCTTGAGATATTCTTCTCTATTAGCTTCTCTATCACTAGTAATTAATTCTTTATAATTAGGATCTTTATATACTCCATTCTTATTAGCAAAAGCAACAACTACATCTATATAGACATAATCACCTTTTTTAGTAGCTTTAATAAAATCTTGGAATACTACTTTATCAGCAACTTTATTAGATTTATAACATGTACCAATATATTTATCATTTTCTAATTTGAAATTAATACTAGCAACATAAGATTTATTATAATAATAATTATATTTAAAACTAGGAATTATACTTACTGTAGAATTATATCTTTCAGAAGCAATACTTGAAAGAGTATTTGTATCAATACTAATTGTTTGATCACAAATAGATTCACTAGTAGATATCTTAGTCATTAATGTAGTAAATTCTGAAGATTTAGTTACAAAGAATGCTTTTTGTAAATCAGTAAAACTACTAATCTTATTTACACTATTTGCAAACATAAAATATGTATCAAATTCATAAAAATCATATGTTTTTAATTCTATTTCATCATACATTTGAGAAATATATTTATCATTTAAATTAATTTCTCCATCTTCATAATCATATAAAGTAATCTTTTCTTGAATTACCTCTTCATCTATTTTTCCGTCATCATCATTATCTTTTTTAGGAGCAAATGGATCAAATATTAAAACAATAATTAAAAAAATGAAGACAATTATAACACCACAAAGTAATGCACCAATTTTCTTACGAATAACTAATTTTTCTTCTTCTGTTAGAGGAACTTTTTCTTCTTCTCCCTCTTCAAGTTCAACAAAAGAATCATCTTGTAAGTTATTTATTTCATCACTTAAATTGTCTCCAGATATAACTTGATTATTATTTTTATTTTTTGACGCAACCCACGCTTTTTCACGACTTGATTTATGTTCCATAAAACATCCTCCTTATTCTCTACTTTAGTATAACATCTTAATCAAAATAAAACAACAATTCAATTAATTAAATAGAATTCATTTTACTTATTTTAAACATAATATTTATAAGCAATATAACACTAAAAAGTAAAATTTAATATTGAAATTACTTTATAAATATGTTATTATTAAAAAGTCATGGACCCTTAGCTCAGTTGGTTAGAGCATCCGGCTCATAACCGGGCGGTCATAGGTTCGAGTCCTATAGGGTCCACCACTTGTGCGGGTATGGCGGAATTGGCAGACGCACTAGACTTAGGATCTAGCGCCGCAAGGCTTGCAGGTTCAACTCCTGTTACCCGCACCATAATAAAAAGAAACTAACGTAAGTTAGTTTTTTTATTTTACAAAAATCTATAGGACTCTCACTATATATTACTTATATGAGCTGATGCTTTACTTTAATTTCTCTAAGAATTCTACTAAAGCATTATGTCCTTTTTTATAATTATCCGGATATTTCATATATCCAAAAGCATTTATAGTTTCTCCACTTTCATAGACAACATTTAGTTTAAAATCAGATCCATCATAAATGTCATCATCTGATTCATCAAAACCATCCCATTTATCTAATTCATAGTCCTTAATAATTTTTTCTAGTTTTTGGACATCTTTTTTCTTTATTTCTTTAATAATTACATTAGCGTCACTATTAGTTTCTTCATATGTTAAAACATACTTGTTCTTTTCTATCTTTATCATATAGTTACAATGAACGGTATTATAACTACCATATCCATATTGGAATTCTACTATATTATCTTCTTTACTATTACCACAACCTACTAATAATAAAGCCAAACAAATTGCAAATAAAACTTTTTTCATATATCCTCCTAATAAAAACTAAATCCTTTTCTATTTTCTGGTAAATATGCATCTTTAGGATTATTTGATGAATATTTAACTATTACATTATTTCCTGGACGAGGTTTAACACCAGTATTAGATTCCATTAAACTTTTTAATCTATATCCTACTGGAATAACTAGTAAAATTCTTTCTGTTTTTTCTTTTATCATTGCCATTTCTTCAGTAATAGTATAGGTCTCTTCATTAACTTTATACTTAGCTAAAATAAGTGGATTCTTACCTACACCCATATCTCTTACTTCAACTATTTCTCCAGTTGTTTCGCGATCATATTTATCCATTTCTATCACCTACAAATAGTTATTAAACTCTTTCTAGTTTTTATTTCTTCTTTTTTTGTGGTTCATCTACTGTACCAACAATCATTAAGTATCCAGCTAGAGTGAACGCTACAGATAAAAAGATAATTGGATAAACTACAAAAATAAACTTAGCTACCATAGATGAAGAAGATCCTGTTTCATAAAATCTTAATATTAAATTATACATACAAAATGCTAATGTTGCTGAAAATACAATTGCAAGTATTACTGTTAAAGCACATACTTTACTATCAATTCTTATAACTACTCTTTTATCCATAACATCACTCACTATTCTATAATTTAATAGTATCATAATAGAAATATATATTTGTTATAAAACTATTTATTATATGTAAAGTTAGACATAATAAACAAAGAAATAATCAATTTATATGTTATTATAATTATGTAGAGGTGAGTATATGAACGTTGTCATAAAGGTAAGTAAACCTACTCAAGATAAAATGATTGAATACTATAAAGATAAAAAAAGAGATAAAGAAATTCCTTATGTAGTATTTCAAGCAGAAGATGAAGACACTGTAATAACAATGTATACTTCTGGTAAAGTAATGTTTCAAGGTACAAGTGCTGATGTAGACGCTAATATGTGGAAAGCTCTTGATGGACAAAGTGCTATTGAAGAAGATCCTAAAGAAAAGAAAAAGAAAGAAGATAAGTATTACTACTCTTCTTCAATCGGATCTGATGAAGTTGGTACTGGTGATTATTTTGGTCCAATTATTGTAACCAGTTGCTTTGTTAGAAAAGAAGATATTCCTGCTTTAGAAAAATTAGGAATAAAAGATTCTAAAAAGCTTACTGATGACAAAATAAAAAAGATTATAAAAGATTTACTTCCTCTAGTTAAATATAAAAGTATAATTGTTTCTAACAAAGAATATAATGAAAAATATGGTGCTGATTATAACATCAATAAAATAAAAGCTATAATGCATAATAAAGTATTATGGGAAATGGCTCATAAGATCCCTAAATACGACTATATAATCATAGATGAATTTGCTAGAGAAAACAGATATTATGAATATATAAAAGAAAGTACAAATATTCAAAGAGGTATTACTTTTATGACTAAAGCTGAAGATAAAAATATGGCAGTTGGTGCAGCATCAATAATTAGTAGATATATATTCTTAAAAGAATTTGATAAATTAAGTGATGAATTACATATTCCTCTTCCTAAAGGAGCAGGACCTGAAGTAGATAAAGTTGGAGAAGAAATTGTTGAAAAGTATGGAGAAGAAAAACTAAAAGAAGTTGCAAAACTAAACTTCAAAAATACAGAACGTATACTTCATACAATGATATTTTAAAAATAAAAGAAGAACTATTAAACAGTTAATAGTTCTTCTTCTTTTTCTTTTAATTGATCTTCAATAACTTTGTTATATTTATTTACTAAGTCTTGAATTTGTTTTTCTTTTCCTTTTTGTTCATCTTCTGGAAGTTTTGCTTTTTCTAAATCTTCCATTGCATCATGTCTTACATTTCTAATTGATACTTTAGCTTCTTCACTAATTGCTTTAACTTGTTTAACAAGTTCTTTTCTTCTTTCTTCAGTAAGATCTGGAATTACTATTCTAATATTTTCTCCATCGTTTCCTGGAGTATATCCTAGATTAGCTTCAAAAATAGCTTTTTCAATAGCACTTAAAGCTCCTTTATCAAAAGGTTTAATTAATAATTGACGAGCTTCAGGAACAGAAATAGTTGCTAATTGTTTTAAAGGCATCATAGTACCATAATAGTTAACCATAACACCATCTAAACTAGATGGATTAGCTCTTCCTGCTCTAACAGTTTGAAATTTTTTATCTAAAGCTTCAATTGTCTTCTTCATTAATTCTTCTGTATCTTTAATAATATCTATATCCATAATATCTCCTCTCCGAATAAATATTACTTTTTCAATTTAATTCTATCATATTTTTTTTCTTTTACAAATAATTTAATATAAAAATAATAAATCATAATACTTAATCCAGCACCAGCTAAATCAATCATAACATCTCTTATTTCTCCACTGCGTCCTGGAACAAAATATTGATGCAATTCATCACTACAGGCATATAATATTGAAATAATAATACTTATTATAAATATATTAAAATAAGATAAATTAGTAGTTTTATATAAGGCATTTATAATAAAAACACCAAGCAGAAAATATATACCAAAATGAGCAATCTTTCTAATTAAAACATTTAAATAAAAAGGATTTATATTTTTTAAATTAAAAGTATTAATAATTATATCAGCAATACCATTACTCTTATAATCAGAAGCAGTACTTCCATCCATAGATAATGAAAAAATAATAATCATTATTACAACTACAGGAATCCAATATAATATTTTAGTTCTCATAAATAAAAAAGTAGACCTAGTCTACTTTCCTTTCTTAGTATTACTTTTCTTCTTAGCAGTTGTTTTCTTTGTAGTTGTTTTTTTCTTAGTAGTAGTTCCTTTTTTGCTAGTAGTCTTTTTAGCAGGAGCTTTTTTAGTAGTTGTTGTCTTCTTTGTAGTTGTAGTTTTCTTTGTAGTTGTTTTCTTAGGAGTAGTTTTTTCTTCTTTCTCAACTTTTTCTTCTACTTCAACTTCTACTACATTTTCAACTTTCTCTTCTTTAGTAGTTTTCTTTTCTTGCTCAATTGCTTTTTCTTCTTTAGATTTACTATCTTTAGAAACTGTTTTATCATCGAATTTATAAGTTAAGCATAATCCAATAAATTCAATAACTAATCCAGCTGCCATAATACCATCCATTAATAATTTATTTGATTTTTCATAGATAAAACAAACAGCAAATGCTACACCAAATATTAATAGACCTAGAAAAAATACAACATCAGCAAATATTTGTTTTTTATTCATAATACACACCTCTCATCATCTAATTTAATTATAATATTTATATTATAAAAAATATACATTTTTTTACAAAATTGTCATTATTTGTCTATATTTGCAAGTTCTATAGCTTTGTTTGCCATTAAAATAGCGTCTTCTAATGTAGAAGTTACAGCTAAAAACAATTCTTTATGACAGAAAGTAGCAGTAGGAACACCACTTACTTCTTGTAATTCTTTATCTATTAGTCCTCCCCATTCTTTAGGTAAATCCATTCTTGTTTCATGAGTAGATTTATCTCTTGGAATAGTATGAACATTAAATCCTCCTCTATTAGATGGAGTAATAGCAAATAATATATCTTTAGCTTGTTCTAAATCACTAGATAATACTATATCTTTAAATGGCATGTATTCATCTAGAATCATTATATGATTAGCACTATTTAATATAGCTTTATCTACATGTTGTTTTGCTCTTATCTTAGCAAAAGTATGTTCTACTACTCTATCAAAATAACTAGAAATAATATCTACTACTTTTAAAAATTGAATATCATTATCTATATGTTCATCCCAACAAACATTGTAATCATTAATTAAAGATTCAATTCCTTTATAGTTATATGGTGCAGTTACTAAAGGAAATTCTCCATTATCTACCGCATCTACTCCTTCTACTAAATCATGTTCAATCATTATATAGGCAGTTAAAGCATTATCTTTATCTATTGATTCTAAATACCTAAGTCCATATTCTTTAAACAATAGACCAAAAGAAGCATATTTAACTCCGCTATCATGTCTTAAATCAAAATCCTTCATATGATGATCATATTTACCAAATCCAATATCATAAATAAGAGCATTACCATTATAAGTACTAGGTACTTCATTTACACGACAGATAATACTATCAGAATATAGTTTTAATAATAGTGCAGTTGCAAATACTTCATCAGCATGAAATTTACTAGCATGAGTTATTAAGTTCGCTTCATCTATATTTTTAGTTATTTTTAACATAATATCACCAAAATAATTATAACAAATAAAAAGAAGTTTATAAAACTTCTTTTTTAATCTTTAATGCTAACGTGAGGGCCTCCTCCGCCACCACCGCCTCCTCCGCTACTACAAGAGGCAGTATTCTTTTTACAATATGTATTATTTAATTTAGTTTCATCACTCTTACATAAATGTGAGTATCCTGAATAATTTGCATATTTGAAACACATTTCATTAGATAATGAATAACCAGAAGGACAAGAATATGAAGGACTTCCGTCTTTATAACATGTATATCCTGATCCTTCTTTTCCGCATCCACCATGAGGTTTTCCATAGGCTACACTAGTACAAGCAGATAAACTTGAATATGTTCCGCAATGAGCACCAAACATATCTGGACTATTATTTCCCTTTACCCAACACTTGTAGGAAGAAGACGTTTTTTCACAGAATGATTTTCCTGAATATGATGGATTAGAAATAACACTCATACAAGTACCTTCATCAGAATATTCACCACATGAAACAAATCCATTTAAGATTGTAGGACTTTGTGCCATATAACATTGACAAGAACTTGTATTACCACAGTGTGTATATCCATCAGGACAATTAGATACAGTCGAAGTCTTAGTAACTTGATGACAACACTCACCATGATTTCCTGCATTGTCTTTTACATGTCCATGGAATATTGCTTCAGATAAACTAGCTGTACTATTAGTATAAGCTGCGGTTGACGAAGTATTAATTCCATATGCAGCTAATCCACTTAAAGCATCTGATTTTGAACTAAATGATACTCCTGAACTTGTTACACTTAAAGCACATGTAGGAGCAGTAGCATCACGTTTAAATGTTACTGAGTTAGTACCAACATTACCCGCTTTATCACGAACATAACAACGATAAGTAATAGAATTTCCATCTGTTGTTCTAGTCTTCGATGTAGAATTATCAAGAGTTTGTGAAGTTCCAACTCCATAACTTTCAACACCACTATTTATAGTTCCACTTTGATCTTTTTGATTTGAAATACCAACTTTTACATCAGTTACATACCAGTTATTATCTCCTTTAGTTCCTGATGTAACAGATATAGAACATGTTGGTTTAACACTATCTACTTTAAACGTAATCTGACAACTTCCAGTTTTTCCAGCATTATCTTTAACGTGTCCATAATATGTTACAGAAGCAATATCAGATGATTGTGTTTTAGAAGTTGAACCATCATATGAAGATGGTGTTCCACTATTTTTATCTATTTGGAACGCTGCTACTCCACTAGTAGCATCTGCTTTGGTATTCCATAATACATCAGTTGAACCACTATACCAACTTTCTACATTTATTGTATCTCCATCTAACTTCAACGAACATGTAGGAGCAGTATTATCTCTCTTAACTGTATGATTACATGTATTTGTATTTCCAGCATTATCTTTTACAAATCCATAATATGTTTTACTTGTTGTATCTGTAGATAATGTTAATGAATTAGTCTTATTATATGAAGCACTATTTGTATCTTTTAAATCCCATTCTTTTACTAATGATGTTTCATCAGTATTAGTTATTGAAATTGTTACATTTCCTGTATACCAGTTATTTGTACCTTGAGAACCAGTTGATGTAATAGTACATATTGGTTTAGTTGAGTCTTTCTTAAATGTTATATTACATGAATTAGTTCTTCCTGCTTTATCTTTTACATATCCATAATAAGTTACACTTGTTGTATCTGTAGTTTGTGTTAATTTTGTCGTCTTATTATAAGAAGGAGTATTTGATAAAGATATATCATAAGTAGCAAGTCCAGATTGAGAAGAGTCTTTATCTTTATCTCTATAGTAATCAAAAGTAACATCTACTGAATTAGATATATACCATTGATCTAATCCTTGAGTACCAGTTAATTTTAAATTACATTCTGGATTTTGAGTATCCTTTTTAACATTAAGTTCACATTCTTTAGTATTACCAGCACGGTCTATAACATATCCATACCATACAGTACCATTTGTATCTAAAGTTTGTGTATTTTCGTCTAGATTATTATATGTTAATTGGTTACTGGCAATTAATCCAAATCTTCTAGTACCAGACATAGCATAATCGGTAGTTGCTGGATTATCATCTTTAGTTAATTTCATTGGTACATTTTCCCAATAATATCCATTATCATGAGTTACTACAGTAGCACTTCCTGATGTAACTGTACATTTAGGTTCTACTTTATCAATATTATCTATTGTCTTAGTAACTAATTCACTAACATTACCAGAAGTATCTGAAGCAGCTAAGATAACAACTTCGTTCTTTGTATATGTCTTATAATTTTCTTCTTGGAATGTTATTCCTCCATTAAATGAGTACAATGCTTTCCCTGATACAGAGTCAGAACTGTTAATGTATAAAGTTACATTTTGATTTGTATAGAATCCACTAGTTCCATCTCTTGTTAATAATTCTATTCGATCTATTTTACTTACTTGATTAGCATCTTCAAAAACAAATTTTAATTTATTATAAGATCCAGCATTAAAGTATACTCTAGCTTTAGAAGTAGCACTTGGAACAGTAATAGTACCAAGAGTAGTTGTATTATTTTTAACAGTTACTACAGCACCATTACCGGATTTCATATAGATATAAGCACCATAAATATTTCCATATTCACCTGTTATACTACTTAAACTAACAGTATTTTCGCTCTTAGAAGCAATATCTGCTTTAGGATATACTACATATCCATAATCAACTGTTTTAACTGATGGCGGAACTGGGTCATAACGCACTTCAACTTGACATGTACCAACATTACCAGCATTATCTATTACATATCCATACACTGTTGTTATACCATCTTGTACTTGGAATTCAGTCTTTTTATTAAAATCAAATATATGTTTAGATGTACCCATACCATAACTTGATAATCCACTTAATGTATCTTCTTTGGCAGTTAATTTAACTACTGGTCTAGGTTCTGTATTATACCATCCATTATTTCCTAAAGTACCAACTACTGTTAATGAACATGTTGGTGGAGTCTTATCAACGTAAGCATCCACATTACAAGCCGTTGTTTTTCCTGATTTATCTGCAATATCGATAGTTGTAGTTTTTGTATCAGTATCTATTTTCTTAGAGAAGACATCTTGAACACACCCAGAACACTCATCACTACATCCTACAGTAATTGTTTTATCTTTATTAGTCCATGTTCTAGATTCTCCTGTTGTTGAACCACAAATTGGAGCATCTTGATCTTGATCTAAAGGACAATCTGAAGGATCATCTACTTCACATGTTCCTTTTTGATAATCACCACATACTAAACATACTTCATATGTAAGATTAATAGTAGTTGCACTATCATTTTTTACAACTACGAAACTTCTAAATGGATCACAAAACTTATCACTATTTTTTGGATCTCTTAATCTATCTAAATATCCAGTAGCGTTTAGTTCAGATAGTGTTACTATCGTATGATGATTGTATTCTGGTACACAAACTCTATCGTTTGTTTCTAAACAATCTGTCATCATATTTTTCGCAGCTACTTTCATATTTGATTCATATAAGACATAAGTATTGTCCCTAGTATCAATAATATATTTAGATATAGCTGGGAATAATAACGCAATTAATAGCCCTAGTAATACTACTACGGCTAACATTTCAATTAATGTGAATCCTCTATTCTTCATATCATCACCTACTATATCAATTATATCAAAATATAAAAAAAAAGAAATATGATTATTTCTTTTTTTCTCTTAATTTTGGACCTTGTTTCATTAAAGATGTTATTTCTTTAGCTAATTTTTCATTAGCTTCTTCTAAAGACATTTTACCAACTTTAAAAGGTTTACCAATTACTATAGTTAAGTTTTTACTTCTAAATTTATAATCACCGCTTGTACCAAATGGAATAATATATGAGTCTGTTTTTGATGCCATTGATACAGCTCCAAACTTAAGTGGCATTAACAAAGATTTATCATAGTCTTCTTGTTTAATCTTTTTTTCTTTTAATAATTTAAGAAGACTATTATCAGGATCTAATACATATTCTTTTAATTCTTTTTTAGAAATTACTTTCTTTTTATTAAGATCCATTAATGCTTCTACTTGAGTAAATTTGTATCCTTTTCCTTTTAATTTACTAATAAGTTCCTCTCTTGTATATAAATCTTTTACAATTCCATATACTTCATCAATCTTATCTTCTTTACAAGTTATTTCGTTTCTTGTTCCTTCACAGAAAAGTCCAAAAGCACCACCTTGATTTAGAATAGATAAAGCTTTTTCTTTAGCTTCTTCATCATGAATAGCTCTATTTACACTAATACATCCAGATCCTTTAAAGAACCAAGCTACTTTTTTATTATCAAAATATTCTTTTTTAGCCATCCAATGAGTCATTCTTCTTGTTGAAACAATTACACTACATTGATCCATTACATGTTTATGGTTTCCTGTTAGTACAATACTTCCTTTTTTAGGAATATTTTCTCTTCCATATATTTTAGGATGATAATATATTTTAAATATACCTCCTAAAATAAATCTACAAAACATATAAAATGGTCTTCCTTTATTTTTGTTCATTGTAACCATAAAATCACCTATTCTTCATCTTCATTTTCTTTCTCTAATTTTTTATAATCAATTTTACCTAAAAGAGTCTTTGGTAAACTTTTTCTAAACTCATATTCTTTAGGAACTGAGTAAACTGCTAAGTTCTTTTTACATAATTCTTTAATATCTTGTTTTAATTCAAGTGATGGTGAATATCCTTCTTTTAAAACGATATATGCTTTAGCAACTTCCATCTTATATTTATGAGGAATTCCTACTACACTACAGTTAAGTACTGCAGGGTGTTTTTCAATAACATCTTCAATTTGTGATGGATAAACATTATACCCACTACTTATTATCATACGTTTTAATCTTTGTTTGTAGAAGAATACTCCATCTTCATCCATACAAGCGATATCACCGCTGTGAAGCCATATATAACCATCATCATGTAATTGTAATGTTGTATTATTATCTTCATCATTATCGATATAACCAGCCATAACAGTAGGTCCTGTTAAACAAAGTTCTCCATCTTCTCCTACTGCTACTTCTTCATGAGTACCAGGCTTTACTAACTTAACATAGTTACTAGGAAGAGGTATTCCCATACATCCAGGTTTATTATTATCACCGAACGAGAATATTGTAGCCCCCAAAGATTCACTCATACCATAACCAGCAGTTAATCTAACACTTGCTCCATGACTTCTTAGAAAATCATTTATTTGAGCTTCTAGAGAAGGTTTAACACTATCTCCACCGGCAATAATCCATTTAACATTTGATAGATCTACATCTTTCTTAAGATTATTCATTAAATTTTCAAATAAAGTTGGAACTCCCAAAATAGTCGTAGGTTTAGTCTTAGCAACTAATTTGGCAAGATTATCAGCATTTGGTCTAATAATAGCTTTTTCTCCAAAACAAAGTGGTTTATATATACATATTTGAAGTCCAAATCCATGGAATATTGGAAGAATAGATAAAGTACTATCTCCTACTCCAATGTCAGGCATAACAACTCTAGCTTGTTCAATTAATGCTGTAAAACTTCTATTTTTAATAGCAATTCCTTTAGGTTTACCAGTAGTACCACCACTATGTAAAATAACTGCGATATCTTCAGGTTTAGAATGAACAATATATTTACCACTATAAATACTACTATTCTTCATAAAGTCTTCCCAGTACATATACTCGATATTACCTTTAGGTTTATTTACTTTACGTCCTTTAGTTAACTGATAACCCCATCTTAAATAAAATGGCATTGATTCTTTAACAGAAACAAGAACTACTTTATAAACATCAGTATCTCCAATAATATTTTTAACCTTATCATAGCACATATCGATAGCAAGTAATACAACACTCTTAGTAGAATTAATATAATACTTTATTTCTTGTTCTCCAGATAATGGATGAACCATATTAGAGATTGCACCTATCTTATTTAATGCAAAGAATGATGCGATAGATTCAGGAGTATTAGGCATTAAAATTGTTACTACATCTCCTGGTCTAATACCAAGTGCTTTATAAGCTTTTGCTACTCTATCAATATCTTTTAAAAATTCTCTATATGTTTTAGTAGTACCAAAGTATTCATAACAAGGTGCATCTAAATTCATAAGTGCTTTCTTTTCAAAATAATCATATAAAGATTCTTCAGGAATCTTAATTGTATCTTTCCCTTTTGGATAGTAATGCTTCCATGGGGCTTTTGGTTTTCTTATTTGTTTTAGTTTTTCTACAATTCCCATATTAAATCCTCTATTCTGTCAACATTTTAGAAATAATTTTCATTAACTTTTCATTTTCTTTATCTAAATCATCACTTTTTACATAATAAGGTTTTCCATATTTCATAACAAATCTTTTAGGAAATTTATAATCTCCTATAAGCGCTACTGGTACAATTGGTACTTTAGCATCATGAGCAATTTTTACTGCCCCTATTTTAAAAGGAGCTACAACATCATCTGTTTTATTAAAAGTACCTTCAGGAAATATTACTACTGCTTCTCCTTTATTTAAAGTATCTATTGCCATTGGTATAGCATTATGATCTTTTTCTCTTCTATTAACTGGAATTAATCCCATTCCTTTAAAAGCCCATCCAAGTTTTCCTTTTAATAATTCATCTTTAGCCATAAAATGGATTACTCTTCTATTAGTAGAATATATAGCAGGACTATCCATATTATTTTTATGATTAGATACTAAAAGAAATGGTCCTTTCTTAGGAATGTTTTCTTTTCCATATACTTTAGGTCTATATATAAGATAGAATAATGGCTTTACTATTGGTGTCATTATCCTATATACTATCAAACTCATTTTTTCACCTCGAACAATATTATTATAGTTTAAATTTTAATATCAATCAAGCAAACTGAAGATATATAGTATTATTAAAAAAATAATAAATGCGTATGAAGTTTTAGTAATAGTAATATGCTTAGTATTAGTCCCTCTCATTGAATCATTATACTTACCGGAAGTAGATAAATAGAATGATAAATACTTCTTTTTAGTTAAATTAGACTTACTTAATATAGTAAGACCAGTCGCATCATCTAAGTCTAAATAATAAATATCTTTAGGCATTCTAACGATATCAATAAACATTAAAATATCTCCTATCGCACCTATAATATTAACAATAGATAAGAAAATTAATAGATTATTATTTATAATAATTCCAATGATATATGTAATAATACCAATTAAGAATAATGGGAATAATAAAGCTAATAAAATATTCTTCTTAGAAATCTTATTCTTACACATACAATAAAAGATTCCTTTTTCTATATATGCACCTATATAAATATCTTTTAGATGAGCTTCTCCTAAAGCCATAAATCCTACTCCATGAAGAAGTTCATGCAATCCCATCCATAAAATCATATAAATAAGAGACACAGGTTCTAAATTACTAAATGCTTCACCATAACCAAATAAAGAATTAATATATAAAATTATTATTGCGAAGAAAATCGCAACTACATTCATAAATACTAATTTCATTTTAAAATTATAATAATTCATAAATAAAACCTCTTATACTTAGTTTTTTCTTTTATAAAATCTATTACTTCTTTTTTTAAATTATTCTTTTTTAATATTAGAGATAAATTATTATCAACAAAAATATAAATATATTTATTTAATTCATAAGTATATTTAATATCTTCATATTTAATCTTATTATTAAAGAATCCAAATTGACTATCAATATAATCTTTATAAAAGTAAATATCTACTTCTTTATTATTTACTCTAAAATTATTCTTATACATTCTTTTAATTTGTTTCTTTAAAGATAAATCTAACATAATTGGATAAATAATAATAAATAAAACCGATATTATTATAAGAACTATGTTTTTACGATATATTTCAAATAATAATACCAATATTGCTAGAAAGATTATTATTACTTCTCCTATTATTCCTTTATTTATTATATTTATAAAAAACTTTTGATATTTAATAAAATCTTTTTCTTCAATAGATGTCTTAACTTTATATAAATAGTTCATATCATGTATATTTTTAGATTTCTTTTTCATAATATCACCAATTTAATTCTATCAAATATCTATTTCACTTAAAAGAAAAAGAAGTATATTTTATACTTCTTGTATTATGGTAATAACCATTGGTTTACCATCTAATTCTTTATAATAATGCTTACTTAGAACATTTCTTATTTCATTTTTAATATTATTATAATCTACTGTTTTATTATTATAATCTATATTATCTTTAATTATTTCTTCAGATATTTCTTGAGTTTCATGAAGTAGTTCTCCATTTTCTTTAACATAGACAAATCCTCTAGTTAGTACTTCTGGACCACTTAAAATTTCTTTTGTTTTTTTATCTAAAGTACAGCTGATAATAACAATACCATTTGAACCAAGCATTTCACGATCTTTAAGAACTAAGTCTCCTATATCTCCTTGACTCTTTCCATCTATTAAGATTTCATCAGTTTCAATTCTAGCGTCAGTTTCAACTAATTTACCATTTTCAAATAGGACTACATCTCCATTTTGTTTAAGAATAATATTTTCTTTAGGTATACCTAATCTTTCAGCTAGTTCAGCATTCATTACTTGATGACGATACTCTCCTCTAACTGGAAAATAGTATTTTGGATTCATCAAATTAATCATAAGCATTAAATCTTCTTGTGATGCATGATGAGATAAGTGAATTTTACTAGATAAAGATACAGTATTTACTCCAGCCATAGCTAGTTCATCCATAAGTAAAGCAAAACGTTTTTCATCACCATCTGTAGGTGGTTCTGCAATAAAAACTGTATCACTTTCTTTTAATTTAATATATTTGTCAAATCCACGAGTAATACGTTCTAGATTCATATATGGTTTTTCTTTTTCATCACAAACAAGTACTACTACATTTTTATCATCTAAGTTACTTAAATCCCCAATTAATTCTTTATTGAAATCAATATAACCTAAATCAATAGATTTATTTACTAAATCTTGTAGATTCTTACCCATAATAATTACTGTTTTTCTAGTTTTAGCAACAGCATTTAATACTTCTTGGATACGATATATATGACAGCTTTCTACTGTACATATTACACGATCTTGGGTCTTAGAAAATACATCTTTAATAACAGAATATACTCTATTATGAGGACTAGTATGTCCTTCTCTTTCAGCATAAATAGATTCACATAACAAACAAAGTACACCTTGTTTACCTACATAAGCAAGTTTACCTATATCAGTTTTATAATTACCTAACATAGTTGAATCAAAGACAAAGTCTCCAGTATAAACAATAGCACCATCTTTTGTATAAAGTACAAAGGCTACTGCATCTGGTATAGAATGAGTTACACTTATAGGGAATATAATATTTTTACCAAAAGTAATCTTACTATGTGGTCTTATTTCCTTTAAAGTCTTACATTTTACATTAGCTTCTTCTAAATCTTTCTTTAATACTTCTAATGTATACTTAGTAGCATATACATCTATTTTATTCATATCAGGATCTGCTAATATATCAGCCATCGCACCCATATTACTATCATGTCCATGAGTTAAGAAAAATCCTTTAATTCTCTTCTTATTATCTTTTAGATAAGTGTAATCTGGTAATATATAATCTACACCTAAAGCTCTATCATTTTCATATTTTAAACCCGCATCAAAAACAAATATATCTTTGTCTACTTCGACAACATACATATTTTTACCATTTTCATTTAGTCCACCTAGACTAAATATTTTTATTTTACTCAAATTAATTCTCCTTTCTTTAAGTTTTTAGACTAATAAATTGTATCATAAATAATAAAAAAAAGATATTAAATCTTAATATTTTTTATGATTAAGATCAATACCTTTTAATTGCATCTTTATAATAACATGATTTATTTGTTCACTTGTTAAATTAAACCCTTTTAAATCTTTTCTTTTTAACTTCCAAAGTTCATCAATTGTATTTATATCATTCTCATTTAAAATATTAGTAACTGTATCATTTAATCCTAATTTAGTAATAGGATCATCTAGATTTAAATTTTTCATAATATTACCTACTTATCTCCATTTCAAATGGCTATGCACTTATTATAACAAATAATTATAAAAAATGTAAGTTTTTTATATTCCTAGTGCAGCACAAGCTATTTTAAAATATATTATTAAACTAGATGCATCGACAATAGTTGTAATTAAGGGACTAGCCATAACAGCAGGGTCTAACTTTAATTTAGCAGCAAGCATTGGTAAGAATGAACCAATTATTTTAGCAATAAATATTGTAAGAATAAGAGTACCAGATACTATTAACGATATATTTACTGCGATATTATTGATTAATATTAATCTAAAGAAGTTACATACTCCTAATGTAATACCACAAAAACAAGCTACTCTAATCTCTTTCCAAATTACTTTAAATAAATCTCTAAATTCTATTTCATCAAGAGATAAAGCACGAATTATTGTAACAGATGCTTGACTACCAGCATTACCACCAGTATCCATTATCATTGGAATAAATGATGTAAGAATTACGTATGAAGCAAGAGCACTTTCATAACTAGTTATAATAGTACCAGTAAATAAAGAACTTATCATAAGTATTAATAACCAAGGCATTCTACTTTTATATAATTCCCATGTAGATTTCTTTAAGTATGGTGTACCTTCTTTATCAGGAATAATAGCAGCCATCTTAGAGATATCCTCTGATACCTCTTGTTCTAAGATATCAAGTACATCATCGATTGTAATAACTCCAACTAATAATCCTTCACTATCTACTACAGGAAGTGTAGTACAGTCATAGTCTTGGAATATTTTAGCTACTTCTTCTTGATCCATTAATGTAAATATAGGATGGGCTACTTCTTCCATAATATCATCTACTTGTTTATATGGATTATTTATAAGTAAATCTTTAATAGAAACTGATCCTAATAATTTTCTTTTACTATCTACAACAAAACAGTTATCGATAGCTACAACGTCTTCTGCTTGTTTTCTAATACGATCAATAGATTCTTTAATAGTAAGACCTTTTTTTAAGTCTATGTACTCTACTGCCATTAAAGAACCAGCTGAATTTTTAGGATACTTTAAAAGAGCATTAATCTCATCTCTAGTACTTTTATCTACTTTTGCAAGTATTTTAGATACTACACCAGAAGGCATCTCTTCAAATAAGTCAGCAGCGTCATCTGTATACATATCTTCTACTAATTCTTTTGTTTCACTAGTAGATAAAGCACTTATTAATTCTTGTTGTAAATCATTATCAAAATTAGTAAATACATCTGCGGCTATATCTTTCGGTAAAAGACGGAAGGCCTGCTTTAATTCTTCACTAGATAAATCACTAATTAATACTGATATATCATATTCATCCATTTCATTATAAATCTTTTTAATTTCACTATATTTTTTAGCATGTATTAATTCTTCAAATTCTTTGAAATTCATAATAAAACACCTCCATCTCTCAGTCGTGTAAATTATACCATAATAGATTATTCTTAGCAATAAAAAAAGGACTTATTAGTCCTTTTCTATTAAGAATGTTGCTAAAGACTTAGGATCCTTTCCTTCATAGATAATATCATATATTAAATCTATAATAGGCATCTCTACTTGTCTATCTTTTAATAATTTATAAATTGATTGTAATGTATAAAGTCCTTCAATAGTTGTATTATTTTCATATTCATTTATTTCTTCTCTAGTACCAGTAGCTAGGATATATCCATATCTAAAGTTACGGCTCTTAACACTAGTAGCAGTAAGTAATAAGTCACCAAAACCAGCAAATGATAAAATGGTATTTCTATCTCCACCAAGAGTTGCGATAAGGTTCTTAATATCATTTAAAGACTCAGTAATAAACATTGCTTGAGTAGATTCAGGAAATCCCATACCATCAAGAATTCCAGCTGCTATTGCAATTACATTTTTAATTGAACCACATATTTCTACTCCAACTATATCATGAGTAGTACGAAGTTTTAAAAAATCATTTTGAAGAGTCTTCTTCATAATCTCTTCTGTCTTTTCATTAGTAGTTGCAAGAGAAAGTCCAATTGGACATAGACTAGCAATATCTACCGCAAATGATGGTCCAGAAATTACACATATCTTATCAGTATCAATATATCTAGCTAAGATATCATAAACAAAAGAACATGTATCTCTTTCTATTCCTTTTGATGCTATACAAATATGTTGATTTGGCTTAATACAATATTTAAGTTCACTACTTGTACTATCGACAAATCCAGCTGGTACTGCAACAACTATTAAATCAGCACCTTCTACAGCTTCTTTCATATCAGTAGTATAAGTAATATCATCTGGAAGTATTACTCCAGGAAGTTTATTCTTATTTTCATGCTCTTTTTCAAGCATTTGTCTTTCTGGCTCAAACTTAGCCCACATTTTTATATTACATTTATTTCGATGAAACATTAAAGCAAGACTTAAACCATATGCCCCTGTTCCTAAAATTGTTACGTTCATATCTTCTCCTCTTATATATTACAAATTAATGAAGTAAGCGAAATATCTGGATCCATTCCTGTTTTAATAGATATTTCTACATCACAAATACGTTTTAAGAAATTAAATAAATCATCTAAAGAATAATTAAAACTAGCTTCTATAGCTTTTCTAAAACGAAAAGGATGAATCCCTAATAATTCAGCTACTTGATCATAATTATTATTATAATCTTTTAAAAGTAGTCTACCATTGTACATCATACGATATTGATCTTCTAATAGAGCTACTATTTTATTAATATCTTCTCCATTATTAATTAGTTCTTGATATAAAGAATAAGCTTTAACCTTATTCCTTTTAGCTATAGCGTCTATTAATGAGAAAACATTATCACTAAAAGATTTCATAACTATATTATCTATATCTTCTTTTAAAATAATCTTATCTTCTAATTTATAACTCTTTAATTTATTAAGTTCATTCATAATCTTAGAATTATCATTATTACAATAATTAACTAGATAACTAATAGTATAATTATCCATCTTATATCCATCTAAATTATTCTTAATAACATCTTCTATTTTAATATCAGAACTAATTACCTTAGATTTTTCAGTAATTAACTTAGTAATTTTCTTCTTATTATCCACCTTCTCTGTAACAAGTATTAATATATTCTCACTAGGATTACTTAAATATTTTTCTAAACTAGTAGTATCTTGTTCAATTGTTTTTGCCTTAGTACTACTTAAAAAATAAGCATTATATCCTATAACTACTTTCTTATTTGAAAATAAACTAAATGTATCTAAATCTTCAATTAGTTTATCTAAAGGAGATGATACTAAGTCATATTTAATTACTTCAGTTATAGAATTGTCTTTAATAATCTTATCAATAGTTAGTGAAATAGTTATTTCATCACTAGAAATAATTAAATAATTATTCATACTATCACCTACTAAGAAAATTATAACATAAAAAAAGATTCTTTCGAATCTTTTTAAAATGAAATACTACTTAAAATATTCATAACATTCTTATGCAAAGAATAATCATTATTAACCACTGTAACATAATAATAATTTTCATTCTTATTATATAAGAATACATTTTCAGTAGAATTATAATAATATTTATTATTACCCATACATAGAGTTGTAGCATTAACTACTTTTTCTATAAATGCAGCTTGACTAACTTTCTTAACTTCAACAAAGTTGCCTTCATCAAATTTAAATACTACTCTATTATCATAATCTATTCTCTTAAAACTATTAGATCCTTTTAATTCTATATCTAGTTTATTAATTTCATAATCCATGCCTTTAAATACAAGATTATTTGTTGTAACATCAGGAACAAATTCTAATGTATAAACAGGAACTTCGAAATAATTAGATACTTCTTCAAAGAACTTCTTGTTGTATGGATCATCATCATCATATTTATTCTTTAATACTACATCTAATCCTTGTCCAGAATAAAGTAAGTTTTCCATAGAAGAGTCACCATATACTCTATTAGAATCTAAGTCTTCAATTAAATAATACATATTTACTTTAACAAGATTAGTATCAGCTTCATAAGACTTAATACCAAAGTATACTTTAACATTAGGTTCTACTCCGCCTTTATAAATACATGTATATTTTTCTTCATCATGTACACAACTATATCCTCTACTATATTCAAAATCTATTAAATCTTTATCAGATAGATCTTCATCAAATAATTTCTTATATGAATCTTTTAAATCAGTATCATAAATATAGAAATCTATTTTAGCTTTATCATTTAGATCAATATAAGTAGATGCCATATATAGTTTTATATCAGGAGTTAAATCTTCTTCTTTATAGTTTTTACTAAATAAGTATTGAGCATCATAATCATAATAAGTTGGGAATTCTTTAACCATCTTTTCTACACTTGTATTGATATTCTTAAACATATTAAAGTATGTAGGAATACACATTACAAAGAAGAATATTACTACTCCAGCAAAGAAATGTTGAGCAGCTAAAACTTTAGGCCTTTCTGGTTCTTTATATTCCTTATTATTTAACTTAGCAATAACTCCATTCATCTTCTTTTTACGAAGTAAGAATAAAGCTAAGATGCCATATAATACTACAGATAATAACATTAGAGGATTATACCCAGATATTATTTCTCCATAATCAAATTCATTATTTACAAAGATATAACTAATAGTTACACAAGCATCCCACGCTCCATGAATTAAAGCATTGTACCAAATATTATTAGTACGTAAGTAGATAGCAGCTAGATAAACTCCCATTGCAGTAGCACTAATAACTTGACATGTTACACCTAAGAAACTAGCTCCTGTAGAAAGATTCATAAAATGAGCAGCTCCAAAGATAAAGCTTGATAAAATAACTGCTTTCCAGATCTTCTTAGGAGTACTCTTATATTTATCTAGCAATACATTTAAAACTAATCCACGAATTAAGAATTCTTCAAATACTCCAACCAATAAATAATGCAATATCATAATTATAATAAATGCTGTTGGTTGTAATTCACTAGTATACATACCAGAGAATATAGATAATGAAGCAACAACTCCTAGTATTAACCATACTGGTAATGAGATCTTTATCATTTCAATAAAAGTTACATTACTTTTAATAATAAAATGATATTTATGACAAATATAGATAACAACTCCTAGTAAAACACAAGCTGTTAATTCTCCTAACATTTCAGGACCAAATCCATATTCACAAACATATCCCACTATACTACTAAAACTAATTAGAGATATTCCGGCTATTCCTAAGACAATACTTGATAATACTGTGTTCTTCTTGATATAAGTCTTTAAATCAGATTCTTCATCTGATTTCATAAATGTAGAAATCATACCACAACCAGTAATAATTAATAATGGTGCATATGCTTCTATAATAGCCATCAGTCCAAATAAAGCACTTAATGGATAAAGATTTTTCAATCTTTTAGATAGTACAATTACTAATATTGAAAGTATTATAGGGCATACTAAACTAGCTGAAAATCCATATAAAACTATTCCCATAAGACATACTGCAATAATAATAATTGAAATAAATAATAAAATTCCTTCTTTTAATTTTCTTTTCATATCATCACCTATTATTATAATAACATTTATTTATAATAATTCCTAAATAAAAAAGAGATAAAATTATCTCTTTACATATTTATCTCTTCTTTAATACTTGTAAATATTTCATCTAAATGTTCTGTACTCTTTCCTCCACCTTGAGCAAATGTAGGAGAACCTCCTCCATTACCATCTAATCCAGTAGCTGATTTCTTAACCATCATACCTGCATTAATACTTGAATTAGATCTAGCTACAAGGTTAATATTATCTCCAGAAATATTAGCTAACATTACAAATGAATTATCTAATTTATTTGATAAAGCATCACATATTGATTTAAGAGCAGGAACATCTAAACCAGAAGTCTTTGTTAATAAAACTTTAATTCCATTAATTTCTTCTACTTGTTCTAAATACTCATCTAAATCAGTAGTAAATATATTTTTCTTTAATTCATTATATTCTTTATCTAATTTTCTTACTTCATTTTGAACATATTCTAATTGATTACGATTATAGATAATAGCGTTATATGAATCTAATGCTACTTGATCAAGAACAATATCAAATTCTAAGTTTTCTCCCATTCTCTTAGCATTTTCTAATATATCTTTAGCTTTATCTAATTGTTTACCTATTTCTACTACATAAGTACTAACTACTTCTTTAATAGCATTTTCTATTCTATTTCCTGTAACTCCCTCAATACGATATAAGTTACTTCCTTTAGACTCAAGTTTTAATAAAGCAAGTTTTTTAATTTCCTTAGTATTCTTAACATGAGTACCACCACATAGTTCTATAGAATCTCCTATTTGAACTACACGAACGATGTCTTTATATTTTTCACTAAACAATGCCATAGCACCCATTGCTTTAGCTTCATCAATAGGCATTTCACGAATTACAGTATCAATATCTTCATTAATCTTTTCATTAGCAAGTCTTTCTACTTCTAATATTTCATTTTCAGTAATTTTACCAGTATAAGTAAAATCAAATCTAAATCTATTAGAATCTACATAGCTTCCTGCTTGATGTACTTTTTCACTAAGAACTTCTTGTAAACATTTTTGAATGATATGAGTACTACTATGGTTACATTGAGTTGCACGTCTTTCTTCATCCATAATCTTAATATCTACAGAATCTCCTACTGTAATAGTACCATCTACTATTTCAACTTTATGTAAGTGTTGTCCATTAGGTGCTTTTTCTACACTAAGAACTTTAGCTTTAAAGTTTTTACTCTTCATAGCACCTCTATCACTTACTTGTCCTCCACTAGTAGCATAGAAACACGTTTCTTTAAGAATTACATAACCTTCAGAATCTAAGTAATCGACAAAGTCTCCATCTTTAAATAAAGCAATTACTTTAGTAGCTAATTCAGTCTTTTCATAAGTAAATGTACTTTCTTCTTTATAGTTAAGTAATGCTTCATTTTGTTTATTCATAGATGTTTCTTGATGATGAGAATCTTTACTCATCTTCTTTTGAAGATCCATATACTTGTCAAATTCTTCTTTAGAAGTAGTATATCCAGCTTCTTCTAAGTACTCTAAAGTTAATTCATAAGGGAATCCATATGTATCATATAACTTAAATACGTCGTATCCACTAACAGTCTTATCAGTACTTTCTTTAATTAATTCTTCAAGTCTTCTTTCTCCAGCAGCAAGTGTATTATGGAATAATTTTTCTTCTTCTAAAACAAGAGTCTTTACATTACCCTTAGTATTTACAAGTTCTGGATAAGAATCTTTCATAATCTCTACTACTGTATCTACTAATTTATAAATAAATGGTTCATTACATCCTAACTTTTTACCCATTCTAACACTACGACGAAGTAATCTTCTAAGAACATATCCTCTACCATTGTTTTCAAATATTGCTCCATCTGAAAGTGCCATAGTAACTGCACGAATATGATCTGCGATTACTTTAAATGGCATTTCTCCATGGTATTCACATCCAGTTAATTCTTCTATTCTTTTAATAATTGGTACAAATAAATCTGTATCAAAAGTAGAATCTACATCTTGAAATATACAACACCATCTCTCAAGTCCTGCCCCTGTATCAATATTCTTATGAGGTAGTTCTGGATAATCTTTACGATCCATTCCAGGAGTAGAATTAAATTGACTAAATACATTGTTCCATATTTCAATGAAACGTTCTTGTTCTTCATCAGCTTTAAATCTATCTAATGCATCTCCATTAGGATCATATTTATCTCCACGATCAAAGAAGATTTCAGAGTCTGGTCCACAAGGTCCACTACCTATTTCCCAGAAATTACCTTCAAGTCTTATTACATGATCTTTTGATAATCCCAATTCTACCCAACGAGAAGCAGCTACATCATCATCTGTATAAACCGTTACATATATTTTATCTTTTGGTATATCACACCAATCAGGACTAGTTAAGAATTCATAAGCAAATTCTAAAGCTTCTTCTTTAAAATAATCTCCAATTGAAAAGTTACCCATCATTTCAAAGAAAGTTTGATGTCTCTTTGTAACTCCTACATTATCTATATCATTAGTTCTAATACATTTTTGAACAGTAGCAATTCTTTTATTTTCTGGTACAACAGATCCATCAAAATACTTCTTTAATGGTGTTACTCCAGCATTAGTAAATAATAAACTATCATCACCATAAGGAATTAAACTAGCACTTTCTAGTACCATATGTCCTTTACTAGTAAAGTAGTTCATCCAAAGATTTCTTATCTCTGTACTACTCATTTTTTTCATATTAATTACCTACCTTTTTATTTAACATATCTATAATACTATTTTCTACTTCATCTATTGTTAATAAAGTTGTATCAAGTAGTATTGCATCATCTGCTTGTTTAAGAGGACTATTATCACGATGAGTATCACGATAATCTCTCTCTTCTAATTCTTTCTTTACTGTTTCAAAGTCTATTTCTATACCTTTTTCTTGATAATCTTTTAAACGTCTATTAGTTCTTTCTTCTACTGAAGCAGTTAAATATACTTTTAAAGTAGCATTAGGAAGAACTACTGTACCTATATCTCTACCATCCATAATTACATTATTTTTTCCTGCAAAATCTTGTTGTAAAGCTACTAGTTTTTCTCTAACTAATTTATATGTACTAACTACACTAGCAGCACGAGATACTGGTTCTGTTCTAATAACATCAGATACATCTTCTCCATTTAGAAATATTCTTTGATTATCATCTACATATTTTAAAGATACATCTAATTTATCTAGTAAAGGTATAACATTTTCTTCTTTATCATAATCTATACCATTATTAATATAATATAATCCTATGGCTCGATACATTGCTCCTGTATCAATATAAATATAATTTAATCTTTTACTTAATCTTTTAGCAACTGTACTTTTTCCTGTTGCACTAGGTCCATCTAAGGCAATTTGTATACTCATAATATCCTCCTAAAAATAAAAGATCCAACTATAGGAGTGCATAAGCACGGTACCATCCTACTTTTGGATCTTAATTAACATAACGGTTACACCGATAATGCTCCAAAGTAGCTTTCTAAATAATATCTTGTTCCTCTTCCATCAACGGGAACTCTCTATAAAGACTCTTATTTGTACTCATCTTTATCATCGCATTATATATTTATACTTCTTCCTCTTCTTCTTGCTTAAATAATTCATACTTCTCAATAAAGAAATTAGCAATTATCTTACAACAAGAAATAATAGGTGTTGCAAACAACATACCAATTATACCAAAGAAATGTCCGAATAACAATAACCCAATTATAATTGTTACTGGATGTAGTTTCATAGTCTTACTCATAATAGTAGGAGTAAGTAAATAACTTTCTAATCCTTGACAAATAATTACTGATATTAATACTCCAATTCCTACTTTAGGAGATATAGTAAAGGCTATAAGTACTGAAGGTACTCCTCCTATATATGGTCCTAGATAAGGAATAATATTAGCTATAGCACAGAATAATCCAAATACCATCGGTGCTTTCATACCAGCTATTCTCATACCTATACTTTGGAATATAAATAAGATAAACATAACTATTAATGTACCATATACATAATTTCTTAATGTTTGATTCAACATATTAGTTAAATCACTCATATCTTTTTTATGTTTCTTAGGTACTAAAGAACCAATTTGTTTTTTAACACCATCGAAATCTATTAACATATAGAATCCGATTAATAATCCTATAATTACATTTAAACTACCATTTAATATAGTTTTACTAATATTAATAATAGTAGTAGGACCATCTACAGTAAATGAATAAAGGAATCCAGATAATGCATCATATACATTTTTCTTAACCACTGCTGAATCTAAATTATAAGTTCTAGATACAGAATTAATAATATGATTCATCCATTCAGTAATATTATTAATAGTATCAGGAGCAGCCGTAATCATTTCTTTTATTTGGTTACCTAAAGCCGGAATAATTAAGTTACCAACTAGTACTAGTACCGCAATAAGTATTACATATACAAAAGTAACACCTATTCCTCTCTTAACACCTTTCTTTTGTAAGAAAGATACAATTGGATCTAATAACCAAGCAAGTATTATTCCAATAAAGAATGCAGCTAATACTCCAAATATTTCTTTAATAATCTTAAATACATGTAAATCTTTAATTAAATGAATACCTACAAATACTAATAATACAATAGTAAGTGTATATATTAATTTCATAAACTTACTACTTAAATGTATAAGTTCATTTAATCTTTTATAATTAAGACTTTCATTATCTTTTTTATCTTTTTTAAACATAGTACCACGTCCTAAATTAATAATATCATATATATATTTTTATAACTAATAAAATTTATCTATTTTACTCTATTTTACTAAGTAATTCTTTAATAGTAGAACGTCTAATATCTTGATTATTATTTGAAGCTGCAACCTTTAAACTATCAAGATCTCCTACTATATATAATTCATTTTTAGCACGTGTAATTCCTGTATAAAATAATTTTCGATATAACATATTACGATATTCTTTAACAATTGGAATAACTACTGTTTTAAATTCACTACCTTGACTCTTATGAATACTAATCGCATATCCATGCTTTATATTAGAATAATTAGATGGAGTAAATTTAACTATATTATCATCAAAATCTACATAAATATCTTTATTATCTATTTCAACTATTACACCAATATCTCCATTAAATATATTATCATCTGGCATATTAACTAGTTCTAATACTTTATCTTGTTCTCGATATATTACATCTCCAACTTTTAATTCATTCTTATCTTTACTCTTAGGATTAAAGATATCTTGAGCTAATTTATTAATGTTGTCAATACCATTAATTGTTTTATATATAGGTACAAGTATTTGAAACTCTTTATAATCAGTTTTCTTATACCTATCACAAATAGATTTTATTTCTTTTATAACATTACTAGAACTAGCACTAATTAATTTTAAATCAGTACCATCTTCAAAAGTAGAATTATTTACTTCTCCACTGTTTACTTCATAAGCAAGATTAATAATATTAGAATATTTATCTTGTCTATATAAATTTTTTAAGATAACAGTATCTATTACTTCACTTTCTATTAAGTCTTTTAATACTTGACCAGGACCTACTGATGGTAATTGATTATAGTCTCCTACTACTATTAATTTAATATTACTCTTTAATGCTTTAATAAGATTAGCAAATAAAGTAACATCTACCATACTAGATTCATCTATAATAACAAAGTCTACATCGCTTTTATTACGTTCATTTAATTGGAAACGATCTAAGTCCTTATTCCATTTTAAAAATCTATGAATAGTACTTCCTGGAAGACTAGTAGCTTCACTTAATCTTTTAGCTGCTCTTCCAGTTGGTGCTAGAAGAGCTACTTTAGATAACATTTCACTATAAGAATATTTATTTAGATCACGATATATATCAATAATAGCTTGAATAATAGTAGTCTTTCCTGTACCAGGACCACCAGTAATTATTAAAGTATGATTTTCAAGGCCCTTTTTAATAGCTTGTAACTGTTCCTTATTATATTTAATACCTAGGTCTTTTTCATAAGCTTCAATATAATTATCTATCTTCTTATAAGTATCATTCTCCAAACTACTTAAATACTTAAAAGTATTTGAAATTAATACTTCATCTTCATACATATATTTTAGATAATATCTATCATCTATATTAATTAGTTTTATATCTAGTAACATCTTATTTATACAATCTAGAAACTTATCTTTATCTAATCTAACACTTAATGCTCTTATTAAATAATCATATATTTCTTTTAGATGAAGATAACTATGACCTATATTATTATAGACTTCAGAAAAAATATAAGTAATTCCTGCACTAATTCTTCTAGAATCATCTTTATCCATTACTTTTATTCCTATAGAATCTATCTTCTTAAATGGAATATCATTTATATCTTCATATATTTTATAAATATTATTATCTATTATTTCTAAAGTATTATGATGGTACTTATTATAGATAATCATACTATCTTTAGTAGAAAAACCTAATTCATTTAATTTTAAAACCACTTTATAACTAGCTTGATACTCTTCTAAAGTATTATGTAACATATCAGCTTGTTTCTTAGTTATAGTAGGTATAAGAATAAGATTATCTGGATTATTAATTATAATATCTAAAGTTTTATCTCCTAAAGCATTTACTATTTTCTTAGCTTTAGTTTCTCCTATTCCTTTAAATAATCCACTAGATAAAAATTCAACAATAGAATCTTTTTCTTCTGGCATAATTATTTCATAACTATCTACTTGAAATTGTTCTCCATATTTAGGGTGATTTAAGAATTTACCATGATAAATATATAAGTCATTTTCATTTAAATCATGAAAAAAACCAGTAAAAGTTACTGTTTTATTTATATATTCTTCATTAGATTTATCTGTTTCTAATACTTTAAATAGACCTACTACATATCCATTTTCAGCAACAAACAAACTTTTCTTAAAATGTCCTTTAATATATTGATCCATAGTTGTCTCCTAAAAAGTATTATAACACAAATAAAAAATTTACCCTTTATTTTTAAGGATTTTATGATAAAATATAAACGTGTGGTGAAAAGTATATGTTAAAAGATAGTGACATTCTTGATGAAAAATGTAAAGTACTACATCAAGTATCTAAAGAAGTAACTTTTCCAATGAGTGAAAAAGATAAAAAAGTAATCGAAGATATGATTGAACATTTAACTTTAAGTCAAATCCCTGAAAAGTCTGAAGAATTAAATCTTCGTCCAGGAATGGGTATGGCTGCAGTACAAGTTGGAATACTTAAAAGATATTTTGTAGTAGTATATGAATATGAAGAACAACAATTTGAAACTTATGTATTAGTAAATCCTAAAATAACAAGTGAATCTAGCGAAATGATTTATGTTGAAGAAGGAGAAGGTTGTTTATCAGTAAATAGACCTACTGATGGAATAGTCCCTAGACATGCTAGAATTACAATGGAAGGTTTTGATACTGAAGGTAATCCAGTAAGATATCGTGTAAGAGAAGATTTAGCAGTAGCCTTTCAACATGAATATGATCATTTAAACGGAATTATGTTTACAGATAGAATTGATTCTAAAAATCCATACAAGGATAAAGATAAATATAGAGCAATATAAAAAGAGAAGTTTTACTTCTCTTTTTCTTTTTCTGATTCTTCTTTTACATAATTATCTTTTAGGTAAAGAACTAAATCATCAGTAATATCTCCTCCAGCAGGAATACTTTGATTATATACGTATCCATTACCTTCATAAGTAAATTTAATATTTAACATATTTAGAAGAGTTCTAGCTTCATTTAAACTATATTTAGTTAAATTAGGCATCTTTATATCTTTATCATTAGTAATTAAGAATATTTTATCTTTAGTAGTAACAATTGTACCAGCACCAGGAAATTGTTTAATTATCTTGTTACCAGTACCTATTACAATTGGATTAAATCCTGCTTCTTTTAATGAAGATACTATCCTATCGGTATCTTTACTAATATAACTATCTAATTTAAGACTTTTGTCGGTCTTAGAAATGACAGTAGATTTATTACTATTATAGATTTCGTAATAACTACTTATATTTTTAACTATTTCTTTAACTACTGATGACATAGGTGTTACTCTTCCACCTTTACCATCATTAGGTTTTTTAGCTGCCACATAGAAGATAATTTCCGGGTCTTCTTTAGGCCACATACCAGCAATACCTTTAATAACTTCACCTGTATCATATCCAGAACTAGACGCTACTTGAGCAGATCCAGTTTTAATAATTAAGTTATATCCAGGCATATTATATGGATAACCAGTACAAGTATTAGAATCTCCTGCAATAACATCTTCCATTAAATTTTTCATCTTATCTGTAGTTTGTTTAGATGCAACTTGATATAGTTCTGTTCTACCACCACGATAGGATACTGTACCATCAGCATCCACTATTTTATCTACATAATATGGTTGAAGTAACATTCCATCATTCGCAATACTAGTTAAAGCTTTAATATTTTGAATTGGTGTTGTAGTTATACCTTGACCAAATCCAGCATTATAGTACTCTGTTTCATATTTAAAACTAATCTTACCATTTACTTCATTAGGTATAGGTACTCCAGTAGTTGTACCAAATCCTAGTTTACTATAATAACTACGTAATGTATCTTTATCAATATTATTTCTAAGTAAAGAGATAATACCTGTATTAGACGATAAAGCAAATCCTCTATCATAAGTAATATTTCCCCAACCAGAACGCTTCCAGTCACCTATTACAGTACCATCACTAGCTGTATATGTTCCGGATTTATATTTAGCATTACCATTATATTTACTATTTTCCATTACAGCCATATAAGTCCATGTCTTCATAGTACTTCCTGGTTCAAAAGCGACTCCAGTAGTATAATCCAAATAATTCTTTATATTTCTCTTGTTAGGATCAAATGAAGGATTAGAAACCGCTCCTAAAACTGCTCCTGTCTTAGCATTAGCAACTATAATAGTATACCATTCCCATTTATATTTCTTAGCTTCTGCATTATCTAATGCTTGTTCTAAGAACATAACAACATTAGCATCAAAACTTAGATAAATATCACTACCATTTACAGCAGCAACAGTTATTTCATTAGTTCCAGGAATCTTATAACCATTACGATCTCTTTGATAAAAAGTATAACCATCTTTACCACTTAAAATATCATCATAATACTTCTCTATTCCCATTTCTCCAACTAATTTAGTAACTTTATTACCTTTATCATCTTCCACTACTTTTTCTACAGCATATCCTATTGTATAAGACATAAAGTCTCCATATGGATAATATCTCTTTTTAGTTTCAATAAAACTAATTCCAGGAAGATTTAAATCTTTTATACGATCTTTTTCAAGTTCTGATAATCCTTTAGCCTTAGGACCAAACTCTGTTTGATAAACTCCTTCTTTATTTAAATACTTTAATAAATCTTCATAACTAATATCTAATACTTTAGATAACTCTTGAGCAGTAAATTCTTTATCTACTACATGTTGTGGTTTCTTAGAATCAGTAGTTCTTTTAGGATCTAGATAAGCAATTAATGTATATGAGGATACATTTTCTGCTAAAACGTTTCCATTTACATCTAATATTCTTCCTCTTTCAGCAGGAAGTGTTTTAGTAGTACTATTACGACTACTAGCAAACTCTTGAATATCTATACCATCTATCTTCTTAGATAAAGCTAATTCACAAGCTCTATATATTAAACCAAAAAAAAGAAGAAGACCTAAAAGTATAATAGACCAATGAAAATTAATCGTATTTTTACTTTTATTAGTTTTCTTCTTTTTCATCTCAATCACTTTCCTATTCAGCAGTATTGTCAACTAACCTTATGTTATTATCATTATATCGTAATCCTTTTGACTCTGCAACTTCTTTGATTTTATCTAGGGAAGCAAGCTCACTTAATTTCATAGATAAACTCTCGTTTTTCTTTTGTTCAGTATTTACTTCACCTCTCAATTTTTCTACATCGTAGTTTATCTTAGATAAAGTTGCTTGAGAGAAAACAATTGCAAGAGGAGAGATTACCACAATTAAAACAGCAAAGCCATATAAAAGTCTTTCAAACTTAGTAAGTTTTAATTTTCTTTTTATTACCTTTCTCTTTTTCATTATAATATCCTCCTATCTAACTCTTTCAATTATTCTTAATTTACTACTTCTTGCTCTTGGATTAGCTGTTATTTCTGCTTCTGTCGGAGTAATAACTTTATTATTAACTAATCTAAATGAAGGCTTATATTCATCAGGAATATCAGGAAGTCCTTTAACTTTAGGATCTATTTCTGTTACTTCCCTAAAGATATTTTTTACAATTCTATCTTCAAGAGAATGGAAAGTAATTACTGATATCCTTCCTCCTATATTTAGAAGATCTAAGCTGTCTCTTAATGCTTGTTCTAGGACATTTAATTCATCGTTGACTTCTATTCTTATAGCTTGGAATACCTTTCTAGCGGGATGTTTTTCCCTTCTAACTTTCTCGGGTACTGATGCTTTAATGACTTCTGCAAGTTCTAACGTAGTATCAATGGGTTTAGTCTTACGACTATTTACGATTGCTCTAGCTATACTACGAGCGTATTTTTCTTCACCGTATTCAAAAAATATTTTAACTAATTCAGATTCTGAATAGTTATTTACGACATCGTGTGCTGAAAGCATGTTTTCTTGATTCATTCTCATATCAAGATAAGCGTCATGATGATAAGAGAAACCTCTTTCATCTTCATCCAGTTGTGGTGATGAAACTCCTAAATCAAATAGGATTCCATCTACTTTCGAAATGGACTTTTCTTTTAATTCTTTTTTAATATTTACAAAATTTGAGTTGATGATAGTAAAATTATTACCAATTTCTTCAAGTCTCTTTTTGCTTGTATTAATTGCCTCTTTATCTTGATCAAAGGCGAATAAGTATCCTCCCCTTTTTATTCTTTTCAAAATTTCACTTGAATGACCACCACGACCTAAAGTACAGTCGACATAAATGCCGTCTTCCTTTATGTTTAGCCCTTCAATTGATTCATTTAAGAGTACACTTATATGCATTATTAATCACCGTTTTCCCAGTTTGAATCAAATAAATTCTCACAGATATCTGACATTTCATCTTTATTAGTAGAATAGAAATTATTCCATTTATCTAAAGACCATATTTCAAGACGATCTCCTACTCCAACAATAACGCACTCTTTTTTTAAATCGGCATACGAAATTAGAGGCGAAGCAAGATTAACTCTTCCTTGTTTGTCAAATTCTGTTGCAGTAGCTCCAGATAAGAAGAATCTCATAAAACTACGAGCGCTCTTCTTAGTGAAAGGTAGTTTCTCTAATTTAGAAATTATCTTATCCCATTCAGTTTTTGTATATAGGAATAAGCATTCTTCTAAACCTCTGGTAACTATGACTTCATTTCCTAGCTCTTCGCGAAATTTAGCAGGAAGTGTTAGTCTACCTTTATCGTCGATATTATGATGATATTCTCCTATCAACATATTATCACCCACTTTTATCCACTTTTTACCACTGCTACTATTATAATACATCTATTCTCCCACTTCAACAATATTTTAGAGATTAAAAAAGTGTCTAGTTGACACAAAAAAAGAAGAGTTTACAACTCTTCTCTTTACACGTTTTTACTTAATGATTATTTAGTACATTTTCTATTAATAGTATTCATATACTCTCTTATTTCATCTAGATTATTATACTCACTAAAACCCTTCTTATACTTTATTATTACTTTACCATCTTTTATTTCAGAATAAGTTAAATCATCTCCTACTTCCCCTTCTAACTTATTTTGATAATATTTTAATTGCTCATCAGTAAGATCTAATCTAGAATCTGCTTGTCTAATTACTAATTCTGTATCTGAATAATATTTATTATCTTCTTTATATACTTTATATTTTTCATCTAAGAAAGCTTCAGCAACTCTAACACTTCCTGTACAAGTCATTAAATATTTATTATGTTTTAAGATTAATACTACAATCAAAACTATAACAATTAGTATTGCAATAACAATAGGAAGTAATCTTTCATATTTTTTCATCTAATCACCTCTATTCTCTTTATTAATAGTTTTATCTAGAATAGTACTTAATGCAGTATTTCCTTCACTAGATAAATGTTTCTTATCAAATGATAAGTAATTACTATGTTTATCTATCTCTTTATAGAATTCAATGACATTAACTTCTTTATTAATAGACATCTTATCCATAAGAACTATATATATTTCATGATCACTACATAAATCAATAATATTTTCATATTCACTACTACTTATCTTAGTAGAACTATCAAATACAAATACTAGTTTATAATCTAAAGTATTAGACTCTTTCTTAGTCTTTAAATCATTATATAAATCTTGATATTTATAATTACTCTTAGTATTAAAGTTAGCATTAGGAAATATTTCTTTTAAATTAGAATAACTATTAATAAGTAATTCATTTCCATAGAATGAAATCTTAGTCTTCATTTCTTCTTCATGTTCTTTAATAATTTGTTCTTTCTTTTCATTATATTCATTTAAATATAAACTATATATTTCATCATAAATAAGACTTGTATAAGCAGTAATACCTTTACCAGTTAAATGTATTCCATCTGCTACAAAGTACTCCTTATGACCTAAAGAAGCAGTATACCAGTCTATTAAATAGACATTAGGATTAGCATCAGCAAATTCCTTTAATCCTTTATTAACGTGTACTTCATTTTCATTAGAAACATTAATCCAAAATAGTTTTCTATTACCTACAGTTTTTAAAATAACACTACGGCATCTACTACCACATTGACCATTAGTACCAAGGCCAATAACAACTACATCACCTAGATGCCCTTTATTTTTTAAAGCTACTAAGATATCATTAGCTTCATAATCAGTACGACTTACTTTAGCATCAAAGTATCCATTAGGAAATACTTTATATAATTTAGAAGTTGCTCCAAGCATAACAGAATCCCCAACTCCAACTATAGGTAGTTTAGATACTTTTTCTTTTAATGCTTCTTCTCCAGCATCTAAATCATCTAAAACACTATTCCAGTTAGCACTTTCTTCAGCAATCTTCTTCTCATACTCTTCTTGTTTCTTTTTCATCTCTTCTTCTTGAAGAGCCATCGATTCTTCTAACTCTTTTAAGTCCTTAGTATAATCCTTAGTAATAATATATTTATATAGTCCAAAGATACTAGAAAGTACCAATGGAATTAAAAGAATTATTCTAATTACTTTTTTATTCTTCTTAAGATCAAGAGCAAAATGTAATATAAATGATATTAATACTGTAATTAGTATAATTAATAAATTCCTATATAATAAATCCATCTTTATTAATTGAAATAAGAATATTACTGGATACTGTACTAAATATATTTCATAACTAAATTTACTAATATAAGAAATAATCTTTTTAAATATATTAAACTCTTTAGTAATCAAAGTACCATAATCTATCAATCTACAAGATATAATAGTTGTACTTATCATACATAAAGCAAAATATTCATTACTAGAATCTATAAATATTGTAAGTACTATTAAGATAACTAAATATAGATAGAAAATAACTCTTCTAATAACTTTTTTATCTATAGTAATACCTTTATAGTACGAATGAATAAATCCTAGTAATAATCCAAATAATAAAGAGAAGGCCCTAGAAAAAGTATTATAGTAAGTGTACATCTTACTAAAATGTGTACTACAGTAATAAAAGTAACATGTAGATATAATACACAATATAGATAATAAGATTATTGGTACTAGTTTCTTAGTTTTATCTCCTAGTTTCTTAAAGATAATAAAGATAAATGGAAATATAAGTTCAAATTCTAGTAATATTCCCATAAACCAGAAATGCATAAAAGGAGAACTTACATGTCTTGCAAAATAATCTAAATTAACATTTAATTGCCAAAAGTTATTATATCCAAATATTACAGATGTAGTTTCGGGCTTTAAATTTAACCAATTAATAGAATCTATAAAAGAAATAATACATATACTAGTAAATACTACTATTATAAATGGTATATATATATGAATTAATCTATTCTTATAATGTTTTAAAATATTAAACTTATCTTTTTTAAAAGCAGATATACATGAAAGATAACTCGTCATTACAAAAAAGGTACATACTGCTAAATATCCACCCTTAAGTATATTTAAGTGATATAAAAATATTGCTATACAAGATAAAAATCTAATAAAGTCTAAATCAAAGAAATATTTCTTATCTTTCATACTCTCACCGATTATATTATAAAACAAAATAGACATTAAAAAAAGAACTAAATATAGTTCTTTTTATTTAGTAGCACTTTTAGTTTCATTATTTTCTTTTGGTTGCATTTCTTTAGCTGCTAATAACTCAGCTTTCATATCAAGCAATTGTTCCTTTTTACTAGCAAGATCATTAGATTTTTCTGGAGTTACTGTTACTTCTGGTCCTACTGGTTTTGCTTCTTTTACAGGAGTTGCCATACTATTTGTATTAGTATTTGTAGCAGCTGTACCAGTATTAATTGTACTTCCATCAGGATTAGGTTTCTTCTTAAGTCCTGCTAGTTCCATTAATTCATCTTTATTTCTAGGTTTATCAGTTAAATTAAAACTAATTTGAAACATAGGATATTTTTTTCCTTTAAATAAGTCTTTGAAATTACCCATAAGAAGTTTTTCTACAAACAAACTAGATTCTCCATCTTTTTCATACTCAAGGTTTTCAATATATCCATGTCTTTGTAACCTTTTTAATAAACTAAGAGTTAATATTTGGCTTCTAGTATTATATTTTTTCTTTTGGCCATTCTTATCTTTTTCTTTTATTTCAGTAAACATATTTAATGCTTCTTCAGTAAATTTTTCTTGTTTATTCTTACTAGATAAAAGAGAAACTACTTTTAAAGGTTTAGCTAAAGTATTTTGATGAATATGACCAGATCTTGTAACAGAAAATATAGAATTCTTAGCATCATTACCTCTAACATCATCCATAAGTTTAGATGCTGGTATGGTTGCTACTGCAACAAGAGCAACTCCTAAAGGAATATTTCCTATTGCTATACCAGCAACTGCTAAAGCAAATAACTCAACAGTATGTAATGTACCTTTTAAAACATCTTTCATATTATCACTATCCTAAAATCATTATAACACAGCCATATTATATCTATAACCTCTTTGACAATTAGTTATGTAAACATATTTTAAAATCAATACATATGTTTAATAGTATTAAAAAATATAATATGTTATATTATTAATGAGATGATGATAATGAATAATATAGTATTAGTTATATCAGAAAGCATCAAAAAAGGGAAATGGCTAGATATATCTTATAAAAACAAAGATGGTGAAATCACCTATTATTGGATTGCTATAAAAGATATTAATCTTAAGAATAAAACACTTGATGTAACAATGTTCAATGACAATAAGTCTTTAGATGATTTAGATGCAACTATAAAGTTTGAAGGTATTTTATCAGCTAAGATTCTTGAATTCACTACTTATGAAGTGCCACAAGAATTAATAGATAAGATTGAACAAAACCCTGAAGATGCCGAATGGCTAAAATTTGAAACTTTTAATAATAATATACTTAGATACTATTTTAAATGTAATGAATTAGATAATGATCCTTATCAAAAAGATTCTTTTTTACTTAAAGGAATTGATAAGAGCATTTTATTAAGAGATAGACAAATAGAATTAGATGAACAACAAGAAAGACAAGTACTTAATTATATTAAGAAATATGATGAAAGAAAAAATGAAGGTGAAATAAATCACTTAGCATTATCTTTTCTCGCTATTGAAGACGGAACTAAAGAATATATAGTTTTATATTATGATGTAATGTTTAATCCTTCTAACAAAAGATTATCAATTAATAAAACTCCAAGAGTAAACCGTAGTTTTTTAATAAAAGATAAAAAACACTCTATTAATTCTTATATAGATATTAATCCAGAAGAATTTGTAAATAACATTACTTATCATTTAAATGAATACTTGAATGAATATACTGAATTAATAAGAGCAAATCTACATGACAATGAAATAATTAATCAAATGCCAGAGTTTATGATTCTAACTAGAAGTATAAATGCAAATCTAGGCTTAACATACAATATAATTGAAGAAAAGATAGAGTCTGGTACATTGGAACGTCCACTTAAAGCATTTTTTGGTAATTCTGATAGGCGTGGTCAAAAATTAAAAGAACCAAACATAGTTATATATGATAACAAAGTAAATATAGATCAAATGAGAGTAATTTATAATACAATGAAGTATCCTATAACTTATGTAGAAGGTCCGCCAGGAACTGGTAAAACTCAAACTATATTGAATGTTATTTTAAGTTCATTTTTTAATTCAAAAAAGATTCTTATTTGTTCTTCTAACAATAAACCAATAAATGGAATTTTAGAAAAGCTGTCCTTTTCTTATAAAGAAAAAGATGATGTACCATTTCCTTATTTAAGGCTAGGTAATAAAGAAGAAGTTGCTAAATCAACTTTAAGAATTCTAGATTTATATAGTTATGAAACTGATAAAGAACCTGATGAAGATAAAATCAATAAAATAAAAGAAAAAAATAACAAAGGGAACAAAAACCTATTAACTTACTTAGAGACATACGAGGAAAAAAGAGATTTAAAAAATCGAATTGAAAGCGCTAAAAGGCTACTCTCTTCTATTAATAATCCACATAACCGCTTATATCAAAGTGTAGAAGAACAGATTGGTATATTAATAGATCAATATAAGAAAATGCCTATTGTTTCAAATCAAGATGTATTACAGCTTGTTACATCTGTAGCTGAAGATCAAAGTTTTAAACAATATATGTATTTTGAATCACTTAAATACATTAAAAAGTTAAAAAGTACAAAATATGATGAATTAATTAATATATGTAAAATTGATGATGAAATTGAGCGAGTAAACTCTTTTAATAAATGGTGTACAAGTGATTATAATATTAGATTATTAGAAGACGTATTTCCAGTAATCATAACAACTAATATTTCAGCTTCTAGATTAGGTACTCCATATCATACATTCGATTTAGTTATTATGGATGAAGCCGGTCAATGTAACAGCGCTACTGCTCTACTTCCAATCGCTAGAGCAAAATCACTATTATTAGTTGGAGATACAAATCAATTAAAACCAGTTATTGTTCTTGAAGACATAATTAATGATCAATTAAAAGAAGAATTTAAAATATCCGATGATTATGATTATACAAAATATTCTATTCTAGATATTATGAGAAATCATGATAATATTTCTAAAAACATAATGCTAACATATCACTATAGATGTGGTAAAAAAATAATTAATTTCTCTAACAAAAGATTCTATGATGGAAAATTAAATTTAGATTATTTAAAAGATGAAGGAACTCTTTCATTAATAGATGTTAAAAATAGAAACTCACAACTAAGAAATGAAAACTATGAAGAAGCTAAAGCTATAATTGATTATATAAAAAGAAATCAATTAACAGATGCCGCAATTATTACTCCTTTTATCAACCAGCAAAACTTAATTAATTCCATGTTAAAAGAAAATAACATAAATAATATTTCTTGTGGAACTATTCATAAAGTTCAAGGAGCAGAAAAAGATACAATAATTATTTCTTCTTCTCTATCTCCTAAAACAAGTAAAAGAACATTTGAGTGGATTAAAAATAATTCTGAAATAACTAATGTTGCTGTAACACGTGCTAAAAAGAATTTAATAATTGTATCCGATGTTGAAGCAATTGAAAAATTATCTGTAGATAAAAAAGATGATTTATATAATCTAATACAATATGTTTCAAAGAATGGAAATACAGATGTATTACCTAACGAATCATATACAATAGAAATAGGTAGTTCAAACGGAAGTAAAAACGAAGATAAGTTCTTCCAAGCAATTTCACATTTTTGTAGTGTTAATAATACTTTTCAAGCTAAAAGGAATGTTAAACTAGCAGATATTTTTAAAGATGATTCAATACTTAGAAACTCAAAATTAGAATTTGATATAGTTTTATATAAAATTAAAGGGATAGACTTAATTCCAAAGATTGCTATTGAACTTCAAGGAGGAGAACACTTTGGCAATTATGAAAGAGAAAAATGTGATAATAGGAAAGTACAAATTTGCAGAGAAAAAGGTATTGCTCTTTTACTAATACCAAATTCATTTGTTAAATCATATGAAACAATTAAACAACTAATTCTAACAAGTTGTGGTGAAAAATTAGATCAATTAGAACTATTTTAAAAGAGGATTTAATCCTCTTTTTTATTACAACAAAAAAACCAACTTATCATCGTTGGCTTTATTGGCAAATATGCATATATAAATAATTCATGCATTAATTATAAATATATGTTTACACTAAATTAGACTTTGATATGTCATCACTCATCATTTTCTACTTGCATAAAGAGAAATGGCTAGATGAGATTAATACTCAGTCATTTACTATTATTATAATCATTACTTAAGTTCATTTGATCTAATAATTATAATTTTAAATAGCTGTATACAAATTACCTCGTATTAACTGTGTACCATTTACAACGACGTTGCTTTTGCAACATCATTCATTGTTATTATGGTAGGTATAATGTTTCTTTTTAATATATAGTTTCCATTTTACTTATATACTTTTTTGTATATATAGTTTTTTTGGTCTTTTATATTTGGTATATATAGGTCTTTATTACTTATATATATCTTTGTACTATTTTATGGTTTTTCCATTGTATAGTTTTGTGTGTTTTCATATTTCTATTACTAGCACTATTCCATTTTCATATTTCTATTACTAGTGGTTTTGGTTTTCTGTTTTCACGTTTCCGTTACTAGCAGTTTACATCACACCTATTCTAATAACAATTAAAATATACTACACATTTTTAAATATTACTAGTCTTTTTTTGAAATTTATAATTGCTTGACAAAATATATGTAAAATTAAAAAAGAAATAGTTGACTATTTCTTTTCCCATATTTTTCTTATAAGTTTTAATGATAATGTTGATAAGGTAAAACCTATTACTGGTACTAATGAACTTAAGAAAATATTATTATACTTACTGATTACGTATGAATAAACAACTACGATGATATAGGTAAGTAACATTATACATATTCTTCTAGTCCAACAAGTTTCCCATTTTTTATCTAGTTCTACTCTTTTATTTCTTTTTTCGATTGTTTCTATTCTTTTTTCTAGATCTTTCATTTATTTAATTCTCTATTCTTAATTTCTTTATCTATCTTTTCAATAAATTCATCTATTGGTAAAGTAGTTGTTTCTTTTTCGCCAAATAATCTAAATGATACTGTATTAGATTCTTTTTCTTTATCTCCAAGAATTAATGTATATGGAATCTTCATAGTTTGAGATTCTCTCATTTTATAAGATAATTTTTCATCTCTACTATCTAATTTTACTCTTACATCTTTTTCTAACAATTTTTCATATACTTCTTTAGCATATTCTAAATGATATTCATTATTAACTGGAATAACATTTACTTGAGTTGGAGATAACCATAAAGGAAGTGCTCCTTTAGTTTCTTCTAAGATAAAAGCAGTAAATCTATCAAATGTACCAAAAATCGCTCTATGAATTACTACTGGAGTTTGTTTTTCTCCATTAGAATCAATATAACTTAGATCAAATCTTCTTGGTAATAAGAAATCCAATTGACAAGTAGAAAGTGTTACTTCAGGTCCAACTGCTGGTTTAACTTCTACATCTAATTTTGGTCCATAGAATGCAGCTTCTCCCTCAGCTTCAACATAATCACATCCGTACTCGTTTAATACTTCTCTTAATTTGTTTTCAGCTGTATTCC
Organism: uncultured Clostridium sp.; assembly: GCA_946402315.1. Lineage (GTDB taxonomy): Bacteria > Bacillota_I > Bacilli_A > RF39 > UBA660 > RUG11788. Next base: position 19,807 of record CAMIWC010000007.1, on the reverse strand, counting down.
ACATTTCATCATCATCGAAATATTTTTCTTTGTCATTCTTGTCTCTCAACGATAATCTAAATTTATAATCATTTAATCCAAAATCTTTATATACATCAAGGATTAATCCAACAACTTTCTTAAATTCATCACCTATTTGATCTGGTCTAACAAATAAGTGAGCATCATTTTGACACATACATCTAACACGTTCTAATCCTTTAACTGCTCCACTTGCTTCATATCTAAAGTCAGCAGCGAATTCACCTATTCTTATTGGTAAATCACGATAAGAATGTAATTCATTTCCATAAATTAACATATGATGAGGACAGTTCATTGGACGTAGTACAAATTCTTCTTCATCTACTTTCATAGATGGAAACATATTTTCTTTATAATGATCCCAGTGTCCAGAAGTTTTATATAAATCTACAGTTCCTACACATGGAGTATATACATGTAAATATCCCATTTTTCTTTCTTTATCATAAATATAGTTTTCTAATTGTTTTCTTATGATTGCTCCATTAGGCAACCATAAAGGCATTCCTTTTCCTACAAGGTCATGTGCCATAAATATAGATAAGTCTTTACCTATTTTTCTATGATCTCTTTCTTTAGCTTCTTCTATTTCTTTTAGATGTGCTTCCAAGTCTTCAGGATTTGTATAACATACTCCATATATTCTTTGAAGCATCTTATTTTTAGCATCACCTTTCCAGTAAGCACCAGATACTTTTAATAATTTAAAATTCTTTAATAATTTTGTATTTTCTACATGTGGTCCACGACATAGATCAGTAAAATCTCCTTGAGTATAACAAGATATTACGTTTTCAGTTTCATCCATTCTACTAATTAAATCTACTTTATATGGATCATCTTTAAACATAGAAAGTGCTTCATCTTTAGATATTTCATGTCTAATAATATTCTTAGCATCTTTACTACATTTTTTCATTTCTCTTTCTATTTTCTCTAAGTCTTCTTCTTTAATTACTTCATCACCTAAATCTATATCATAGTAGAATCCATCTTCTATAACAGGTCCTACCCAGAATTTAGCTTCAGGATATAAGTGTTTAACTGCTTGTGCAAGTAAATGAGCACAAGAGTGATTTAATTTATTTAGTTCTTCATTTTCTTTTATATTTATCACTTTATTCTACCCTCTCTCCTATTTTAATAATTTTACATGTTTCTCCATTTTTCTTTGCTTCTTCTTCTAAATATTTATCGTAGAATTCAATAAATTTCTTCCTACCTATATTTTGTACCTTAGGATTAGGATTATTTACTAATTCTACAATCGCATCTATCGATTTTACTTCACTTAAGTACTCATCATAAATATGTGGTACAGGATTATATAGTAACATATCACCATAAGAATTTAGTTTTAAGGCAATTAACTGTTCAAATCTATCTTTTCTATCAGGATCTCCTTCATTTTCCCATAATACTAATAATGATTGCCCTGATACTAAACTAATCCTTCCTCTTAAATATTCGGAGGTTCGTTTAAACACCCTTAAAACACGAAGTAATCTATAAATTTCAATTACATCGCTGCTTTTCTTTCTAACATTTAAGTTACTTATTCTTGCCATATTAATTCTCCTTCTTCCAAATAAAAACTCCTACAAATAAATGTAGGAGTGCATTGCACGGTACCATCCTTATGGTTTAACTTAATTCAATAACGGTTTATCCGGGAATCCTATTAAGGTCCAACTCCGAGAATAGTAACTTATTAATATCCTTATCTATTTCCACCAACCATAGACTCTCTATAAATTCCTTTAATAAATCTCGTTTCTCATCAACGCATTTCACATACAATTTTAACACATTTTTTTTATTTTACAAGTCTAATCTTCATTTAGCTTAGACCAACCTCTTTCATAGAAACCTATTGATTTAACTTTATGATTCATATATTTTGCCATTTTAAACATATCTTCTTCCACTTTTTGTAAGTCTTCTGGTTCTACTTCTCCAAAATAAAAGGCATGTAGAGCAATAGAAGCTAAAGTATCACCAAATAGTAATAATGGAGATGTTACTCTAGTATAAGGAATACCTCCTAAAGAATGATGTAGTTGTTTAGAATCTGTTGTATAAAAAGATTTTCCTCTATTATGACATAATTGCGTATATAAACATTTAGTATCTCTATCTGGTAATTGTAGAGGATTTATTTCTTGTAATTGATCAAAATATTCAGCTTTTTGTCCATTGGCTATAAACAAGAAAGGAATCTTATGTCTAGCTGCATAATTAGCCATAGTCATGTTTAAAGCAAACATAGAATATTGTACCAACTCACTACTCTCCCTCTCTCCTGGGGTCAATAAATCATCTTTAGGAGCAATAGGTAATTTCTTTTTAAGTATCTCTGATATTTTATATAAGTTCTCAACTGTATCTTCTATTCTAGGATCAAAAGAAGACGCTACTATTTCATCTAATCCTTTATTGAAAGTAAATCTATCTCTTACATTAATTACTTCTTTTTTGATTACAAAATGATCCAAATAAATATTACCTAATTCATCTATTTCTAAGTAATAACTAATTGCTAAATTATTACTATTAGGAGAAAGACCTACTTTAGCATAGAACTCATCTGGAAATATATGAATAGGTTTTCCTGACGAAGTATAAATAGTACTAGTTCTTTTATATGCTTCCTGAATTAAAGGACTATGAAATCCTACATATCCTAAAGGATCAGCTATATGTACTCCTAATAAGTAATGACCATTATCTAATCTCTTCGCAGATAATCCATCATCTAATACTCTAGCACCTACACAATCGATAGTAATTATATGTTCATCGTTATGGTCTCTTTTCTCTAATTCTTCTTCATATTTAGTAAACAAACCATTTTTAACGACAAACATCACATTTCCAGGAAACTCTCTATGGATATCAGTACTTCTTTCTAAAGCTGTTTCTGTTTTAATAATTGCTCTTTTAGTTATTGTATCTAATAAATCAGTTATCCAAAATGTAAATTCTGAATTACCATAATAACCATCATTTTCTCTTAAGAAATCACTTAATACTTCTAATGCTTCATTTTCTAATTCTTCAGTATATTCATATTTACTATCTTCACTTAATAATAACATCTTTAATACTTCACTATAAAACAACAAGTTATTACGATGCTTAATATTTTTATCTACCATAAAGTTAGATAAATTAAACAAGAATTTTTTAGTTATTTTAGATATTAAACCTATACCATCTTCACTTATTGAATTAATTATATCTGGATAATCAACAATAATTCTTTTGATAGTATTTATATCTTTAGAATTAAAAATAATAAATTTTAAAAATCTATTTATTTGATTACTATCTTTGACTTTCTTCTTACTTTGAATTAAACCTAATTCTTTAAAAGCATTATATATTCTATCTAATTCTAAAGAATCATGTATTTCATCAGCTAAAGATTCTATCTTGGATATAACACCACGCATTTTTTTATCTACAGCTTTTCTTTCTTTCTTAGAAGCTTGTCTTCTATAAATAATTATTTCATCCAAAAGAAGAGATAATCCTAGACTATCCCTATCAAATTTAATAATTCCTTTTCTAAATTCTTTTATTACATTATTAATCCAACGAGAAGTACCTTTTGTGTAGTCTTCATTAATTGTATTTAATACTTCTGAATAATCCATAACTAGCTCCTAATGTTTTTACTAATTAACGCTACTGGATCAGCCAACTTCTTTATTCTTTCTATAATTCTTCTAGCATTTATTTTATCTATACTAGTATTTTGTAATATAAAGTGTTTTTCTAATTCTTCCATCGATAAGTTCGATGTAAAAAACGTTGGTAAATTTTCATTCATACGATGATGAAGTAAAGGTTCTAATACTTCATCTCTAGTCCAATTAGTTAAGTACTCAGCACCTATATCATCAAGTACTAATATCGGTACTGTTTTAAGTAAATTGAACTTATCTCTATAATCACTATCTAATGATTCTTTTAATTCTCTTAACATTTCAGGAACATGTACTATTATACTTTTAACATCTTTTTTAGCTAATTCATTCATAAGAGCAGATAATAAATATGTTTTTCCTGATCCAAAAGAACCATATAAGTAAATACCTTTTTCTTTGTTATTTGTAAAATAATTAGTGTAATAACTCTTTATCTTTTTAAGTATTTCTACTCTATTAACATCATTAGTATATACTTCAGCTAAAGAAGCATCTCTAATTTCTTTTGGTATATCAAATAAAGTTATATTATCTTTATATTCATCTAATTTAGTATACTTACAAGCAACATATCCAAATAATAATTTCTTATTATTAGTTATTTCAGGAGTAAGTACATATCCTCTAACATTATTACTACATTGAAGTAATCCTGTACATTTAGAACAATTACTACATTCATGAGAACATTCTTCTAAACGAGAAGTATATTTCATTAAAACGTCTTCTTCTAGTTTTAAAGTACTTACTAATTTTTTAAAGTCTTTATCTTTTAAGGCATTAATAAATTCTTGTTTTAGTTTTGTATCTAAATTAGTATTATTAATTACTTTATCAACTTTCTTCATAATACCACCAACTTAATTGTACCATATAATAAAAAAAATTATAATCAATTAGATTATAATTTTATATATTAATTATCATATTTAAATCTATCTTAAAAACTATTATTAAAAAACAAGCAATTAATAAGAATGGTCCATATGGAATAATATTATCTTTACTTCTAATAAATAAAATTAAAGATAAAGGAAAAGCTATAAAGCTAGATAAGAATATTGTAAATAAACTCATTATAGGTCCAACTGCAATTCCTACAAAAAACATTAACTTTATATCTCCTCCACCAAGAGATTCCTTCTTTAAGATTAAATTTCCTAAAAGCATTAATAGGTACATTGCTAAGAAAGCACCTATACCACTAGCTAAAGCATATAAAGCATCTTCTACTCCATTAAACATGAATCTTAATAAAACTACCAAGATTGAACAAAATAAAGTAAACTGATCTGGTATTATTAAGAAATTAATATCACTTACTAATACTATAGAAAAGAAAGACGCTGTTATAATTGCTAAAACAAATTCAAAACTAAATCCAAGCACCCAGTAAGAAGCTGCAAACAAGAATCCTGTCAATAACTCAGTTATTGTATAGAAAGGAGCAATCTTCTCTTTGCATTTTCTACATTTACCACCTTGTATTAAATAAGAAAAGACTGGTATTAATTCATACCATCTTAACTTATGTTTACATTTAGGACAAAAACTTCCTGGACGTACTATAGATAATTTTTTTGGAACACGCCATCCAACAACATTATAAAATGAACCAAATAGCAAACCAAAAATAAATATAACAACTGTATAAAATACTCTTAGTTCCATGTTTATCCCCCCTGTAATTAGATTTGTCCATACATATCAAACATTGGAACCATGATTGAAATTAAGATAAATCCAACAGAAACAGCTAGTAAAATGATTACCATTGGTTCTAGTAATGATTTTAATGCTGTAGTTGAGTTGTGTTGCAAGTTTTCAAAGTGCTCTGCAACTTTTTGCATCATTAATGCAAGTTGTCCAGTAGATTCTCCAGTAACTAACATTTCATAAGCAACTACTGGGAAAGCCCACTCACCTTTAAATGTTTCACTAAGTTTAGAACCCTTAGATAAACCAATTAAAGTACGAGACAATATCTCTTTATATATTTCATTATTAGTTAAATTAGTTAAAATCTCCATAGAATCTGTAATAAATACACCGTGATTCAATAAAGATGAGAAAGTACGTGTTATAGTAGCAACTTGTCCATAGATAACAACTTTACCAAATACTGGTGATTTCATAAGTACAATTTGCATTGTACGTCTAAATTCTTTAATATTCTTATATGACCAAATAAAGGTAAATAAGAATGTTGCTACTCCAAGAATCATAGCCCACCAATAATTCTTGATAAAATCACTGGCGGAAATAACAAATTTAGTGATTGCTGGAAGTTCAGCACCTTGTGATTCAAACATTCCTACGAATTGTGGAACGATATATACAATCATGAATATTAATACACCTATAACTACACATAGGATAACTAATGGGTATATTAATGCAGAAATTAATTCTTTCTTAGTATTTTCTGTTTTAGTAAAGTAGTCTGCCATTTCATCTAGAGTACCAGCAAGATCTCCAGTCATCTCAGAAGTCTTTACCATGTTTATTAAGATACTAGGGAAAGCTTTACCTTGTTTTTCTAGAGCTACTGAGAAAGGTTCCCCTAAAACAAGTTCATATATAACTTTTTCATATGTTCTTTTTAAAGAAGGCTTAGATGTTTGTTTAGCTAGTATTCTCATTGAATCAATTAATGGGATTCCTGCTTTAATATAAGTACCTAATTGTACTAATGCGAATGATAAATCACCTGTACCAATCTTACCACTACCTATATTGATATCAAAATCCATTGCCCCACGCTTAGTAATTTCTAATATTTCATAGCCTTCGTTTGATAGGAAAACTCTTACGGCTTGTTCGTCTATACCATCAAAGATACCTTTTACAATTTGTCCTTGATTATTACGAACTACATATCTATATGAATTAAGTTTTTTAACTGTTTCTACTTCTTTTTTAACTTCTTGATTCTTGAACTCATTACTTTGTTGCTTAACTCTTTCAAGTTCTTGGACTAGTTCATCTCCATATAACTTAGTTGGATCTATTTCTTGATCACTCTTAAAGACTAAGCCTTTTAAAAATACCATTCCTTGACCAGCACGTCTCAGAATAAGTCCAGGAAATTTTAAAATCTTCTTCATAAGCTATTCCCCTATCATCATTCTATAAGAAATTATAACATATATTTTTTAAATAAAAAAGATAGAAAATACTATTTCTATCTTTAATCTTTACTTTTCTTTAAGACTTCTATTATCGCTGAAATAATTTGTTTTTTACGAGATACAACATCTGCAAGGAATGCACCTTCATAAACATCTATATTAAAAGCTTCACTAAGTATATCTCGAGAACTACTATTATATAAAACATATGAACCATTTCTAATAATATCCGTTACAAATAAGCAAGATATACCATAACCTTCACTATTTTCCATTTTATTAAGTTCATATACATATTTATCTAAGTCTTTAGATACTTCTTCATAGTTAGTAGTAAATATTTGACCTATACCAATCTTAATATTTTCTGAAGTAAATTTCTTGAAGTCTTGATAGATAACTTCATCAGCATTCTTACCATCTAAAGATGATCCTGCTTTAAACATCTCTACTCCAAATTTATAATAATCAATTCCAAGTCTTCTAGATAAATTAACTACAGCATCTACATCAATAGAAGTAGCAGTAGGACTCTTTAAAAGTAAAGTATCGGATAATATGGCCGATAACATCAAACCAGCAATCTTATCATCAAATTCAATACCTCTTTCACGATATAAGTTATAGATAATTGTACAAGTACTACCTACTGACATATTTCTAAAATTAATAGGTGAATTTGTAGCAATAGTACCTAATTTATGATGATCTATTATTTCTACTATTTGTGCTTCTTCTATACCTTCAGCAGATTGATCTTTTTCATTATGATCTACTAGAACTACTTTCTTACGAGATAGTTCTTCTGCTCTTGTATATTCAATTAATCCTAAGCACTCACCTTTATTATTTATAACAGGGTAATTAGTATGTTTTTCTCTTTTTGCAACTATATGAAAATCAGTTAAATAATCACTATCTTTAAAAGTTACAGGATTAGACAATTCATTAATTACTTCTACGTAGTTAGCTAGTACTAATAAATTACTAACATCAAAACTACCTAAACTAGTACCAATAATATTTACTTTGTTTTGTTTAGCTATTTGTAAATGATCTTCTTTTATTTGACTGTCACCTATAAGTATTATAAGTTTAACTCCAGTATTAACAGCATACTCTAAAATACTATGTCTATCTCCAACTACTAGAATATCATCTTTAGATAAATCTACATCACTTAAGAAAGTAGTACTCTTATAAGTAGCAGTAGTAACCTTTCCTTCTATTTCATCGTCATATTTAAGTATTTCTCTACCATTAATAGTATCAATAATATTACTGTAAGAAGTTCTTAAATGACGTCTATCACTCTCTATCATTTCACGAGCAATACCTTTTAAAGTAATAAGCCCCATTAATCTATTCTTATTAGCTTTATCTACTAGTGGTATTCCTGAAGCAGAAATATTATTCATTAAATCATAGGCATACTTAATAGATTCATATCTATCTACAAAAAACTTTTTATGATAAGAAAGATCTCTTATTTGTACTTTAACATCATTTAAGTATTTAGGTACTTCTATATTAAAATGATCTAATACATATTTAGTTTCATTGTTAATAGCACTTAAAGCACAAGGAATAGCTTTAACATCTTTAGAAGTTATATTAATATAATTAGCCATTGCAATAGCAGCACATATTGAATCAGTATCAGGTTTTCTATGACCAAAAACATAAATATTTTCCATTCTTATCACACTCTCTATCTTAGCACATTATACCACATCAAAATAAAAAAGGGAATTAATCCCTTTTATATTTATTTGAAAAAACAAAATATATTAATAAATAACTAAATGCAGGTGATAGTACTGCAAGTGTTTGTAATACTGAAACCATTGATGAGAAATTATATGATACAAATAGTCCAGAATATATCATTGCTAATATAAAAGTAAAGAATACTGATACTATAAAGTACATATGTGATAGTATTAAAAACGTTGCTTTTCTATCAGCAAGAATACTAGTAAGAGTAAACTGACATATAAAAGCGTATACTAATGAAAAAGCAATATTTACTAAGAATATAAGACTAGCAACAACTTCTGAAGCACCACCAAAGTGACAAGACTCTCCCCAAGAATGACAAGTACCAGCTATAACATATTGATCAAAAGCACTAGAACAAACCATAACTACAAAATAATAAGCAATAGTCATTCCAACAAGAATAGCTATAGCAGATCCAATAGACATCTTAGGTTTACTATTTCTAAATAAATCTAATAATTTAAGATTTGGATATAAACATCCAAAAAAATAACCAATTACAGGAATAAATAAGAAAAACATTAATATCATCTCCTATATTAATTATAACAAAGAAAAAAGAATAAGAAATTATTTCTTATTCTTCTATGTCAATAAAATCATCTATCGTCATTAATCTTTCATCTATTTCTTTTAAAGATACTTTTTTAGGTTCAACTACTTCTTCTGGTACTTGTACCTTTTCTTTAACTTCTGTTGTTTTAGTAAGTTCTTGACTAATAAATGTATCAATAACTGTACCTTTTACTATAGATGATCCAGTAGAATATCTATCCATTATAGGAAGTTCAGTTACCTTTATAAGATTAATATCATTAGTCTTAATTCCTAAATGCTTCTTAGAATCAACTACTAGAGCCGCTACTATCTTATATGGATTAGATTTAACTTCACGTAGAAGTAATAATCCACGTTTAGCACGACTAGTTTTATCAAATTCAGAAAGTTTTACACGTTTACCAGTACCTTTATTAGTAATAACTGCAAGATATTCATCGCTTAAATCAAAGTTAGAAACATTTAAAACAGAATCATCTTTTAAATTGATTGATTTAACTCCAGCTGCTTTAATACCTACTACCGGTACTTCAGATACATCATACCAAAGTCCATATGATTTCTTAGTAGTAACAAATATTTCTTTACTTGTAACAAATGATACTGCAAGTAACTTATCTTTATCTTTTAATTTCATACAAACTATTGGCTTTAAAGTCTTACTAGTTTTAAACTCAGATAATTTAACACGTTTAATCATACCTAACTTAGTAGATAGAAGTATTTCTCTATCATCAAAATTAGTAATAGGAAGACATCCAATTATTTCTTCTCCACTATCTAACTTAATAACATTACTTAAATGTTTACCCAAGTCTTTCCATGAACATGTAGGTATTTCATGAACAGGTACAAAATAATAATTACCTAAATCAGTAAAGATTAGAACTGTATCTAATGTATTAAGTTCAAATAAACCTAAGACATAGTCTCCTTCTTTCATAGTAGATTCACCATTAGAAGCTTGGTAACTACGATTAGAAGAACATTTAATATATCCATCATGAGAAATAGATATTACTACATCTTCTTTTTGAATCATATCAACGTTATCAATCTTTATAGTAGTAATCTCATCTTTAATATCAGTTTTACGAGGTGCTGCATATTCTTTTTTGATACGTCTTAATTCTTCTTTCATTACTCCTTTAAGAACTTCTTCATTAGCTAGAATCTCTTCTAGTCTTTTAATTATTTCAGTTAATCTTTTTAATTCTTCTTCTAATTCAGTAACATCAGTATTAGTTAATTTATAAAGTTGTAATGTAATAATTGCTTCACTTTGTTCAGGAGAAAAGTCAAATTCTTTAATTAAGTTTTCTTTAGCATCTGCTCTATTTTTACTAGCACGAATTACACGAATAACTTCATCTAGAATAGATAAGCATTTAATTAATCCTTCAACGATATGTAATCTTGCTTTAGCATGATCTAAATCAAATTTAGTACGTCTTATTATTACATCTTTTAAATGTTCTATATAAGCATCTATTATTTCTAATAATCCTAATAGTTTAGGACAACGATTAACAATAGCCACCATATTAAAACTATAATTAATTTGTAATTCTGTATTTTTAAGAAGGTAGTTTAGTATAAGTTCACGATTAGCGTCTTTTCTACAATCAATAGCAATTCTTAGACCATCTTTATCAGATTCATCTCTAGTCTCTACTATTCCATCTATCTTTTTCTCAATTCTTATTTCATCTATTCTACGAACTAATTGAGCTTTATTTACTTCATAAGGTATTTCAGTAATAACAAGTGTAAGCTTACCTTTAGCATCTTCCCAATTAGTACGCGATTTAACTACTATTCTTCCACGACCAGTTTCATAAGCTTTTTTAATTTCATCAAGCCCTTCTACTATTCCACCTGTAGGAAAGTCTGGTCCTTTTACAATATCCATAATTGTATCTAATCGACAATTAGGAGTATCTATTCTTTTAATAGTTGCATCTATTACTTCAGTTAAATTATGTGGTGGAATATTAGTAGCATATCCAGCACTAATACCCATTGTTCCATTAACTAGAAGGTTTGGAAACTTAGCAGGAAGTACAGTTGGTTCTAACTCAGTATCATCAAAGTTAGGAGCCATTACTACAGTGTCCCTATCTAAGTCTTTTAAAAGTTCATTAGATATTTTAGCAAGTCTTGCTTCAGTATAACGCATAGCAGCAGGAGGATCTCCATCCATAGATCCATTATTACCATGCATATCTATATATGTAGTATTTTGTTTCCACCATTGACTCATACGAACCATAGCTTCATAAATAGATGAATCTCCATGTGGATGGTAATTACCCATTACATTACCAACAGTTTTAGCACTTTTACGATATGGTTTATCATAAGTATTATGATCTTTATACATACCAAAAAGAATACGTCTTTGAACTGGTTTTAATCCATCTCTTACATCAGGAATAGCACGATCTTGAATGATATATTTAGCATATCTTCCAAATCTCTCTCCCATTATTTCTTCTAGGGAGTAGTCATAAATTTTATCTAAAATATTATTTTCCATAAATCCCCCTATACTTCTATTTTATATTCATCTTCTAACGAGAAGATTACATTCTTTTCTATCCAATCTTTTCTTGGTTCAACAGCATCCCCCATTAAAACACTAACACGACGTTCTACAAGTGCTGCATCTTCTATTGTTACTCTTATCAAAGAACGAGTAGCTGGATCCATTGTCGTTTCAGCTAATTGTTCAGCATTCATTTCACCAAGTCCTTTATATCTTTGTATTTCGCACTTCTTATCTTTAGTCATTTCTTTCATTTCTTCCATACTATATGCATAACTAACATTCTTACCACTAGTTATTTTAAATAAAGGAGGAAGTGCAATGTAAACTTTTCCAGCTTCAATAAGTGGTTTCATATAACGATAGAAGAATGTAAGAAGTAGACATTGAATATGAGCACCATCATCATCGGCATCGGTCATGATAATTACTTTGTCATATTCACAATCATCAAGTTCAAAGTTACTTCCAAAGTCAGCACCAATTGTATAAATCATTGTATTAATTTCTTCATTTTTTAACATATCATCAATAGATGTCTTTTCAGCATTAAGTACTTTACCACGCAAAGGAAGTATTGCTTGAAATTTACGATCTCTACCTTGTTTAGCAGAACCTCCAGCTGAATCTCCCTCGACTAAGAATAATTCATTTTTAGTTTTATTACGTGTTTGAGCAGGAGCAAGCTTTCCAGAAAGGTTTCGTTCTTGTTTTTTAGTTTTACCCTTTCTTGCATCATCTCTTGCTTTACGTGCTGCCTCCCTTGCTGTTTTACTACGAAGAGCTTTTTCAATTATATCAGTAGCAATTTTTTTATTTTCTTCTAAGAAGAAACTTAGTTTTTCAGAAACAAGTGACTCTACTGCAACCCTAGCAATAGGAGTACCAAGTTTACCTTTAGTTTGTCCTTCAAATTCTAGTAATGCTTCAGGAATCTTTAAGGAGATAATGGCAGTTAATCCTTCTCTTACATCACTACCTTCAAAAGTTTTATCTTTTCCTTTTATATATCCATTATTTTTAGCATAATCATTAAATACTTTTGTAATAGCAGTTTTAAATCCTACTTCGTGAGAACCACCATCAATAGTTTTAACGTTGTTAACAAATGAAACTATGTTTTCATTATATGTATCTGTATATTGAAGAGCTACTTCTACATCAATATCATTCTTAACTCCTTCAAATATCACTGCATCATGTATAGCATTTTTATCTTCATTTAAATATTTAACAAATTCAAGTACTCCTTGTTCATAACAGTACTTTTCACTTCTACCGGTAGACTCTTCTATTACTTCAATAGTAAGTCCTTTGATTAAGAATGCTGATTCTTGCATTCTTTCACAGATAGTTGAATAGTTAAATGTTATTGTTGAAAATATTTCTTCATCTGGTAAAAATGTTACAGTTGTACCAGATACTTTTTTAGATGGCCCAATCTTTTTAAGTGGACTTTTTACTTTACCACCATCACAGAAAGATATAGAATATTCTTCTTTATCACGACAAATATTAACAGTCATCCACTTACTTAAAGCATTAACGACAGAAGCACCTACTCCATGTAGTCCACCACTAACTTTATATCCTGATTGTTCGAACTTACCACCAGCATGTAGAATCGTATAAATTACTTCAGGAGTACTTCTTCCAGACTCATGCATATCTACTGGAACACCACGACCAAAATCCTCAATAGTTATACTTTTATCACTATTAAGGGTTATTTTTATATAGTTACCAAATCCATTAATCGCTTCATCAATAGCGTTATCTACTATTTCCCAAACTAAATGATGAAGGCCTCTTTTATCAGTAGATCCAATATACATTCCAGGACGTTTTCTAACTGCTTCAAGCCCTTCTAGGATCTTTATAGATGTACCATCATATTTTGCCATATAACCATCTCCTAAAATATTATATCAAATAATATGTTGAAAAATAAAGGGAATAGACATTTATTGACTTGTCTATCCCTTTAATTCTTCTAGTTTTTTATCAATTACTGAATATAAATAGATATGTGTTTCTTTATTTAATTTCTTCTCTATATATTCTTTGTATCCATTAAGTTGTTTTAAGTAATTATCGTCATCTATATTCTTTAATTTATAATCAATTATCTTAATATGATCATCATATACAAGAAGTAAATCTATAATTCCATGTAATTCTTCATTATCTTTTTCATAGATAAATTCATATTCTTTATATATTTCACAAGTATTAAAATCAATATCACTTTCAACAAATGATTTTATATATGGTACATAATTATCTTCTATATATGAATAATCAGGATTTTTAAAATCAAACAATTCAAATAAGTAATGGATATAAGTACCAAACTGCATCTTAGCAAATACTTCTTCATCTAGTATTTCATGACTACCTTTAGAGAAATGTTTATTAGTAATTATTTCATTATCTATATTAATTGAAATATTATTAATAACTTCATTAGATGGTTCAATCAATTTCTTGTAGTCTACTTTTTTAACTAAATTATAGTCTCTAGTCATATTTAATTTCTCTAAATCAATCTCTTTTATATAAGGACTAATAGTAGCGTAAATACTCTTTAAGATTGAATTAAATGAGGTGTATTTTAGTCTTATATCATCTGGTACTAAATCATCGTATGATTCCTCTTCTTCTAAAGATGTAACAAGTATCATCTTCTCTTTAGCTCGTGTTAAAGCTACATAGAAAAGTCTTATTTTTTCACTTATTTCATCTACCATAAAGTCTTCTTTATATAAAGTCTTAAAGATTGTTGTACCAATACCTTCTTTGTAATAAGGAAGTATCATTCCATATTTATTACTAAATAAGAACCTAGCATTAATATCTTGCATATTAAACTTACCAAAGAAACCACTAAAGTAACATATATTAAACTCTAGTCCTTTAGATTTATGAATAGACATAATCTTAACACTATCTTCTCTACTATCATTGAAGTTACATTCGAGACTCATATCATCACCATTTAAATTATCTAAAAAGTCTCTAAACTCTTCTAAAGTACAACCTAATGTTTCATATTGTTTACTTAACTTTAATATTGATTCAAGTCTAATATCAAGTTTATAAGTATCACCTACAGTAATACTCTTTTCATAGAAAGCAAAGGCATCAATTATAAGTTCAATTATCTTTGAAATTGATAATGTTTCAATACCATTACATAACTCTACTACATATTTATATAGTTCTGAATCTTTGTAATTATCATTTACAAAGTATTCAAATATTTCTTCATCATCTAATCGATATAAGTAACTTCTAAGAATAGATATGAATGCATATTTTGCTTCGACGTCGAACCTTTCATTTATAACAGATAACATTAATGTAATTATATTTTTAATTATGTTTATTTCATTATCTTGAGTTATATCAGTACTTGTATATTTTTCTATAGGTATATTTAAATATTCAAATATTTGTTTATAAAGATCAAAGTCTTTAGTACGATGAATTAAAATACAGAAATCACTATATTTAGCATCATGTATTTCACCGGTATCTTTATCAAATATTGGATACTTGTTCTTAACTTTACCTTCGATATCACGAGCGATTGTAAATACTTCAATCTCTTCTTTAGTAAATCCACATTCTTTATCATAAATGTAATTTAAAATATCCATATTGTAATCTTTATCAGTTTTTCCAGCTTCATTATAAGTAGTATTACCAAATATCATTTGATGAGAAGATTGATATTCTGCTCCACCAATATGATTATTCATAACCGGATTAAAGATTAAATTAATATTATCAAGAACTTCACTACGACTACGGAAATTCTTAAGTAAATCTATTTTATATCCATTATCTCCTCTAGAATATTTATCATATTTATTTTTAAAGATATTAGGATTAGCATTTCTAAAACGATAGATCGCTTGTTTAATATCTCCAACCATATAGACATTATTATTCTCTATTAGATTAATAAATATTTCTTGTAAGTCAGATGTATCTTGATACTCATCTATCATTATTTCTTTAAATCCATATTTTAAATTATCTCTAATATCAGGATTATCTTTAACTACTTTAATAGCTAGTTTAGCTATATCAATAAATTCATATGTATTATTATAATGCTTGTATTCAGATATCATTTGATCAAGTTTTCTTATAACATCAATAAATACTTTAGCATAACTCTTAGTAATTTGAATTGATTCTCTAATCTCTTCTTCACTAGTAAATGTTATGTATTTAACTAATTCATTTTTAGCATCATTTATTTTAACTTTTAAATCTTTAGTTAAAGGATCAACATTTTTATTCATTGCTGGTAATGTTATTTTAAGTACTTCTACTTTTTCTTCTAATGTTTTAGCACTTTCATATTGTCTAGTTACTATTTCATATTCTTCATATAGTTTACCTTCAAGTCCTGCTTTAACATCTAGTAATCCATTATAGATGTAATCATATTTATCATTAACTTTATCTAAATAATCTTTAATGCTTTTATTTATATATTCTTCATTAAAGTATGTATCTAGATAACTATTTAAATATTCTTCTTTTTCTGGAAGTAAATCCATCTTACTAGATATATTTAGAATAGCTTCTTTTATATCTTTATCATCTTTAACACAAAAATCTGATATTAGTTTTAAGAAATCTTCAGTAGGATTATCATAATAAGTATCAAAGATTTGATCTAAGTACTCTCTTCTTTTATTATTCATGATATTAGCATCCGCTACAGTTATATTTTTATCTACATCTAGTAAATAGTAATATTTTTTTACCATTGAAAGACTAAAACTATCGAATGTTGTTACGTATGATGCATCAATCAAATCAAGTTGTTCAGTTAGACTTGGATCACTTTTTATTTTCTTTCTGATTCTTTCTTTCATTTCAAAAGCTGCAGCATTAGTAAATGTAAGAATTAACATTTCAGATATTTTAGTACCATCTCTTAGCTTTCTTAGAACTCTTTCAGAAAGTACGGCAGTTTTACCAGATCCTGCTCCAGCAGATACGATTATATTAGTTCCTTCTTTATTAATCGCAGCCATTTGTTCTTCTGTCCATCTAGGCATTTAAATCACCTCCTAGATAAGATAAGTCTTTATATTCTTTTAATGTCTCTATATCTTCATTTTTTCTAAAACAAATATCTCGATATTTACAATATTCACACCCAATATTTTTATCTCCTATTTGTTTTGGATTAATAGAGAATTTACCAGCTAAGATATCATCTCTATTTTCATCAATCTTTTTATCAATAATACCTACTAGTCCATTTAATTTTTCATCAGTTAATATTTTAGCATTAGCATTCAATCTTCCATCTTTATTAATCTTCATACCTCTTATATAAATACTTTTTTCATAAGTTGGATCAAATACTGCGATTCTATCCATATCAATTGAACTATAACCAACTAGTTTTAAGTTATCTTCTTTTTGTTCTTCTATAGTTTTCTCTTCTTCTATTTTTTGTTCAGGGCTAAGTATCTTTTGTAAGTACATTCCTACAAACTTTGGCTCTTTTATTAGATTAGAATTAACTACTAGATACCAATATATAGGTAGCTGCATATCAATACCATATATAACATTATTAATACTTATATCTGGATTTCCTGTCTTATAATCTATTAATGTTACTAAATTATCTTTATACATTAATTTATCTATAATACCAGTAAATCTTACATCTATATTATTAATACTTTTATCAATAGATATTTTTTGTTCTAACATATGTTTAGTAAGTCCTGTATCAAAATGAAGTTTTCTAACAAAATTAATAATAAAATCTAATTCTCTTTTTAATTTAATTAATAATACTTTTTCTTTAGAAGTTAATTCATATTGAGAAATATATTTATCCCATTCTATATCTAAATCAAAATTATCTTCTAAACATATACTTAATAAATAATGAAATAAGTTTCCAATCTTTTGTTGGAATGATTCTTCATACTTATTTATCTTTAAAATATTTTCTAAATAATATCTAAAATTACATTTATTATAAGTATTAATAGATGAATAAGATAAAGTTAATTTATTATTTAATAGTTTTAATAATAAATCATTATCTATACCAGTAAACTTATTATTATAAGTAGAATAATCTATTTTATAATTAGCATAATATTTAGATAATTCATTAGAATTAATTCCAAATTTAATTAAATCATCTAAATAACGACTAAGTTTAATCTTTGAATATAGATTAGAATAACTTGTATCAAACTCTTCTTTATCTATTACACTAATATTATTTTCACTAATCAAATTAGAAGGATAATACTTTTCTTCCAAATGATTCAATGGATAAGACATATATAAGTTCTTTGTCTTATTAATAAAGTCTATTACATCTTCTTTGGATTGTTTATTTTTAATTGTAGAGTTTTCCATACCAATTAAATCTTTTTCAAAATCTTCTAAGTAATCTTCATTTTTATAAATAATTGGTAATTCTCCTTGATTAAATCCAATTAAGAAGATATGTTCATCTGTAAAGTTATAATTCTTAAAAGAAAGTAACTCTACTTCGTTTTGTAAATGAATTCCAACATGAGTATTTAATAATCTATTAGTTACTAATTCTAGAATACTTCTAAAACTATATTTATCTAAGTACTTATTATAAGTATTACATACATTTAAAATAATATTATTTATACTCATATCTGATTCACTATTATATTTAGTTATGATGTATTTATAAGCTGTATCAAATGATTTAGATACTTTAAACTTATTTAAGAAATCAATACATATCTTCGTAGAATAAATTGAGTATCCTGGATCATCTACTGGAACATTATAAAACCTAGATAATTTAGTTATGACATTTTCATATCTTTCTCCGTAGTTAATTATCTTTATTTTATTTATATCTATTCCACTAGTTATTAAATCTCCAATTTTATGGAATACACAATCTATTTCTTCTTCTATAGTAGAAAATTCTAAAATTGTACTATGTTCATATTTATTATTAGAGGATTCTATAGTGTATTCATATTCTTCTAAAGTTTTCTTAAACAGATTATCTATTCTATAATCCTTAATAACTATATCTTTATCTTGTAAGAATACTTTATATAATGGATTCATTATTAAAAGATTATTACTTATTAATTCTTCTTTTAAATCAATTAGATTATCTATCTTAGTATTATTAATTTTATTATCTACGTAATACATACAATTAATAATTTCTTTAGCAATAGTTTCTCTAAAAGAGTATTTATCCATTAGAAAAAGAATGGTCTCTTCATTATAATCAAAGAATATATTTTTAATAAATTCTTCTCTTGTAATAATCTTTAGATCATTTAATTCATTAGATTGTTCTTTTTCTCTTAACAATTTTTCTTTTATATAATTAGGAGCGATTATTAACTTTGTTTTATTCATATTAACCTCCTAGATAAAAAGTAGATCTCTCTACTTTTATTTATCAATAATAAACATACTATCTCCAAATGAGAAGAAACGATACTTTTCATTAACTGCTTCTTTATAAGCATTAAGAATGTTTTCTCTTCCAGCTAAAGCACTAACAAGCATAACTAAAGTTGATTTAGGCAAATGGAAATTAGTAATAAGATTATCTACTATTTTAAATTTATATCCAGGATAGATAAAGATATCAGTATCTCCTGTAGTAGGTACTAATTTACCATATTTAGTCATAACTGTTTCAAGAGTACGAACAGTAGTTGTACCAACTGCAACTAATCTATGACCAGATTCTTTTGTCTTGTTAATAATATCTATTGTATCTTGTTCAATTTCATAATATTCACTATGCATATGATGTTCTAAGATATTTTCAGTATTAACTGGTCTAAATGTACCTAGACCAACATGAAGAGTTACATAACAAAGATTGATTCCTTTGTCTTTTAACGCTTGCATTAACTCTTCTGTAAAATGTAATCCAGCCGTAGGTGCAGCAGCACTTCCTGGATACTTAGCATATACTGTTTGATATCTATTTTGATCTTCTAACTTTTCATGAATATATGGAGGAAGTG
>CAMIWC010000006.1 GCA_946402315.1 uncultured Clostridium sp. | reverse complement strand
CACAATAAGCTGATTGAAAAGCAATTTGACTTCCTAAAACACCGCCACCAGCAACCACTATTTTCTTATAATTCATATGATTCTCCTTACTTTTATTAATATATACTATTATAACATTTTATTAAAAAAAAAGAATCTTTTAAAAAGAATCTTTTTATTCTAAACTGGGGCGGAATAAGGGGATCGAACCCTTGCATACCGGAGCCACAATCCGGCGTGTTAACCACTTCACCAATACCGCCATTTGTTTGACTACTTTATAATATTATAAAATAAAGTAAAAATCAAGTTAGAATTATTATTACATTTACAAATTACATATCATTTGATATATTATATATGAATATATGTTCATATGTGAGGATATAAATATGGATAAAAAGAATATTAAATTATTAGATGAAGACATTATATTTAATGTTTCTAATCTATATAAAGTATTTAGTGATGAAACAAGATTAAAGATTCTTACAGTCTTATTGGATAATGAATTATGTGTATATGATATTGCTGAACTACTTAATATGACTCATTCATCTATTTCACATCAATTAAAAGTACTTAGAGATATGAAACTAGTTAAAGCTCATAAACATGGTAAGAATGTCTATTATACGTTAATAGATGATCATATAGAAAGAATAATAAAGATAGGAGTTGAACACGTTAATGAAAAATAAAGAAATAATTAAATTTGTTTTAGCAGTAATCTTATTTATACTTAGTTTTATATTTGATGATTATATAATACTATTTACAATTGCTGGATATTTAATAATTAGTTTAGATATGATTATTGAACTTAAAGAAAAGATTCCTAAAGGTAAAATATTTGATGAAGAGTTCCTTATGATTATCGCAACTATTGGTGCTTTTATCTTAAAAGATTATCATGAGGGATTTATGGTAATGCTTCTATATCAATTAGGAGAAATAATTAATGATCATGCCGTAGATAAATCTAAGAATGAAATAATTAAATTAATGGATTTAGATTCTGATATAGTTACTTTATCAACAGACGAAGGATTAGTGGCTATAGATCCTAATAAAGTAAATATTGGAGATATGATCCTTGTTAAAGCAGGAGAAAAGATTCCTTTAGATGGTATTGTTATTGAAGGTAGTTCAAATCTAGATACTTCTAGTATTACTGGAGAACATAAACCTAGATCAGTTAAAGAAAAAGATTCTGTTATTAGTGGGTGTATCAATTTAGATGGTACTTTAAAAATAGAAGTTACTGAGATATATAAAAACTCTACTGCTTCTAAGATTATTGATCTAATAGAAAAAGCTGATAAAAAGAAATCTGATACTGAAAAAGCTATAGATAAATTTGCTGGTATCTATACTCCAGTTGTAGTATTCTTTGCTTTAGCTATTTTCCTAATTCCAGGAATAATTACTGGTGACTTCTCTATTTGGGGACATCGTGCACTCGTATTCTTAGTTACATCTTGCCCTTGTGCTTTAGTAATATCTATTCCACTAGCCTACTTTGTAGGAATGGGTGCTTGTAGTAAATCTGGAATACTTATGAAAAATAGTAATACCTTAGATATAATGTTAGATTTAGATGAAATAGTATTTGATAAAACAGGAACAATTACTGAAGGAGTATTTGAAGTAGTTAAAGTAAAAGGATATGGAATAAAAGCTAGTGAACTATTAGAGATTGCCGCAACATGTGAAAGTATGAGTACACATCCTATCGCTTTATCTATTAAAAAGAGATTTGGTAAAGAGGTAGATAGTTCGAATAATAAGAACTATAAAACTGTTGAAGGAGGTATTTCTTTATCAATAGGTAATGATAAATACTTAGTAGGTAACTACAACCTTTTAAATAAAAATAAAATTGAATTTGAAAGATGCTTAGATATAGGTACTATTGTATATGTAGCTAAAAATAAAGAATACTTAGGATATATTCTTATTAATGATAAGATTAAGAAGACTAGTAAGAAGACTATTTCTTTATTAAAAGGAAAAGGAATAACTGAATTAGTAATACTTTCTGGTGATAATGAAGAAATAGTAAATGATGTATGTAAGCGTGTTGGTGTATCAAGATATATGGCTGAATTACTTCCTATCGATAAAGTTAAATACTTAAAGAGTGCTCATAAAGAGAAAAAGATAACAATGTTTGTAGGAGATGGAATTAATGATGCTCCTGCTCTACTTGTCAGCGATATCGGTGTATCTATGGGAGGAATTGGAAGCGACGCATCAATCGAAGCCAGTGACATGGTTATTATGAATGATGATCTAGCAAAAATACATACTGCTCATGATATCGCAACATTTACAAAGAAAATAGTACTAGAAAATATTATCTTTGTTTTACTAATAAAACTTCTAGTACTTACTCTAGCAACACTAGGATATGCTAATATGATTAGTGCAGTCTTTGCTGATGTAGGTGTTACTCTACTAACTATATTAAATACATTTAGAATATTTAAAAAGAGAGATTAAAATCTCTCTTTTTTATTATTATTCTACAGTAACTGATTTAGCTAAGTTTCTTGGTTTATCAATATCGCACCCTCTTAAGTCTGCAACATGATAAGCAATTAATTGAAGCGGTATTACACTAAGTAATGGTACTAAATAATTATCTATTTTAGGAAGAACTACTTTTTTATTTACAAAGTCATATTCTCCATTTAATTCATTAGTAGTAATTAATATTACTTTAGCTCCTCTAGCAACTACTTCTTTTATATTACTTATAGTTTTTAAGGATAACTCAGGATCAGTCATAATAGCTATAACAGGAGTATTTTCTTCTATTAAAGAGATAGTACCATGTTTTAATTCTCCTGCTTGATAAGCTTCACTATGCATATAAGATATTTCTTTTAGTTTTAGACTACCTTCCAAACTAATAGCATAGTCTATTCCTCTACCTATATAGAATAAATCTTTATCTTCATAAATAAATTTAGCTATATCTAAATAATTATTATCATTAGCAATTACTTCTTCTATTAATTCTGGCACCTTACTTAAAGCATCTAATACTTCTTTTAATCTATCGCTAGTAATTAGATTCCTTTCTAACATAAGTTTTAAATTAATTAGTTCTAACATTGCTACTTGAAGTAGATATGCTTTGGTAGTAGCTACTGCTATTTCTACTCCTGCTCTAATATATAAAACAGATTTAGATTCTCTAGCTATAGTAGAACCTACTACATTAACAATACCTAAAGTATCTATTCCATCTTCATTAGCTTTTCTTAAGGACGCTATAGTATCCGCAGTCTCTCCTGATTGAGATATTAATATAACTAAAGTTTTCTCATCATAGAAAATCTTTTTATAACGATATTCACTAGCTATTTCAACATCTACTTTTACTCCAGAATAGTTTTCAATTAAATATTTACCTATTAATCCTGCATGCATAGCTGATCCACAAGCAACTATATGAATATGTTCATATTTACTAAAATCAGGCATTTTATTAACAAAAGAATCAATATTTTCTATATATTCATTAATAGTATCTTTAAGTACTTTTCCTTCTTCATTAATTTCTTTCAACATAAAATGTGGAAAACCATTCTTTTCTGCTTCTTCTACATTCCAATATACTGTGTTTTCTTTTTTAGCAATTGGTTCTAATTTTTCATTATAAATGCTTACTTCGTTATTAGTAATTTTTACTAAGTCATAATTATTAAGTAATAGATAATCTTTAGTAAAACTAATTATAGCCGCTACATCAGAAGCAATTAGTTTTTCATTATCTCCTATACCTACAATTAATGGACTATCTTTACGAGTAGCATATAAAGTATCTAATTCATCATCAAAGATTATACCTAAAGCATAACTACCTTTAATATATGTAGACATCTCTTTTATAACTTCTAAATTTGACCAAATATTTTTATTTTTTAAATAATCAAGTAAAGCTGCAACTATTTCAGTATCAGTTTCACTTAAGAAAGAATAACCTTCTTTAGATAACATATCTTTTAACTCTAAATAGTTCTCTATAATACCATTATGTACTATAGTTACTTTACCTGAATGATGTGGATGAGCATTAATAGTAGTTGCATTACCATGAGTAGCCCATCTAGTATGACCTATACCTATACTACTCATTACTGATTCATCTATTAGTTTTTCTAATTCAGATATTTTACCACTAGTTTTTATAGTTTCTACTTTATCAGTAACAAAGGCAATACCAGCAGAATCATATCCACGATATTCTAGTGTTTTTAATCCATCTACTAATACTCTTTCTATATTTACTTTTTTTCCGACATATCCAAATATTCCGCACATATAAAAAACCTCCACTCGAAAAAATGAGTGAAGATATATTTTTTGTTATAATCTTGATTTTATTTTTTGTTATATATCTAACGATTCACTTAACCGTAGTAGCACCCGCCGAATCTTCGAAAACTACTAACCTCGTCAACAATAATGTTCTGGCGCTCAATATAATATTACAACCTTTCTAATT
Organism: uncultured Clostridium sp.; assembly: GCA_946402315.1. Classification (GTDB taxonomy): domain Bacteria; phylum Bacillota_I; class Bacilli_A; order RF39; family UBA660; genus RUG11788. The sequence goes on along the minus strand of CAMIWC010000006.1, from coordinate 61,418 downwards.
ATATCTAATTCTAGTTTATAATAGATAAGATTTCTCTACAATAAAAAAAAGTCAAATTTGACTTTTTAATGTAAAACTATTCATAGAAATCATCATCTCGATTATCAATGTCATCTCTAGCATCTAAATCAAGATCAAAATTAGTACTAGCATTCATCATACTTTGATTACTAGTAAGTACTCCATCAATCGCAGTATTATCTACTCTTCTAGGAGCATTATAGCCCATTCTACGATCATCAGATATCATATTAGGGTCAACATACGTAACACTAGATTGTGGTTGTTGTACAGGCGTTGATTGAGGTACTGGAGTAGGTTGTGGTTGAGCTTGTATTGGTTGTTGAATATTACTTAAATCTATTCCAGCTAGTAAAGATGCATCAAATTGAGGTGCTGGTTTATTAATAACTGGATCTGTTGCATAAGTTTCCTTATTAAGAACAATTCCTTCTTTAACAATACCATTCTCTTCATTATATACATCTTTAAATTTATCTTTAAATATCGGTATTTCTTTTTTAATAACATCAGGATATACCAAATGAGTTGATTCAATAGCTTTTTCAAAGTCATAAATATTAACTTCACTTCTATTATCAAATACAGCAAATGAAAAAGCAGACTTTAATAAAGTTAAAGATACATCTGGATATCTAGCATTAGCTTCAAATACACGTTTATATTCAGAAGTAATATCTACAAGTGATTCCATAATTAATCTTTGTTGATATTTAGAATACTTTAATCTTACTCCTGTAGTCTTCTCTATTTTAGGCAAAGTACCAACTAAGATTTCTATAGTTTCATCTCTAGTAGGTTCTGGTACTTCTACTTTTTGGAAACGTCTTACAAAAGCTTTATCACGTAAGATATAACGTTCATATTCAGCAGTAGTAGTTGCTCCAACTACTTTGATACTTCCTCTACCTAAACCTTCCTTAAAGATATTGGCAAAGTCTACTGATGACTCATCAGTAGCACCTATTAACATATGAATTTCATCGATAAATAAAATAGTCTTTTCTCTATCTTTTAATTCATCTATCATAAGTTGTACTTTACTTTCTCCATTAGGCATAGTACCTAATAAAGATGCAGTCTTAATATTAATAACAGTATAACCTTTTAATGCATCAGGAACTTCTCCTTTTTGAATACGATAAGCAAGTCCTTCTACAATAGCAGTTTTACCAGTTCCGGGATAACCTATCAATATAGCAGATTTTTCTGGTGTAAGTAACAATAGTATTAATGATTTAAGTTGTTCTTCTCTACCAATAGCTGGATTAGTATAATATGTTTTTTGAGTATAATCTTCACCGTAACGTTCAAGTATACTAAAGTTTTCTTCTGCCATACTTATCCCTCCTTCTTATTCTAAAATAAGTATATCATATTTTGATTTTTATAAATATCTTTTTGTGGAAGATTTTATTATATAACATATATTAGACATAAAAAAGAGATAATTTATACAATTACCTCTTTATTTTGTAGATTCTCATCTATCCAATCTTTAAATTCTTCAGATCCATCAAAGAAATGATAAGTAATTTCAGGTAATTCATAACTATGTAATTCTTTAATTCTCTTTTCTATTTTAGGATACATATCTAATGTAGTCTTCATAGATACTAAATATTCTTTAACATCTGGATAATCATCTTTCCATACATAAATACTTTCTATTTCAATTATATGAATACAACTAACTAAATGTTCAAATAATAGTATTTTTCCAAGATTCTTTGCTTCTTCTTTATCTTCAAAACAAGTTTCAACTACTATATTAGTCATCTTTATCACCTAAATTCTCTTTTGCTACTGTAAGCATAAGTTTAATTCTATTAATTTGATTAGTATGACTAGCTCCTGGATCATAGTCTATTGCAACTATATTTGATTTAGGATATAGTTTTCTAATCTTTTTAATAACAGCTTTACCAACGATATGGTTAGGTAGACACGCAAATGGTTGTACACATACTACGTTTTCTATTCCTTCATTGATTAACTCTACCATTTCACCAGTAAGGAACCATCCTTCACCAGTTTGATTTCCTGTTGATAAGATTCCATCTACGTTTTTAGCAAGTTTATGAATATCAGCTGGCATTCTAAATCTAGTTCCTTTTGTTTCGTTGATGACTACTTTATCATATCTTTCTAAGAATTTCAAAGCTTGAGTATAAATAAACGGAGTCATTCTTCCTGTATGAAGTAGTTTTGCTTTAATTATTGAATTGATTGCGCAGTATTTAACAAATCCCATTAAATCAGGACTAACTACTTCAGCACCTTCTGCTTCTAATTTAGCAATTAAATCATCATTTCCATAACGATGGTATTTGATTAGGATTTCTCCAACTATACCTACTTTAGGAAGAGTCTTCTTCTCTATCTTAATCTTCTTGAAATCTTCGAAAATATCATGAACATTTTTCTTATATTCTGACATCTTTCCACGACGAACAGCATCTAATGTAATCTTTTGCCATTTTTCATATACCTTTTGTGACTCTCCTGGATTCTTTTCATATGGACGAGTAGCGTGTAGAAGTCTCATTAATAGATCTCCATATTCTACTGCTTGAAGAGCTTTATTAGCAAAAGATAAAGTTACTTTAAATGCTTGTTCTTTTTCTAACCCACTCATGTTAAATGAAAGTATTGATACTTTCTCAAGTCCTGCATCTCGAAGTCCTTTACGAATTAGTCCGATGTAGTTAGTAGCACGACATCCTCCACCAGTTTGAGAAATAATTACACTAGTATTATCTAGGTCGTATTGTCCACTCTTTAAGGCGTGGATTAATTGACCAATAACGATAATAGCTGGATAACAGGCATCATTATTAACATATTTAAGTCCTGTTTCAACAGTCTCTTCATTACTTTCTCTTAAGTATACGGCATTATATCCTTCACTTTGAAGTACAGCTTCAAAATAAGGCATATGGAATGGTGCCATGTCTGGGAATAGTAATGTATGTTTCTTATCACTTTCTTTAAAGTAGTTCTTGTTGTACTTGTAAGGTTTGTAATTTAATTCTTCATTACGTTTATTCATAGATGCGATTAATGAACGAATTCTAATCTTGGCAGCACCCAAGTTATTAATTTCATCTATTTTAATAGTTGTATATAACTTATTATTTCTCTTTAAGATTTCTTCTGCTTGGTCAGTTATAATAGCATCTAATCCACATCCAAAAGAGTTTAAGTTAACTAGTTCGATATTAGGTCTTTGACTTACAACATCAGCAGCCCTGTATACTCTCGAATGATATGCCCATTGATCTACTACACGAAGTTTTGTATCAAGTTTATTTAAATGACATATTGAGTCTTCAGTAAGTACGGCAAGTCCTAGTGAATTTATCATAGTATCAATACCATGGTTAACTTCTTTGTCTAAGTGATATGGCCTTCCAGCAAGTACAATTGCCTTTTCTTTATGTTCATCTATATACTTTAAGAACTCTTCTCCTTTATCTCTTACATCTTGTTTAAATTGTGCTTGTTCCTTAAAGGCTGCCGAAATAGCATCTTTTAACTCTTTCTTAGTAAATTTATATTCTTTAAATTCAGGAAGTTCTAGTATTCTTAGTAACATTCCTTTTTCATCCATTGGTAAAAATGGATTCATAAATTTAATAGTCTTATCTTCTAGTTCATCTACATTAAGTTTAATTGCTTCACTGTAAGACTGAACAATTGGACAATTATAATTATTATCACTTTGACTAAACTCTTTAGTCTCATACATGATACAAGGATAGAATATTGTCTTAACTCCTTTTTCAAGAAGATTAATTATATGACCATGAACTAATTTTGCTGGATAACAAACTGATTCTGATGGCATAGATTCTATTCCTTTTTCATAGATTCTACGATTAGAATGATCTGATATAATTACTCTAAACCCAAGCTTTGTAAATAAAGTAAACCATAAAGGATAATCTTCATACATATTAAGTACTCTTGGTATACCAATTATTCCTCGCGGTGCTTTTTCTTCTTCTATAGGTTCGTAGTTAAATAAACGATCATATTTCCAAGAATACATATTTGGAAGTGTTGAATTACTTCCATTATTTCCACTACCACGCTCACATCTATTTCCTGAAATAAATTTCTTTTTACCAAACATATTTATTGTAAGAGCACAATGGTTCTCACAAATTTGGCAACGACTAAAGAATGTTTTTACTTTCATCTCTTCTATCTCTTGTGGAGAAAGAATCGTACTTTTAATATCTTGGTCATCATATTGTTTATAGTTATCAAGAGCGATTAAAGCTACTCCATAAGCACCCATTAATCCTGCGATATCTGGTCTTATTACTTCTTTACCAGTAATATTTTCAAATGCTTTTAAAACTCCGTCATTTAAGAAAGTTCCACCTTGTACAACTATTTTTTTACCTAATGACTCTACATCTCTAATCTTCATTACTTTTTGAATAGCATTTCTAATTACAGAGTAAGATAGTCCAGCAAAAATATCTCCAAGAGGTCTACCTTCTTTTTGAGTTTGTTTAATCTTTGAATTCATAAATACAGTACAACGAGATCCTAAATCAATTGGATGTTTAGCATGTACAGCATAATCTACGAAATCAGATACACTTATATTTAATGATTTAGCAAGTGTTTCAATAAATGAACCACATCCTGATGAACAAGCTTCATTAAGCATGATAGAGTCTACTGCGCCATCTTTGATTTTGATATATTTCATATCTTGTCCACCAATATCGATAATACTCTCCACTCCTGGTAGGAAGTAGTTAGCAGCTTCATAGTGAGCCATTGTTTCAATTTCAGATATATCTAAATTGAATGCAGTCTTTATTAATAATTCTCCATAACCAGTAGATCCACTACTACGAATAACAGTCTTCTCTGGTAACTTAGAATATAAATCAAGTAACATATCTTTTACTGTATCTACTGGTGTACCTTTATTACTACGATAGTTCTCATATAAAAGATTTCCATCGTAATCGATTGCTACTACTTTAGCTGTAGTACTTCCTGCATCTATTCCTATAAATACATCCCCGGTATATGTTTCTAAGTCTCTTCTTTTAACTGAATTCTTTTTATGCCTTTTTAAGAACTTTTGATAATCTTTATCATCTTTAAATAATGGATCTAAGTTTCCTGATTCACTTTCTTTAAACTTAGATAATTTATTTAAAAGTTTCTTTAACTCTTCTGTTGTAATAGTTTCTTTTTTTGTCTTATCTAGAATTGCACCAATACATACAAATACTCGAGCGTCGTCCGGAATAATTATTTCTTCATCTTTTAAATTTAATGTTTTTATAAATCTTTCTCTTAACATAGAAAGATAATTTAATGGTCCTCCCAAGAAGATTACATTACCTTTAATAGGTTTACCACAAGCTAGTCCACTTATAGTTTGATTTACTACTGCTTGCATAATAGATAATGCTACATCTTCTTTTTTAGCACCTTCATTTAATAATGGTTGAATATCTGTTTTAGCAAATACTCCACAACGAGAAGCGATTGGATATATTGTTTCTCCTCCTGTTGCTAGTTCATTTAATCCTTCTGTTGTTGTATTTAGTAGAACTGCCATTTGGTCTAAGAATGCTCCTGTACCACCTGCACAAGTACCATTCATTCTTTGTTCAATAGTTTGATCAAAGTAAATAATCTTAGCATCTTCTCCACCTAATTCAATAGCAACATCTACACTAGGCGCATATTCTTTTATGGCATTTTTACAAGCAATAACTTCTTGTACAAAACCTACACTCAAAAACTTAGCAAGTGCAATTGCACCACTACCAGTGAATGTAATTGTAAACTTACTATCTTTACCATACTTTTCTATAACTGTACTTAAAAGAGAATTAATAGTCTTTTTAGTATCCGAAAAGTGTCTTTGATAATCTTTATATAATATATTTTTCTTATTGTCCATTACTACTACTTTTACTGTTGTAGAACCGACATCTAATCCAATATTAAGTACTTTCATAAAACACGACCTCAAATAACATTTTAACATTTTATGATAAAAGTATCAATAAAACAAAAAGGAACTGTCCCCCCTGAAGGACAGTTCCATAAAAAAGAATAAAAAGGGGTTGGCTAGTGTGATACTAGCGACCAATTCGCCATTTCGAATTGGTGATACTTATACTAATCGAAAAGGTCTATTTTGTCAACAAAAATTTGCATTTTTTTAAATAAAAATATGCTATAATTTAGATGGTGATTAAAATGGCAAAAGTAAAGATACCAAAATACACCTTAGGAGAAGAAATTACTAATGCAATTACTCATGGAATTGGAGCAATTTTAGGAATAGTTGCACTTATACTTTTAATTATAAAAGCAACTACTCCAGTAGCAGTTTTAGCATCTTGTATATATGCTTTTTTTACTATTTTATTATATGTAATATCTTGTATATATCATGCATTAAGTCCAAGAATTACAGGAAAGAAAGTATTAAGAGTACTAGATCATTGTAATGTACTTTTAATGTTAGCTGGAACATATACACCAATATGTTTATGTTTATTACATAATCCTCTTAATTGGATAGTATTCTTAATAGTATGGGTTATTACTATAGTATCAGTAGTATTTACTGCTATAAACTTAAATAAATACGCTTGGATGTCTATTGTATCTAATCTCGTTCTAGGATGGGGAAGTTTAATTATAATTAAAACTTTAATTGAACTATGTACTCTTAAAGGAGTTATGTTCTTAATCCTAGGAGGAGTAGCATATTCATTAGGTGCAGTTCTATATCTAATAGGTAAAAAGAAAAAATACATTCATTCAGTATTTCATGTATTTGTACTTGCAGCTAGTATATTTCATTTCCTATTTATATATTGGTATTGTATATAAAAAAAGAGACTTAAAAGTCTCTTTTTTTTACTCCATAGGTCCTAATGATTTAACTTTTGCTTCTAATTCTTCATAAGTATCAGCTTTTGCAACTAGTTTAAAACTAGTTTCTTCATCTTTAACTACATACTTACCAATATCACCTAATTGAACATTTCTAACATGATTCCCTAATGGTGCACTAAGAGAAATTTCTCTTGGAACAACATGTAATCTTGGACTAGCAGGTACTAGTTATATATATTAGTTTTCTTACTTTCAAATATATAATTATCATTAATCTTTTTAAACTTTAAAACTACTTCTTCTTTATAGTATCCATAATCTCCAGTACTATAATCTAAGTCATATTTAATTATTAATTTATTATCTTCCATGTAAGCTTCTCTTAATCTAGCTCTAGGCATATCATATTCTATTTCTTCTAGGTTTGATTCTAGATATATATATTTATATGATTCTTCATCATAGACATAAGTTAAGAAATCATTTAATTCTAATTCTTTATCATATCCAAATAATTCATCATATCTAGATAAAACTATACCTCTATGAATTGAATATGATCTTTTAGTACAAGATAGATTATCAGGGATTCTAAATGAATCTGATAGATTAGCACAATCTACATCACCATGTTCTCTATAAGGAATAGTACTAAATACTACAAATAGTTTTTCTTCATTAGTTAAATCTCTTTCATTTCTTTCTTCAGAAGGAGTAACATCTATAACTAAACGCAAACTATCTGAATCAGTATCTAGTTTAGAAAAAATATCAAATAATGTATCAACATCAGCATCATCTATTAATGCCTGTTTAGAATCACCGTTCTTGGTCTCTTCTTTTTTCTCTTCCTTAGGCTTTTTACTTTTATCTGAATTCGCAGCATATATTATTAAAATAAACATAATGCCTAAAGCTAATAAAAATACTAAGACTGCGATATTTTTTTTATCTATCTTCATACAATCACCTATCATATAAATTGTATCAAAAAAAAGAGGTTTATTAAACCTCTTTTATTTATCTTTCCAAGTTCCTATTTTCTTTGGATAAGACTCTTCTTCTTCAGTATCATCTTTATCTTTATCATCGTCATCTTTTAGGCCAAAATTATCATCTAATTGACCAGTAGATAACATAAATCCTATAAAATCATCTAAATCAGGTTGTCTAGGTCCCATATTATAAAATCACTATTACTGTTATTAGTCCAAATACTAAGAATAAACACAAGAATATATATAGGAATATAGATGATACTAATAAATCTCTTCTTCTCTTTTTATTTTGTTTTTCTAACTTATTTTGTATTTCTCTAAGATTATCACTTCTAGCATCTAAATCATTATTAATTAGAACTTCACTACTTAATTTATAATTAATCTTATGGATTCTTTCTGATTTAATAGTAAAGAATAATGATAGTACAAGTACTACTACAAGGATAAGACTAAATATAGTTACTAAAACTGGTGCTTTATCTAATTTAATTAGTTCAAACATAACATAGAAAACCATTAATAATAATAGTCCAATTAAATTAATATGTGATCTGCTTTTAACAAAAATTAGTTTCTCTCTTTTTATCTCTAAATCTAATAAGTATTCTTGTTGATTAAATATATCATCTTTAATTGTTTCGTTTCTTTTAAACATATACCATCACCCTAACTATATTATAAATAAAAAAAAGACTTATTAAAAGTCTTTATTTTTCTTATACTTACGATCGTCTAAGTATAATGTTTGTTCAATAATAAGAATATCGGCATCAGTATGTGGAGGTGTTATTATGTCATCATCATCTTTTCCACCTTCATCTCCTGTATTCTTAGTATAGAATAATGTGATTTCTGTTACACCATCACCAAATACACCAGTCATTTCTTTATCAGATTCAACGAATTCATAGTCTTCGAAATCTTTATAAATATTTGGCCATTCGACTGTATATTTACCACTGAATGTAGCAGTTTCCATAGTTTCCATTGTATCTATGTCTACATAGTAAACTGTAATTGTTCCTATTAGAGCTCTATAGTAATAAGTAACAACGGTTTCTTCTGGAGTTACGAAACCACTTGTTTCTCCATCATATTCTCCAGTATATTCATAGTTCTCTATAGTAGTATCAGAAGTTGTATAACTATCTCCGATACCTTTTTCAATTGTTTCAGATTTTAATACTGTTCCGTCTTCTTCATCTACGTGATTAACAACAACAGTACCATTTTCTATTGTATTTGTTACAGTTATTTCATCATTATCATCATTTGATTCACTTTCACTAGTATAGTATTCAACTGAGATTTCTTTAACTGTATATTCAATATATGTTCCATCTTCCTCATATCTAGGTAATGAAACTGTCTTAGTCCAAACATTATCAGCAGTTTCAGATACTTCTTCAGCAGATAAAGTATAAGTACCAACTAAAGTATTTCCATTATCTTTATATACTTCAAATGTTACAGACTTACGATATTCTGGTTTAAAATCAACCCAAACTTTGTTTAGTTTTAGATCAACCATTATTCTAGTATAAGAAGCATATAATTTAATTGTTACTGCTTTTCCTGGTTCAGTAGTAATATCTGGTTTAGTAAATGTATCAACATCTACTTTATTACCATTTTCATCTACCCAACCAGCAAAATCATATCCTGGTTTAGTAGGATAATCATTAATCATTTGAACGTCTTCAAATGACCATTCATCTTGTAACTTATATGCACTTTTATCTTCATTATAATAATTAACTTTTATTCCTGGTTGCCACCAAGCATAAGCAGTCTCTTCTTTAGTTTCACCATATGCCATTCCATCAGATGAAATAGTATATGAGTCTCCACCTTTTAATTCTTTGTCTCCTACTTTCCAATATAGGAATTTATAATCATCTGTTCCAGTTGGTTCAGTAAATGTATGTGTATATTCATTAGGTCCACCATTTTCATTACTCCAACTTCCTGTTCCATTGTTATTGTTTATTTCATTTATATATTTAAATATAATAACAGGCGCTTTGTATTCAGTCCATTTTAAAGTATAAACAAATTCATGCACTCCAGTAGAGTTTTCTGTACAAGCAAAAGTTGGATTAATACGATAAGGGTTTCCATCTACATATAAAGATTCAGAAACTTTACTTCCATTATAATACCATCCATCAATCTCATAGACATATCCACCCTCAGAAAATTTAAGTTTAGCAAGTTCTACAGATTTATCATTTGTCCAACTAGATCCAATAGTTAGTTTTTGAGTTTCACTAACTGATACTCCGTTACCACTATTTACTGTGGCACCAGTTGAAGATTGTTCTTGGAATGTAATAGTAACATTACATACACTGCTTTTCTTAGTCCAATGAGCATAAATATTAAGATAATCTTCCCCATCTGCTCCTGCTGTTCCCCTAGCAACCTTTATTTTTCTATCAGTTGGATTAGGAGTTACAGTTACATCTAAATCAGTATAATGATAAGAATCACTAATAGCAGTTCCATCTTCTGTATACCATCCATCAAATGTATAAATCCAATCTCCACTCTTAACTGTTTCCTTAAAACCTTTTGGTTCAAGTTGAGTATAACTTAGATTTTTTGTTGCACCAGATCCTTGTAATGAAAATGTATATTCTTTTGAATCATCAGTAGGATTAATATTCTTAAGAGCTACATTTACTTTGTATACTGCTGCATCAGCTTTTACAAAACCTAGACCAAATAGAACAAAAGCAAATAAAAATAACTTTATTATTTTTTTCATTTTTCCTCTCCTTAATCTTTCGTTTCTTTATGAATTAAGAAGAGTACTATTAATATATATTCTTCTGTAATTCAACCAAAACTTTCCCCTAAAATCTCGTAAAACATTTTCTGATAATAGACTCGCTATAGAACTTGCACTATTCTATAGAAGGGTCTCTCTTTACAAGTTTCAATTGAATATGCTTATTTAATTTCCTAATAAAGTTTTAGCATTCATTATTAGTTTAATTTAGAAAGGGTCTCTTTCATAAGCACCTATTACATCCAATATGTTTTCGATTGACTTACTATAATAATGATTTTGATTTTTCTTGTCAAATGAAAAAAATAAATTTGCATAAAAAAAGAACTTAAATTATTAAATTCAAGTTCTAAGCTATTCTTTTAGCAATTACAAGTAAGTATTTATTTTCATACTTTTTATAATCTTTATGATGTGAACAAGTTTGAAGTATAAGCACTTGATCACTACCATCTACTTTAACTCCCGTATCATACCATGAATTATTTTTTAAATAGTTTAAATGCTTTAACCATTCCTTGTCAGAGTTAAATTTTAGTTTAGTATAAGTCCAATCAGATGTTTCAACATATACTGAGAAGATTAAGTATTTATATACTTTATCTTTGTCTCTTAAATATATATATTTATGTTCTTTATAATAATCTTTTTCATAGTAGTTTTCTAACTCTTTAAAAGGAACATCATGATAATTAGAATTATGACTATAGATTAGATTCTTTCTACCGGAATTAATAGTAACACGATAATCTAAGAATAAAGATCCGCGCGTATCTTTCTTTTTATATAAATCTCTATTTAAATAATATTCATTATCATCAGCTTGAACAATTGGTTCTAGGATATCTGTATTAGGTATATATAATACTCCTTTAATATCATTATTTTTGTACTTATCAACGTAATAAGATACCTCTGGGATCATGTCCTCATTCTTTTGTTGTGTTCCTTCCTCATGTTTTTGTTCTTTTTTCTTTTCAACTTTATTTTCTTCTTGTTTAATCCAAAGATCAGTACATTTTAATTCCCATAATAAAGCTAAAGAGAAAATAAAAATCAATGAATAAATTACTTTTTTCTTAGTCATAAAAGCACTTCCTTTTCCTTATATTATAAGTGTTTTGTCTATAAAATCAAACTCTTTTGATTTACATTATTATATCATATAATTGTAAATATATTTTGTAAAAAATAGTAAAAATATGTATATTTTTAATTGTTTTCGTGTAAAGATTTGGTAAACCTTGTGTAAATTTTGGTTTTTGGGCGTTCACCAATTGAATGTTCTTTGTCATATCTTTTTTTGAACGCTATCCATTTAGTCATGAACGACCAACGGTCTTCTTCAGAAGCATCAATTAATTTTCGTGGGATCTCACCAGTTCTATAAATAAAATCACTGTCAATTATGACTAAATCCCCTGCTTTTAAAACTATATCTTCTCCAACTCTAGAATCTAGTCCTAAAGATTCATCAGTCGGTTCTAGTCCATCTTTCCAATAAATGATATTATCTCTTCTTAGTCTACCAACATTTCTTGCTTCAATATCCATCCACTCTAATCCAATCGCACGCATCTTACTATATAATTCATATAGCTCTTCATCGCCAACTTGTTTATTGTCTACTTGATCAACCATTTCGGTTATTTCAATAAATATGTTTTCTTTAGGTAACTCAATATTCCTTCTAAGTAACATTGCGACTATATAAGGATTATTAGGAAACTTATGTGTATATCTTCCTCTACCTATTTTTATTACTTTTTCTCCTACTTGGAATACTTTCGTAAAATGTCCTTCTCCAAGCATAGAGATATCAGCATATTCAACCCCTTCATTTTGACATAATTCATCGAATAGAATTTCAAGGACTGGTTTTACTTCTTTTCGTGCTGCTTCTTTTTCCTTATCATAACGAGCACCTTGAAAAAACATTCTAGGAATTAAATCTTCAAAGTTCTCATTGACAAATTCTCTTCTCTTTTTATCTAGTTCTGGTATTCCTTGAAGGTCAGTTATTAACACATCAAATAAACTCACACCTGAATAAAACTCAGTTAGTTCATCAAAATGATCTTTTATATAATCAATTACTTTCTTTCGATCTTCTTCTTTATCACATAGTTCAATTAACTTTACTGCTTGATTAATTGGAATTCTAGTTAGTACACTATCTAAGTCAGCCAGAATTCTTTGACGAACTTTTTCTTGAGTATCCTTATCTTTATCAACCTTAGAGTATAGCTCATATAAATTATTCATACCATCCATAAAGAAATCTATATTTCTAAATATCGGTTGATAGTTTCCATATTCTTCATAATAGTTACAACTACAAGTAATTGAATAAAAAATAGACGCTACTAACTTAGGATTTTTAATTGTACCTTTTATCAATTGAATATATTTATCAGCTGCATCTAAATTAACCCTACACATATCTTCAACTAACAGTGTAATATCTGAAGGAAATAAATCTAGACTCGCTAGATGAGCTAATAATTCATCATTATAAATATCAGGATTATTTATACGGGATAACAACATTGAATATAAAAGATGTCTATCATATAAATCAGTAGAATATATTCCTTGTCTAACAGCTTCACAAAATCCTGAAAAAGCTTCTATTCTAGGAAGAGATATCCAAGATATATTATTAGAATTACTATAGTGAATTACTGTAGGAATTAATTCTACAAATTCTCTCTTTTTTTTACTAAAAAGGATTCCTCTACTTTGTTCCATCATAAAATTATCTATTGGAGAATAATAATCTCCAACTTGACAATTAATTAATAGATTTTCGAATTTATCCCTTAAAGCCATTCAACCATCCCCATTTAATTATAACATAAAAAAAGTATGCATTTAAGCATACTATTAACCTTTAATATCTTTTATTTGCTCATAATAACATTTAGGACAAACAGATTCATATGTTACATTATCCATTCCATCTATCGCTACTTGTTCTCCTTTAATAGTTATTTTACCATTTACATATCTAGCATTATATATAGCTTTTCTACCACAACGACAAATAGTCTTTAATTCTTCTATAGTATGTGCTAGTTCTAGCAATCTTGTACTACCAGGAAAACCATTTGTTTTAAAGTCAGTTCTAAGTCCATAAGCAATAACTGGTATATTTAAAAGCACTGTTACTTTCATAAGTTGATCTACTTGAATTGGTTCTAAGAATTGAGCTTCATCTATTAATACACAAGATATATCTTTTTTATGTTTATTAACTAATTTATATACATCATCTTCTGGTTTAATTAAATAATTTACTTCTCTTTCTACTCCTAATCTTGATGAAATACGTTTTTCTGCTTTTAAATCTTTAGCTGGTTTAAGAATAAGTACTTTCATTCCTCTTTCTTCATAATTGTGTGCAACTTGTAATAAAATAGTTGTCTTACCACTATTCATTGCACCATATCTAAAATATAGTTTTGCCATACTTATCACCTATTTCATTATAACAAAATTATTACAATATAAAAACTTCTATAATCAATTTATAGAAGTTTTTATTCTTCTGGTTTATGAATAATAATATATTTAGAAACAGTACCTATCTCTACATTATTATCATATAATGCAAAGTCTAATCTATAAGTACCAGTAGTTAGATTAGTTTTAAAATCATAACTTATGTTAATTATATTAGCTGGTGCTTGAGTTATATAATATTCTTTTTGATTAGTAGTATGTACTAGAGGACTAGATATATAGTCACCTACATCTACTTGAGTATAAGTAGTATCATATATTTCATTATAATTTCTTCTATACATTCTTATTCTAATATTAGGATTAGTTAATAAAGAAGTATAGTTAATAGTACCAGTTAAAGTATTAGCTTTTCCTGTTTCTAAAATAATTGATTCATCATCTAAATCTACTTTTAATCCATACGTACTATTAATAATAGGGGTAATTATATCCTTAGTAACAAGATTAGTATTACTATAATATATTCCGTCAATGGATGTAAAGGCAGTTATTTCAAAAGAATAAGTACCAGTTGGCAATAAAGAGTTTTCTAAATTAACATTTACTAATTTCTCAACACTACCTACTTTATCACTTAACTTAATTCTTGTAACACCATTAACATCAGGATAATAATTAGAATTATCAATAGTAAAATATACTCCAGTCAAAGCACTTCCACTAACATATTCATTATTACTATTTTTTACTCTAATATTAATACCTGATTTATAATCAAAGTATTCAGTATTATAAATATTAATAGAACCTTGTTTTAATGTTTTAGGGGCAATATCTAAAGTAATATTACCTGTCTTCGAAACATATAATGGTGTAGCATCTAATTCTGCATCCATTTCAAGACTTGTATCTACATCATCATACAAACTAAACTTTAAATTATCACGTTCAATTCCTAATACCGAGGTAACAGTATTAGTTCCTGATTTAAGTTCGAATGATAATGCTTTATTTAGTTGATTACCAGTTATCTCTGTATCTTTAAAATCAAAAATAAAGATAAATTCCTCTTCTATTAACCCATCATGAATATAAGATTGAGTAGAAAAAATATCACTATAATGGGTTGTTGCTACCGCAGTTCCCATAGGATAAAATCTTGATAGTTCATATGAAGTCTCTCCATCTATACTTATATCATCTAAAGCGTCCTGGTATTTTTCTGGAGTGACAATATAATAATAATAATTAACTTGATCTGATGATTTATCTATCATAGTTATTTTTGTATTTTCAGGTAGAGCATAAGTACTTATCAAAGCTCTATAACAATCTCCAGTAGTACATTTCTTTGTATAGAATTCTTCATCTGTTACAAACAATGAAAAATAAGCACTAAATTTAGATTTATCAGTAATATTAGTTGCGGTTGAAGGGAAAATATCATATTTATCTCCAGGAGTCATAGCTCCCTCATAGTTAATATCAGTATAAATATCTGTTGATAAATTTACATTTATAACTACCCTTTTGGTTTCGCTTTCAAGAGCATTAATTTTTTCAATTGCCATCAATTGAATAACTACAGTTCCCATATCTTGATCTACTGTTAAATTCTTTGAGTGATATAGTTGGAATAACATAGAAGGAACGTCATTAGTATTATCTCCTACATAATAAGTAGTTCCATTATATGTTGAACCAGAACTTACAAATGTAGTTGTACCATTAGTTAACCAACCAGTATTAGATGAAGACATTGTAAGAGCGAACTTACTATTAGCTTCTTGTTCTGTTTGAGCAATTTTAGGTACTTGATTTACTGGTAGTAAATTTATTCCCGTTTCTAATCCAGATGAATCAAATCCAAGTATTTGGAAAGATGTATTTGGATTAGGGAACTCTAAGAAAGCAAGTTCCAAACTACCTAATGTAGAATACTTAGATGCGACTAAATCAATATTATATTCAATAACTGCTTCTCCAATAATCCACATATAATATGTTGATGCTTCTGGAGTTGGTTCAATATAATCTATTTTACAATCAGTAGAGGAATCATCTCCATCTTGGAAATTACTATAGAATCCATCTTCTTCAATATTATGATTAGCTTTATGTAGACCCAATACATAACTTCCTTTAGCAGGTAAATCTCCTAAATTAAGAGTTGAATTAAAGCCAATATTCTTCTTATATATACCTAAGTTAAGTGTATTTCCTCCACCATGCTTATACATTCCAAAGAAAGTCATACCACTTACTTCACCATAGTCAGTTACTTGTTGGTCTAAAGCAACATTTACTATCTTACCTTCAAGTACATATAAACGATTATCCACAGTTCTGTTGATAGTTTTATTATCCACATCTATTGTTACACTAGCTTTATTACCATTAGAATCTAAAGATTCAAACTTCTCTAATAAGTTAGTACCTTCTTCTAAGAATAAAGCCGAATTATTAACAAGTTTTAAATCATTAATTCTAGATAAAGAGAATAGTACATCTGAATATTCATTAGTTCTATCTTTTTGACCAATAAGAAGAATATTAGAATTATCTATTGTAAGTATTTGTGTTCTTTGAATAGATAAGTTACGATGTGGATTATCAAAGTCTCCATAATTCTTAATTGTAATATAACTATAACCATCACTTCGAGATGCATCTCCTGAACCAAATATAGATCCATATAAATTAAGATTTGTATGTTCACTACCATCAATAGTAATATCTATTCCTTCAGTAACACTAATAGCGTCATAGTCGAATATTTCAGAACCTTCAGCATTAGCTTCTCCTCCACCAAAGATAGTACCATTAATAGTAATATCTGATTTAGTAGTAGTTAATGTATTGTATATAGACTTAGAAGTAATAGCATTTTTACCTATACGAACTTCTGCGATACCATTTATTACAGCTGTATTAGCTCCACCATAAACATTTCCGTAAATAGTACCACCAGAAATATTTACAATAGCATATGAAGTATTTCCGGTAGTACCAGTATTAGCAGCATTTCCTCCACCAAAGACTGATGAAAGAATTAAGTTAGTTTCAGTCTCTGTACCAATTACACTAGTACCACCTATTTCAATAATAGTGTTACCAGAAACAACAGCACTAGCACCATTTCCTCCAGCATAAGCACTACCTTTAACACGTCCATTATTAATATTTACATAAGTAGAGCCACTTACTGTACCAAAGTTTCCTCCACCGTATAAGTTATTGTTAACAGTAGCAGCATTCATATCTATATTTGTATTATTAGCAGAAGCCATATTTCCTCCACCATATAGATTACGAACTGTTCCACCATTTAAAACAACATTACTATTACCTATTGAGGCAAGATTTCCTCCACCAAAAACTTCTCTTATTGTTCCACCAGCAATACCTATTGAAGTAGTATTTACTGTACCAGAATTATTACTTCCTCCATAAATAGAACTAATATCACCATTAATAACATTTACTGATGAAGAAGTTGCTCCTGCATTATTTCCGCCACCAAAAACACTTTCAATATTTCCATTTTGAACATTTACTTGAGTAGTTCCAGATTCGGCATTATTTCCTCCACCATAGATATCAGTAGTTGTACCACTTACATAATTAATTATTGTATTTGCAGTGCTTCCACCAGCATTATTACCACCATATATAATTGGAGTATCACCAGAATTATGAGTAATAGTTGCTTTAGCTACTGTACCATTAGTATCAGAACCACCATAGATAACACTAAGAGTAGTTCCATTTTGAATTATATTAGCACCATTAGTACTATTAAGAACTGAGGCTGATTTACCTCCACCAAAGACACTAGTAGTAGTACCTCCATTTAAAGTTATATTAGTACTATTACTATCAACTTGATTACCACCACCATAAATAGAATTAGTAATTGTTCCATTAGTAAATGTAATATTAGATGTTCCAAAAGTACCACCTAAGTTATTACCACCATAAACATTACCAATAGATGATGTACCAGTAATAGTTATATTAGATGTATTAACATTACCTAAATTATTACTTCCACCGAATACTGAACCATTAACTATTCCAGCACTCATATTTATATTTGTAGTATTTACTGATGATTCATTTCCTCCACCAAAAATATTGGCCATAGTTCCACCAGTAATATTAATAGTATCAGTTGTAGTAACTGTTCCGTTTAAGTCATGTCCTCCGTAGACATTAGACATAGATCCACCACTAATATTAACAGTAATATTTCCATAAGTATGAGGTTCTTGTGTACTACTTCCCATACCTCCACCAAATACATTACCAGTAATTAATCCATTAGAAACATTAACTGTAACAGTTCCTGATCCAGTATTACCATTATAACGACCTATAACTGTACCAAAAGCACTTCCTCCATAAACGGAACCACCAATAGTACCATTATTAACATTAACTACAACACTATTTCTAACTCCTGTATTTTGACCATATCCACCACCGTAGACAGATCCATTTATTGTTCCATTATTAATAGTTACAGTAGCTGTACCAAATAAATCTCCTCGAATATTAGCTCCACCATAGATAGAACCTTCAACAGTTCCTCCACTCATTTCTATAGTAGAGTTATTAGTAACACTAGTTGTACCTCCACCATTATTGTTTCCTGCTCCATAAACAGAACCATTAATAGTTCCACCTAGAATCTTGATACTAGATACAACTGTACCACTAGCATCATATCCAACAGCACCTTGGTTTCCACCAGCATAAACATTATTTAAAATATTAGCTTCTCCATCAATAATGATATATGAATTATCAGCAGTACCAATATAGTCATATCCTTCTCTACCATTACCAATACCAAATACTGAACCTATTTCAGATAGATATAATTCATCAGAACCACTTACTCCAATAGTAGCATTACCACCAATATATAAATATGTATCTCCGTTTAAAATTCCTCTTGCATTAGTACCAGTAGCGTTTCCTGTACCATACATGTATCCGTTAGATCCACCAAATACAGAGTTATTTACTGTACCACCAGTTACTTGAATAACACGTGATGAGTAAGAAGTAAGATAAGCTCCTCCTCCAAAGATAGTATTAATATTACCACCTTTAACAAAGATATAAGCTCCATTTCTACTACCCATTCCTGAAGCTGGTCCTGGTCCACCATTAATACCCCAGATTCTTCCACCTTCAACGATTAAAGCCATCGGACTATAAGTAACACCACTAGAGTTAGATGTTACATATATACCAGTAGCGTATCCTGTAGAACTTGATTGTGAACCAAAGAATCCACTCTTAACAATTTGTGTATAATGAATATCATTATTATTGTTTCCATAATTAACAATTGTGGCACGATCACCATATAAAGCATGCCATACATCTAATTTACTATTATCATTTTTAACACGATCATAATCAGATCCATAAATACCAGTAATATCATAACTAGATAAAGTATAATTACCATTAATACCACCAGTAGTCATAAAGTTATACCAACCAGATTCTACTATTAAACGATATTTAGGTTGTTCATTTCCTGTATTAGTAGTACCTAATACCATACGAGCATTAACATAGTTACCATTTCTAGTTAATCCTCTACCAATTTTAAGATTCTTCGAATTACCATAGATTAGTCCACCAGTTGTACCACTAGTAGATGATACAGTATTACTAGAATGTGACATAGTTGAATAAAGTCTAATAAACTCTATTCTTGTATCAGCTACAGCTTTTATATATCCACTATAAGTACCTAATTCATAATAAGCATTACTTCTAGAATCAGTACCATTATAATAACTAGTTAAAGTAAATGGTTTAGTACTAGTCCAAGAAGTAGATGTATTACTACTATTTAAATAAACTATATTAGTATCTCTAGTAGTTAAATAATAATAAGTATTAGCTCTATCATAAATATGTGTTTCATCATATAAAATCTTATGATAAACATCACATCCAGCATAAGTATTACAATTACCAGTTAATGTATTACCATTACTGTCATAGTATCCATTTCTAGATACACCATTATTTATATGATCCATTACATAGAAATTAGCCATATTTAAATTTATGTAATTAGTATCATGATAATTAATTATTTGTTCTGTATAAGTAGCAACATTAGTAGATCTCATCGTACCATTTACAAGAGTATAGTATGTAGTATTAGAGTTATATGTATCATTAGTTAATCTTTCATAAACAGTACATCCTCTTCTTGTAGTACATACTCCAGTTAATAAAGTGCCACTAGAATTATAATATCCAGCTTGACTAGCATTATAGTTAACAGTTCTTTGTACATAAACTCCGTTTGGATAATTATCTAAATCAATATGATAAATAATAGTAACATCTTTTGTATCTAATTCATTAAGTCCAGCTGATGGTAAAGTACCTAATGCTGTATTAATGTTATTACTATTTTGAGATGTATAAGCTACATCAGCACCAGTCCAAGAAGCTCTTAAAGATACAACTTGGAAATCTGTATTAGGATTAACATTTATAACTGCATGATATACATAGAATGTTTTATCAAGATATACTTCTATATTAGAATCATCTGAATACCATCCATTGAAAGCCATATCAGTAGGTCTTCCAGAAAACGGATTATCTATTAATTCTATATCTAAAGTATTATTACTTGTATCATATTTGTAGTATTTATAATAAACAAATTTATTATGATTTTCTCCAGACAAATAAGAAACTCTACCAGTATGAATAGCAGTATTATTAACTCCTAAATCCCCACCATCATAAATTATTTGTACTTTAGTTAAATTAGAACTATTATATAGATTCTTGCTTACTTGTGTAGGTACATTACCATTAGTACTAGTTGTATAATTAAGACCCATATAGTAGTTATAATCTGCTTCCAAATCATTTACATATACAGTAGTACCATCTACTCCAGAATCATGTAAAGGAATAAAACTAGCTCCTTTAGTCACAGAATGAGTATATTTAGGTATTTCTTTTTCTTCTATCTTACCTAAAGTATCCGGAACAATTATATTTAAACTAAATTCTGTACCATCTACTACAACTGCATATTTATCAGTTTTATATGAATCTAAATAATCTATATCAAGTACTATATCATTACCTACAACTACATAACTATTAAGATTAGTAATATCTGTTTCAGTATTATTTTTAATTAGATCTAATCCATCATCTTTAACTAATGCATTTACTATAGTAGTATTATTTGAACTAGTAATAAACGAACTAATTAAATCATTATTTATATTATTATAATTAGGATTAACTATTACTTTATCTATAGTAGAATCATTATCACTAACTATAAATCCAGAAATAGATGTAACATTTTCATTTTCTTCATCAATACTAATAGTACCTTCTACTATTAAGAATGAATAATTACTGTTAGATGAAGATAAAGCAAATAAAGAACCAGTTTCTCCAGTAACATTTACTTCTATATCATCTAGTTCTAAGTTTTTAATAGTTGCTCCATCAAGAGTATTAAACATAGAATTAGTTACTTTAGCATTAGTTATATAGTTATTTTTACCATCAATAGTACCACTAAATGGAACAGTATTATTTATTGAAATATCATAGTCATTATAATCAAAACTGATATTTAATTCATAATATTTATCAGCATATAATATAGCGTCTTCTGATTCCATTAATTGTTTAAAATAAGCATATTCTCCAGCACTATTAATAATATAAGGATTATTTTCAGTACCATTACCAGAAGTAAATGAAGTAGCAATTACTCCATCCCAAGCTCCTGATGATACTTTAGTAGTTAAAGTAGAAGAAAGTTTCCATGCTAAAAGAATGGTAATAAATATACCAAAGACTACATATATTTCTTTTCTTAATCTAATTCTTTTACGCATAGCCTATATCCTTACTTTTCTATATTATTCCATTATTTATTATATCATATACTGCATCAAAATTATATAAATTCAAATAAAAAAATGTGATTTTAAAATCACATTTTATCACACTCTAAGATAAACTCTATATCTTCAAACTTAATACCAGAACGTACCATATTTTCATACTTAAGAAGAGTCTTAATATCTTCCATAGTACCTTCTATATTTTCTTTCTCTAAAGCAGCAGTAGTTATATTAATATTATCAAGTCGATAACGATCTACTATTAACTCTTTCATTTGTTTTTCATCAAGTAAAGCTGTATTATCTAATAAGTAAAAATTACTACTAATAATCTCAGTATTTAATTCTTCAAATAATCTATCTACTTCATCAACACTAATACCATCTACATTTTCTAGTACTCTATTTAAGAAATATAAATAATTTCCAGATATTAAATTAAATACTTTTAAGATAGAACTATCTTTTTCAAGTTTTTTAGAGATAATATCATTAAATCTTAAATCATCTAATTCATTATACTTAGCAATTAGTTCGTTTAAAGCATTCTTATACTCAAATAAAGTCTTATCATCTTGTACTGTTTTCTTTTTAAAAAATGGGAACTTACTCTTTTGTTCTTCTAATCCAGAAAGACCTATTACTTTAGTTTCTACTTTTAATAAATCTTTTAAGCAAGCATCCATTTTACCTTTATATGTATCTTTATTTTCAAGTCTAGTTTTCATATCTTTTAAAATATAATCATACTTAGTAATTAGATAGTACTCTTTTAAAGATTTATATAATTTAACTAAATTATCATATGAAAAATTATCTCCAAAATAATTAGTCTTTTTCTTGTCTATAGCTACTCCACTATAAGTAGTTAATGCATATTCTTTATTTCTAAACTTTTCAAATATTAAAGCAGGATCACTATTCTTAAGAATTTTAATTTCATCACTAAGATTAATAATATTATTCTTTATTTCTTTAACATTGTTATTAGCTAAGAAAGCAGCATATTTATCATCGTAGAACTTATCTATAGTCTTTTGATTCTTTAGATAAATCCCTTTAAAACTAATTTCTAATGTTTTAATTAATTCTGGATATTTCCAATATAATTCTTCGAACTTAGTCTTTAATAATTCTTCATCTGTAGTAGTTAGTACTGTATCAATGTATTCTCTTACGTATCTATTGTAATTAAACATCTTACTAGTTATTTCTATTCCTACATGATTAAAATTATCTATAATCTTTCTAATACATTCATTTACTCTAGATAAATTGTCTTTATAATTAGTTAATTTATATAAGTAATAATCTAATTCTAATTTCTCATATGAAGTATTATATTCATTCCACAATAAAGATGTTAAACCATTTAGTTCATTTTCTTTTTCTGAAATAACTTCATTTACTACTAGATTATTTATTCTAGATTTTCTTAATTCTATTTCTTCATTTACTAATTTAAGAAACTTTTCATTAAAGTTTTCTTCTTCTTTTATAAATTCATATTTTTTTTGTTTATTTTCTTTATTGTTAGTAGGCATAACATCTAAAACGTTTTTAAATTCATCATATTTTTCTATTAAAGCATCTTTCATGTTATTGTTCTTCTTTCTCTACTAACTTTTGTTTCTCTATCTCTAGCATATCTTTATGTTCTAGTACAAGACGAAAAATTGCTAATAATTCTTCATTTGAAATATCTTTTAAATGATTCATAACGATTCCTCTTTCTACCTACTATATCTACTATATATATTACCATAAATAAAGAAAAAACAAAATAAAAAGGATATTATTAAATATCCTTTACAATTATTTTTTAACTTCAATGATGTATCTAACTCTATGTAGTTTTCCAGTACTTTTAGAAAACCATAATTCAAGTCTCATTTCTGCTTTATCTGTTTTATAGTTATATGTTAATTCGTTAGATTGAATTCCACCTAATTTTTCACCATCAGTCTTTTCACTCCATTGGTAACTATTATCATCATAGTCGTTTTTCTCGTTTGCTTCACCATAAGCTTTAATAACGTCATCAGCAGTTGAATTAAATGTTATTCCTTTAGGTAGTTCAAGACTAGATACTAATTGCTCATCACAATCTTCACAACCAACTTTCTCATAGTAATCACTGTGAGCTACAAACTCAACTTCATAAGAGTCATCATACTTTATTGTTTCATAGAAGAAGTTATCATCTGTACCTTTTACTTTGTATCCAGCTACTCTAAAATAATTATTTTCAATATTCTTTTCCTTAAGCATAGCATTTGTACTTAACATATCAAAAGAAACACTTCCTATTTTAATGTCTCCGTAGTAAGGAGCATCTATCTTGTAGGTAATTATCATATCTTCATCAACTGTTATTGTTTTTTCTTTTGCTGTATTATTTTCCTTTTTCCCACAAGCACTAACTAATAATACTAAAACAAATACTAGTACTATGTTTAAATATTTTTTCATTTTTTCACCTCTCTATATTTATTATACCACAAAAAAAAGAAGGTATTAACCTTCTTTTAAATCTTATTAAGATGTTGCAGTTGTAAATGATACGTTGAATGAGATATCAGTACCAGTTGCATTGTTTTCACAATCGATATCTTGTCCTTCAATCCACATATAAATACGAACTTTAGTAACTCCTGCTTGTAATGTTGCGAATGAATGATTATCAGTATTTCCTTCAGCTGTTTGAATAGCTGGACTCATAGCAGTAGCATATCCTGCTTCTGTACCTTCTCCTTTAACAGTTTTCTTTAAATCACCTTCAGAGAATTCTTTATTTAATCCACGATAAGCAGTAGCTGAACTTGTTGATGCAGTAACACCATACTCAGCAGCAACTATTAATGCTTGTGATGTATGTGATGTATAGTTTGGTTCCCAAATGATTGCACTAGTAGCATTAGCATTAGATAATCCAGTTAATGTACTAACTGAATCAGTTGAAGCACCATGACCAAGAATTACAAATCCTACACGAGCAGAATTCTTTAATCCTTTATCAGTAGTTTCTTCATCAGTACCTGCGATTTGAACAGCTTTATGGCTTACATTTGAAGTTCCTGCTAAGAATACTTCTTGAGTTGTATCAGTTTTTAGGAATACATCGAATGCAATGTAGTATCCATTAGAACCAGCTACATCAGTTTGTTTTGTAGAAGTGATTAGATAATCTCCTGTAGTTTGGTCATTTGTAATTGTACCTAAGTACATATTCATCTTACCACTTGTTACAGTACCATCACTTGATACAGCAGTAACTGATGTTGGAACTTGGTTAACAGCACCACTATATGCTCCAGTAGTAATATCAGCATTAGTAATTACTGATTTCCATGTTACAGCATCTGTTGATATTTGTAGACCATTACTAGCTTCAACTTGTAAGTCTAAAGCTTGAATTGTTACAACTTGATTGGCTGTGAACCATGCATAAGTTGCAGTTCCTAACATAATTATTGTTAAAAATAATAGTAGAAATAATGATCTTAATTTTTTCTCTTTTCTTTTTTTCTTTTTATTTGTACTCATTTTTTCAACTCCCATCAATTTTCAATATGTTCTTCAGTAAACTTCATGTGCATTTTTAATTCTCCGCCTATTATAGCATCAACACAATCAGGGTCATCCCCTTCTAGCCATATTACTATTGTAAAACGATCTAAATCGTCTGGTTTAAAATCTTTTACTTGTTCCAGTATGACTATTCTTTCTTTACTTTTAACATCCTCTCTAAATGCTACGGTACCTTCTTCAGGTTCATTAGCCAACGAATTCTTTTTAGCATAAGTAACATATTCACCATTTCTGTATATTCTTATACGAACAGCTTCATCAACGTTTTTAATAACATCATCTATGTATACTTCATACCAATAGTTTAGTACCTCTTCTCCTTGGTTCTCCACATAGAAACTATATGCTATGTAGTTTTTACCATTGTGAGGTCCATCAGCTTCTGTATCAATATTTTCTGGTAACCACTTATAAGATATGTTATCCATAAATTTTACCGGTGTTGCTTCAAGTTTTCTTTTTCCTTGAGAATTATTTAAACTCTCAAATATTGCAAGTCCACTTTTCAAAGTATCATTAGAATCAAGTGTAATTGTAAATCTACCCTCGTTATATATAACTCTTAAAATTATATATAACACTGTGAGTAGTAACAGTAAAAAAAGTAATGATAGCTTTATTATTCTTGATCTTCTCTTACGTTTCTTAACTTGATCTGCTTTAACAACTACTTCTCTTGCCATAACATCACCAACACATGCACGATATACTTATCTATCATACATAATAATTATAAACTACAAATATTGCAAAAATCAATATTTTTAATTTCAAAAGCATATGTTTACAACAATATATACAACATGTATATATTAAGTGTAAATTTACAAAAATATTTACATATATATATTTAAATCTTGACATTTGTTTTGTATAATAAAAATGAGAATGGAGGCGAATATCTATGAATGTAATTAATAATCGTAAAATAAGATTAGTAATTGCTTGTGCTTTATTATGCCTTCTTATCGAAATGATGCAAACATCATACGCTAAATATGTTTCATCAACAAACGCTACTGGTAAATTTACAATTGCTGAATGGACATTTAAAGTTAATAACATAGACGTTGTCTCTGGAAGTAGTTTTACTAATACTTTAGTTCCTACTTATGATGCTAATGATAATATCAGCACTGGTGTAATCGCTCCTACAAGTACTGGATACTTTGATTTAGTAATAGATTCAACAAGAGTAGAAGTTTCTTATAATCAAACTATTACTATTACTCCAGGAGATGATAATACTATTTCTGATTTAAGAATAGTTGGATATAAAATAAATGATGGTGATACTATCCTATTCGATGGTACAAGCAACACTATCACTACAACACATAATCTATCTAATACTAACAATAATAATACTTATCGTATTTTCATTGAATGGTATGATGGTACAGGAGAAACAATGAATAATGCCGCTGATACATCTGCTGCATCAAACGGCGTAGCAAGCGTTAAAGTCGCTCTTAACTTTACTCAAAAAGCTAACTAGCATTTTGAGTAATTTTTATTTTTATCATTAAAACGATAGATGGTTCTGCTGGATATTGGCTCTTATAAGTAGCTGCAGCTATTCCCCACTCTGTATCTAGTTCATCATTACCTTGTTCATAAGGCCAAACTACATTAACGGAATAAACCGAACTCCCATTACCAGAGTTCATAATAGAATTAGTTAAATCGAAGGTTATCTCAAAAGGATAATCTTCTTTTAATTGAAGTTCAAGTTCTGCACTAGTAGGATCTGTTTCTAATGCTGTTTCATGTCTTTCTGCTCTACCTTCTTTAGTTATTACAAGATCTCCTAAAATATTAGCTTGTAATATTTCATAAGTAAGAGTTGCCGAAACTTCACTTCGGTTATGAGCAGTTAAGTCATAAGTATAATCATCCATTCCTGGATATAGATCATCTACTGTTACTTCAACCATATCAACTATTTCCGAATCCCCCGCTTCAAATGTTACATCCCAAGCTTTAACATGGACATTCATAGTATTTTCAACAGTATTTACATAAATAAACCACGCTGTTGAATTAACTAAAAGTAACATTATTAGTAACAATAATTGGTGAATTCTAACTAACTTTTTCTTCTTCTTGTTCTTTTTCATGAACAACATCACCACACTCTATCTATCTATTCTTCTTCATCATCCTCATCATCATTATCTAAGAAGAAATATGATATAAACTCATAAGAAAATACTAGGGATACACTAGCAAAAATCATAAAGTAAGCAACCTTATTAGTCATAATTTTACCCATTAAACTAAATAGAATTGTCCTATAAATTACTTTTCCATATACTTGATCAGCATTTATAACCGGATCTTCTACTTCATTATTAATACCCTTAGTCTTTATCTTATGTTTTCCTTCATAATCAAACTTTTCTATTACTCTATGGGTAACTATTAAACCTTTTAAATTACCTTCACTACCCAAATAAGTAATATCATCCCCTATATTTATTGATTCATAATCACATTTTCTAACTAATATAACATCCCCAGCTTTATAAACCGGTTCCATAGATCCAGATATAATTTCAAAAATATAAAAATTACCTAGAGCTAATTTATTATGAGTTACTCTTTGAAATATAATAATTCCTAATATTATAAATAATATAATTATTAATATTAATCTAAATATTTTTTTCATATACTAATACTTTCTATCTTTTCTAAGTAATTCTTAATATGCTCAGAAAATGTATTTTGAATCTCATATAGACTTGCTTCTTTTTTATACTTAGTAATTGCAATCTTTTCTCCAATTTTATCTTTAAGTGCAGATAAAGGTAAATCTACATTTAACTCTACTATCTTTTGAATTAAGTTATCAGTAAGTTCTTCTATAACTTCTTCTCTATCACTAATTGGAGATTCTTCACTTAATGTATTCATAGCTAAATAATTAAGCAAAAATGTATTATTAATATATTCTTTAAGAATACCATTATCTTCATATTTTTTGTTTTCTTTAACTACTTTACTAGCATCAGCAACATGTTCTTGTAAGTAATCCCATAATATCATTGCATATTGGAAGTTAGTATTTTTCAAAATAACATTAGTCTTTTTAATAGGAGGTATTACTTTAGCAACATGCATAGATTTTAAAGTTTTATATACTTCACTACTAGTAAGCATTTTAATATTATCATCTAATCTTTGAATTCTAGTTGCGATAGGAGTATCTCCTTCTGGTTCTTTTTGATCAATCAAACTAGAAGTAAAATTAATCTCCATTGATATTTGTTCTAGACCTACTTTACTCTTAGCATGATACTCACATTTCTTAACATCTCTTAAACTAGAAGATAATAATAAACTCTTCTTTTTAATTTCAAGAAAACTTTCCATATTTTGAATAAGAGTAAAGATAAATCTATTTTCATAGGTATCATAACTTTCATCTTTATTAATATTAAGAATCTTAGATGGTTTTACTTCATCATCTTCATTTATCTCTTGAATGTAGTTTGTATGTCTAGCTAGATGTTTAATGCTATCTACAGTAATTCTTCTAGCAAGTTCTACTTTAACTACTTCTTCTTCATTAATGATAAAACGATTAGGATTTCTTAAAATATTATCTAAATATTGAATAGTATTTTCCATTAAATCTAACCATTCAAAGTCTACTTCTACTTTCTTTAAGTCTTTATCAACCATAAGACTAGATCTAGTGTTTTCGATAAACTTATCTACTCTATCTTCATTAGCTTTCTTATATAAATCTACTACCTTAATATCCTTCATGATTATCACCTATGACATTTTCTTAAGTCTTAATAGATATTCTATACATTCAGCCATCTTTCCTTCACCAAATTCATCATTTAGGAATTTAACAAAGCCATCAATTTCATCTCTAATATATGCAATATTTAATTGTTCAAATTTTCTTAAAATCTTACGAGCTATAAAGTAATCTATTCCGTCTATTTCATCTCCACCACAAGCTACATATACAGGAACAAACTTACGCATATGAGCAACAATACGGTTACCAAAAGCTATACGGAAATGCTTAATAACATAGTCATCCATTTCATCTACTTTTTGAAGTACATCTTCATGAATTGGGAAATTATTTATAGCATCTTCAAATAACTTATTCAAATACGAGTAATTAATATCTTGAGCTGGTATTTCTTTAGGAGTAAATACTTCTCCTTTATCGTTAATATCAATAGGCATAGCACGGTCATATACTTTATCTGTTACCATGAATGTAGAGTCGTCGTTGTTGATTGTACCGATATACCATACATTAGGTGGTATCTTCATTTTACCTTCAATTAAATGAACTGGGTCACTCTTCCATGCACTAGGAACAATTTCAACAATCCATTCATCTTTATTAGGCATCTCTAGTATTGATAACATTTCAGCAAAATAGTACTCAACACGAGAGATGTTCATCTCGTCTAAGATAACTGTATATACATCATCAGTATATCCAGCTTGATATATCTCTTTTAATACTTCTGTTTCATTAAACTTCTTAGTAAATTCGTTGAAATATCCAAACAACTCAGTACGATCTCTCCAAGATGGTTGAACAGATGCGATACAAGAGTCATGTTTTAAAAATTTTCCCCAAGCATAAGCAAGTGAAGTTTTACCTGTTCCAGAAATACCTTGTAGAATTACGAGTTTAGTTGAAGATAATGCCGCAATAAATAAACGAATCATCTTTTCACGATAATACAATCTTAATTCACTAGCAGCAAAGTTTCTAAACATATCTACTAATTCTGGCAAGTCAAAGGCATTGTTGTAGTTTTGTACTTTATAATTAGCATATTTTTGATCAACTTCATATAATTTAGGGAAT
The DNA here is from genome assembly GCA_946402315.1 of uncultured Clostridium sp. GTDB lineage: Bacteria > Bacillota_I > Bacilli_A > RF39 > UBA660 > RUG11788. The sequence goes on along the minus strand of CAMIWC010000006.1, from coordinate 30,857 downwards.
CTAATATCATTAGTATCAACAGTATTATCAGAAGAACTAGTACTTTCTTCTTCAGTATCAGATTCAGTTGGTTTAAGTCCTAACTTGGATACTTTCATAGAAAGTATTTCTTCTTTTTCTTTATAAAGTTTAGCTACTTCATTATTTAAATTAGCAACTTCTTCTAGAAGGGACTCTTGATCTACTAATGACTTACGTATTCTAATGTATTTACGGATTAAGAACACTACCATGAATACAATTAATCCAAGTACTAATAATATTATTAATACCGCAATAAATACAAGTATCCATTCTGGCATTGATAAATCCTTCTTATACTCATGAATTATTTCAAGGTAAGCAGGGAAATTAAACATCATTCCTAAACCTTTAAATAATCCTCTAAAGAATAGAATAAATCCTCCAAAAAACTGAGATAAAAATTCATATAAAAATCTTAAAAAAGTATCCATAAATACCTCCTAATATACAATTATTTTTGGCATAAGCTCCTTTTTAGCATTAACTATATCTTTATAATATTCATTATTCTCTGATATATAAATATAAGTAAATAATACTAAACTCTTAATATTTCCTTTAAACTTAGAATCAATTACTACAGAGAATGAATATCCATCTACTATATAACTATCATATATACTCTTATTATTTAAATAATCTTCATATGTTATTTTAGCAGATATATATCTTTTAGATAAAGGATTATCTAAGATAGAGAATAATCTTTTCATTTTTTTCTCTTTTTCAACAATAGATGGTACTAATTCAAAAATATATCTCTTAGTAAAATCTAAGTTAATAGCATTTTTTAATACTTCATGACTAGTAAGTATTGCCATAACAAACTCTTTATCTTCATTAACTATTTGACTATTAAACGCCTTATTAATAGCGTAATCACTATAAAGATTAGAAATCTTTACATTATGATCAAGAGTAATTTCATAAGTCTTAGTACTTACTCTCTTCTTAAAGATAGAGAACTCTTTCGTATTAATAGTATTATGAAACTTTTCTTTATTTTCTTTAAGATCTAAGTACCAATCAAGTAATTGTTCTTTTAATTCTTCTTTATCTTTAATCTGAATATTTTCATCTTGTACTAAATCATCTATTAAACTAGCACTATTTTCATCTTCATATACATCATCAAAGTATACTACATAAGCAAATAACGCTACTATATTTCTTAATAAATCTTCATCATATATGTTTTTATTTTTTTCATATATTTTAATTAGTTCCTTATTAATACGTACCATGAAATCTTTTTCATTATGAAAATCAGTTTCATTATAATAACGAACAAGAATATAAGAATCCATAAATTCTTCAAATAACTTCTTTTGGTATTTATTACGGAACAAAATACTAAAAAAGTCTAAATATTCTCTTTTTACAAATGAAATATATTTTAAAACTATATTATAGTCCATAAATACCTCCAATTATCCTCTATCTCTATCAGGATCTGAAATAGTAACAGTTATAATACTATTTTCATAATTTCCAAAAGGATAAGTATAATCTTCATCAACATCTCTTTTATAAAATCTAATAGCTAGTGCACTAGATGGATCAATCCAGAACTCCATTTTATTAATATAACGAATTCCACCAATAATTGGCCCTCCTGATGGAGCTGAATAAGTTGCGATATCAAAAATAGAACTAGTATTATCTACAATGACATATCCAGTCGGAATAGAAAGATTAATAATTTGACTTTTACATTTTTTTCTATCATTAGAATTCAAAGTAACAAAAACATCTCTATCTATACGATCTCCCACTTCATAATCTCCGAAGTCTTCAACAACAGTACAATATGAAATAGCATTAGTTAATGTAAGTATAATATAACTTCTTCCTGGTTCATCATCTATTTCATATGTTACTCCACTCTTACCTACAATATATTCAAACGTTGCACTAATAGTTTTCTTGTAAGGACTTGTACTTTGAGCAGTTATTTCAATGGTAACACTATCTCCCTCTTCAAAGCTAACATTATCAGGAGTAACTGAAACTGTTATAGTATTTTGGTGATTTGGATTAGTACTATATAGTACTCCGTCTTCTTCACTTAATTCACAATTAACTGTATCTGAACATTCTACTGATAATTCATATTCAATATCATAATCTGCATAAGTATATCTGTTTTTTTCTGAAGATAAATCAAATTCTATTTCAAAAGAACCTACTCCTGACCAGTTATTAACTTGATATAAAGGATTATCTTCTTTTAATCTATTACTATAAAAATAGAAATGTTTACTATTTAAATAGAATTCATGGAATTTTTTAGAGATAAACTTACCTAAAGTAGGTATAGATATTACAAGTATAATTATAAGTACTAAGATAATAATTCTTTTAACACCATTGTCTTTTAACTTTAACTTCTTCATAATTACACTTCCTGTTCAGCATGAACATATATTTCTATTAGTTCTACTACTCCAGAATAATCATCAGGATTATTTTGATAAGTTAAAGGATACTCTACACTTAAAACATAAGTATCGGTATTCTCTGCATTATATCTTAAAGTAGATACTTCACTTATATATAAACGTTTATAATACATTCCATCGTCATCAGTAGTATAACTAGTACTAGAAGTAATATCATGTTCTAAGTCATTACCTCTATATAATTTATAATTTAAAGGTAAATTAGTTGTAGTAATAAACTCAATACTATAAGTTAAATCTACATTAGCTTTTTTATCTCCTTGGAAATTAGATACTGTAAAAGAATATAAGTAAGGAGTACTTCTAGGTACTATTTCCTCTAACTTAATAGAATCATTATAACTTTTAACATCAGCTATAAAGAAAGCTATAGTTGGTACTATTTCTACTTCAGTTCTAGTTTCATATTTAGATTCAGTAAACTTAAAATGTCTTACAGAAAGCATTGTAATAATTACCATACATGAAAGAATTAATAAACGAAATAACATTTTTCTATCAAAATTATTTAATAATTCTTTCATATTCGCACCTACTTCCCTTTATTTTTAACATTTTTTTGAATAGCTTTTAAATCTAATCTAATTGTATATTCAATAAATTCCCTTTCTTTTTGTTCTAACTTAGGTAGTACTGGTTTCTTTTCATCAATACTATCTATCTTTTCTTTTAATTCAGTCATTTCCTTTTTATTTAATTTAACTGTTTTATCAAGCGCTTTATTAATTTCTTCTAAATCTATCTTTTTAGTAAAATCAAGTAATGCATCAACATCTATTGAATCATTTACTTTTATTCTAGGTGTTTCAGGTTTAACAGAAGTTATTTTATTTTCTTTAACTTTTTCTTTCTTTTCTTCTATTTCTTTTATTTCTTCTAATTCTTTTTTCTCTTCTTTTTCTTTACTAATAATTACTTTTTTCTTAGTAGTACTCTTACCTTTATCCTTTTCTCCATCATAAGAAAGAGCAAAATCAAAAGCTAGAAGAGTAATAAATAATACCATTAATATTTTGGGTTCAGTAATAACTTTTTGCCAAACACTAAGTTGTGGATAAACCCTTTCTACTTTACCAATTACTTGTGATTTTTGAATTGGTGTATCGATAGTATTATTTGCATCTCCTTTAACAGTTAATGTATCAGCATTAACTATTACTATACGGTGAGTTATTATTTCTCCTTTATCATTTACATAAGTAATAATATCTCCCTTTTTATAATTGTCATATCCAATCTTAACTAAGATTACATCATTAACAGATAAAGCAGGTTCCATAGATCCGCTTGATACTTCAAAAAATGTATATCCGAAATAGTTAGGATAACTATTTTCTGAAAATGTTACCGTTAAACGACCATATATAACAAGCACTAATACTATTAACAAACCTACAGTTAATAGATTAGAAACTGTTTTTACACCTTTTTTAAGCGGGTTCATATGACACCTCACTTTCTATTCTTTTTAAACGTGTTGTTCAAAGTGAACATCTAAAATAAATTTAATATCTTGTCCAATGATACTAGTATCGTTTTCATCATAATCAGAATCATTAACCCAGTTAATACTAAGTTTTAATCTTTTAACACGATTAGTATCAGTTAAATTCATTATTCCAGAGAAATGATTATTAATAGATGATTGATTAGTATCCATATCAATAATACTAAAAGATATATTTGGATATGGTTGTAGCGAACTAGCATCTACTGTGATATCATAGTCTACTGCTACATCAGTATCACTAGCATCTATTTCTATAATAAATTCAGCACTACTTCCTGGTGCAAAATAACCACTTTCTACATGATTAGGATTAGTATAAACGAAATCATCCAAAGTAATAGATTCAGTTAATGATATATCTTCATCATTTAGATATATCTTCCATCTACCAACTTCCAAGTCTTTAGTTGCGGTTGAATTAGTTTCAAATAATCCAAAAGTATCTTGAACAACTATAATAGTTGCAAGTAGACAAAATAGTGCAAATATCCAAAGCACTTTTTTCATTATTAATCTTCATCCTTATCTTCTCTAAATGATTCAACTATCATCATTACTTCATATATTATGAAGAATAAAGTTGGGAATATGATAAAGAACATAAATCCCCATTTAGAAGTCATTACACTAAGTACAGTACCAGCATGATGATATACCCCTACTTTATTCATAGTACCTATTACATATTCTCCTGATACTTTTACTCCACTAATTCTAAAAGTAGATTCAGCTGGAGTAACTGGAGTAATACTTTCTATTTCACCAGCATATACAAGTACCGAACTCTTCTTACTGGCATCATAATAGAAAGCAGAATCTCCTACTTTCATATTCTTATCAGAAGTTCTTTTTACAATAAGTAAGTCTCCTTCTTTATATCCATATTTTTCTTGCATATCATCACTATCAATAATAAGCAATGTATAGTTACCGATTTGAGTAGTCGCAAACTCATTGTAGGATAATAAACATATAATAGATATTAAAGCTCCTAAGAACCATATACCTATTAACGTATCCACAACAATAGTCTTAATAATTTTCATAATAATCACCCTCTATTTTAGATTTTAACTCATAATATATTTTATCATGTATTAAAAGATAAATAAATAAAAAACATAATAATTTCAATCAAAATAAAAGATGAGACTAATCTAGTCTCATCGCATGTAATACTACTCTTTCTTTTCCTTCTTTCCTACATGAAGATAACGTAAGTATTTGAGTTACCTTCGATGTATCTACTTTAAAATCATAAGTAGATCTTTTCTTTAATGTTTCTACAAATTTAATATATTCTTTATTATTTTTAAACTCAGTATTTATATAATAATCTTCTGGTTTAATAGTATACGTTGAAAATACTCGGTACTTATATTCTCCAGTTGGAGTGATAATTTTCAATACAAGATTATCTTCATTACTATACCATTCTTTATTAAATATATTTTTCAACGTACCAAACATACTTCCATTTTTAGTATTATGTCCATATATAATAATATTCTTATCACTACCATCAAACTTATTATGATAATCAGCAAATATCCATCCAGCAGAACTATATTTCTTATCAAAATTATGTTTTAAATAGTAATCATTATCTTTAGCTTTAACTATAAAATTAGATACATCTAGTCCATTAACTACTAAATATCCAACTGTATCTTTATTACGTTTTTTTACCGAATCAAAATCAATTGAATAATCATTTTGAACTACACCAGAAATATTTTGATCTATTATTATTTCTTCAACGTATTCTTCTTTTATTTCAGCTCTAATCTTATTATTTTGTTCAACATTATAACACCATAGAAGTATGTTCACTGTAGAGTATATTACTCCAAATAAACTTACACATATGACTGACATTAGAACCCATAAACGGACTCTTAAAACTTTTTTTCGTTTCATATACTCTTCTCCTAACAAAAATAGACTAGCACAAGCTAGCCTATTATTTTTTTATTAATATACTCTATTAATATATAAAGCAGTTATTGTAACGGCTGCTGCACTAATAACTAATGCACTGAAATAAAGAATAATCTTATCAGCAGTATTAGGGTTATTAGTATTATCTTCTGCTGGATCAGCAGCTGGTGCTTGATCAGCATAAGTTAATACATATGTTGAGAAAACATCTGTTTGGAATGTAATAGTACCATTTCCATTATCTACTACACTAAGTACAGTTGCTTCACCATTATGTATTCTAATTACTTTAAAAATTCTTGTATAACCTTCTTGTAATTCAGGAAGATCAGCAGGAATAGTTAAAGTAACATTAATAGCGTTTTCTAAATCTTCTACTTGTTCAATTTTAGTGTTATCATCCGGATTTGTTAACCAAGCAGTAATATTGTAATATTTACCAACTACAAATCCTTCTTCTAATGCAGCATTTACTTTGGTTGTTTCTTCTTCAGTTGGATCAGTTGGTTCATCAAAAGCTTTAATAACTAATTCATCTTTAGGAACAACTATATTAACACCAGTAGTATTAGTATAAGTTATTGATGAATTAGGAATATAAGCAGTTACTGGATTATTAAAGTTTCCAGCATTAACTGTAACTGTTCCTTGGTCATTATATAATACTTCTGAATTAGTTCCACTAGCATTAAATGTTCCATCATTAATAGTAGTTTCTCCTGGAGCTTCAGTATAAACAGTAGTTCCCTCTTCACCTTGTGAATTAAAAGTTCCACCATTAATTACTAAAACATCTGAAGTAGCAAATGTCATATCATAATCATCAGTAGTAGTAAATGTTCCACCATTGATTGTTATCTTTCCATGAATATCACTATATTGACCACCTTGAATTCTATAATAACCACCAAAGTTATTAGCTACACAATATGGAGTAGTAAATGTTCCATCATTAATAATTAGTTCTCCATCATATACTCCAAACATATAATAATCTCCAGTTTGAGTAAATGTACCTCCATTAACAGTTATTTTAGGACTTCCACTACCAGCAGTAGCAAATCCATAAATATCAGCTATTTGAACATTACCAGCACCATTAATTGTTAATGAACTATTACCAAATACAGTTACTGGATAAGCTTGAGTACCATGTCCAGAAATAGATAAAGTATGTCCATTTAGATTAAGTGTAGTATTAGCTTTAATATCTAAGAAAGCAACTAATTCAAAATCTTCAGTTAAATCCAAAGTAGCTCCTGTATAGGTTACATGAGTATTAGTCGTATTAAGTTCTTTTAATTCTGCAAATGTTTCAGCAGTTAACTCATCAGCACGAGCAAAAAATGGTACAAAAAACAAAGCTACTAAGAATACACTAAATAATATTTTCTTTTTCATTTCCCTTCTCCTTTCTTAATTATATAAGTCAATTATACATCTAAAAATGTAAATACAAATGACAAATATAGTAAAATAGAGTAAAGTTTACACTTTTGTTAAAAATCTAAATACTTTAATCCTTTTTTCTCATATATATCTCTAGCACTCTTACTTTTAACAATTTTAGAAATAAAGGTATTATATATAAGATCTAAGGCAAAGACAATAAACAAAACTACACTGACTACATTAAGTATATTACCTTCTAGTGTCTTAAGTATAGGTATCAACATATACACCAAGAGTAATCCACCTATTCCAAATACAAGTACACTTCTTAAACAGATATATCCACCTATATTGCCAAAATTTAATATCTCTTTGTTGTAATCCCATAATCTTAAATTGAATACTTTTTTAAGAACAAGTCCTGTTAATAATTCTAAAGAACCTGTTATTAATACTGATAATAGAAATACATATAAAGGATTATCTTTAAAAAAATAAGTAATAAGTGCCAAGAAAACACATCCAAAAGAATATACATTTATAAATGGTAAGAAATTACTTCCTCTCATATAAATCTTTTTTCTATGTGAATTAAAATAATAGAATATAATTTCATAGATCCATCCAGCTATTCCTCCAACAACAAATATCATCATTAAAAGAAATATATTCATACTATCACCCATTAATATTTTAACACAATTAATTATATGATAGAATTAATATAGAGGTGGTTGTGTGATAAAACTAAAACATTTCTTTATTTATTTATTTTTAGTATTTATCTTTGTAATTATACTTGTTTCCATTAACTATATAAGAATAATTATTGGTTATGAATTGGATAAAAAAGATTACAAATATAATATTGATATTGTAGGTAATAAAGATGGATATATTCCCCAAGGATTAGCCTATTCAGATAAATATAATGTAATATTACAAACTTCATATAACAGTAAACATAAAGTTAGTAAGTTATATGTAATAGATTTCTCTACTAAAAAGTTAATTAAAGAATTAAAAATTCTAAATAAAGACAAATCAGAAAATATTTCCCATGTAGGAGGAGTCGCTACCGATAATGAAACTGTTTGGATTACTAGTGATTATAAAGTAAATGAGTTTAGTCTTGAAGAAATAATAGATACTAGTAATAATTACATATCTAGTTATTATGAACAAGAACTATCTATAAGAGGAGACTTTGCTTCTGTAGCTAATAACTTTTTACTAATAGGAGATTTCTTCTTATATCCATTCTATAAAGTACCTAATAATACACCATTAATGTACTTTTATGAATTAAATAGTTATGTAGATTATGATTCACCTAAGTATATAGCTACTCTACCTATAATGGTTCAAGGAGTAACTGTTACTGATAATCAAAGATTTGCTTTTACTAAATCATTTACCAATCTCATTAATTCTGAACTAGTTACATATGATAATCCATTAGATTATGATACTGATGAAACATATGAATTAAATAATCAAGAGATACCTTTATATCATTTTAATAGTAAGAATCTTTTAAGAATTAAAAAACTTCCGCCTATGGCAGAAGGATTATTCTATAAAGATAATAAATTATATATCTTATTTGAAAGTAGTTCAGATACTTATTTCTATGCTTATCCTAAAATAGATAAGTTATTAGAATTAAATACATATAAAATAGATAGGAATTAATCCTATCTATTTTTAATTTATTTTATCTATATTTTCTTTTATTACTTTAATTGTATTATTCATTAATTCAGTTTCTTTTTCATTAAGTTTAATATAGATTCTTTCTTTTACTCCCATTCTATTTAAGATTACTGGAGTACTTACATATATATTATTTTCTGAATCATAATTAGAAAGAGCAAACACTAAATTTTCATTACCAAGAATAGCATTAGTAATTCTTACAAGAGTAACTCCTATACCATAATAAGTAGCTCCTTTTTTATTAATTATTTCATAAGCAGCATTTCTTACTTCATCTTCTATTGTTTTCATTTCTTCTTCATTTAGATAATCATATATACTTTGAAGTCCTACACTAGCATTACTCCAAGGAATAAATTCTGAATCTCCATGTTCACCTACTACATAAGCATGAATATTCTTTGGATTTATTTCTATTCTTTCTCCTATATTATATCTAAGTCTTGCTGAATCTAGGCTTGTACCAGATCCAATTACTTGATTAGCAGGAAGTCCAGAATACTTATATGTAATATATGTCATTATATCAAGTGGATTAGTAGCAACTAAAAATATTCCTTTAAACCCATTATCCATTACTTGAGTAATTATATCTTTAAATATAGCTGCATTCTTATTAATTAAATCAAGTCTAGTCTCTCCTGGTTTTTGATTAGCACCTGCCGCAATCATAACGATATCAGCGTCACGACAATCTTTATATGTACCACCGTGAATATATATCCTTCCTGGGGCATATGGAAGGCAATGGTTTAAATCCATTACTTCTCCTTCTATACGATCTTGATTTAAATCTATAAGAGCTAGTTCATTAACATAAGTTCTTTGATTTACTAAAGCATAGGCATAACTCATACCTACATTTCCACATCCAATTATAACTACTTTATTTTTATCCATTTATATCACCTACTCTATTTAAATTATAACACTAACTATTTCTAAGCAAAATAAAAGATTACACATTGTGTAATCTAACCTTGATGAGTTCTTCTATATTCGTCTATCATTTGTTTAGCACGATCAGTAGAATGTAATCTCGTATCATGTAGAGCTCTTAAATCATCATCTAAAGTACGATTAGTAACCCTGATATGTTCTGTAATACCTAGTGCTTTTAATGCTAAATATCTTCTAACTGAAACCTCACTCGCTGTTTGCATTAATCCTGTTGAATCTCCATTACAAGCTTTCTCTACTGCTGAAGCAATATATCCTTTTTTAGGAGTAGAATATAATTCATTATATTTTTCTAAATGACTAATATCATCTTGTACGCTTTTCATTTCTTCTTCAGTTAATAAACCTTTAATTATTTCACTAACAGAAATAGAAGTTTTTTTGACAATTCTACTTAGTTCAGAATCAGACATAGATTTATTTCCAGCAAACAATCTTCTAATAACTAAATAATGAATATCTGTTAAAAAATAGTCTACTACTGCTTGTTCTGTTAATTCTTTAATTCTATCACTATCTTTTTCAGGATCCAAATCATATAAAGCCGCAATATTTTGTTCAAATATATCTAGATTTCTATATTTTTTTATCATAAAAGTATCTTCCTCTCAGTGATATTATTATATTTCATTTTATATATTTGTCAAATACTTATAGTGTCAAATACCTTAATTAATATAGATTATTAAGAATATTCACTATATAATAAAATTAGGTGATTATATGTCAATAAATGATATTATTAATCAAGAATTAGGTACTGATAAAGGATATCTTGCATTAGTAGATTTATTGAGAAAAAAACTTCCTAATTTTCATATTAACGAAGAAAATATCTCTACTTTAAAAGTAGAAGATATGAGTCTTGAACAATTTATGAGAACTGGATTTGCTGGTATATATCAAGAAAAAGAAAATAGAATTGGTATATTTACTAATAAAGACGCTAATGGAGAAGATATTTTTAATGAAGATTTTTCACCAAGAAGATTAATTAATTCTACTCTACATGAAATAATACATGCTGCAACTACTAAAAAAGTAGATGATAGAACTACACTTCAAGGTATAAATATTCGTCAAACTACAGAAGAAGGAACAACGGATTCGTTCCTTGTATATTTAAATGAGGGTATTACTCAAATGATTACTGATGAAGTATTAGAAGAAGAAAGTGATGCTTATCCATTTCTTAAGAATTTTGCTAAGCAATTAGGATGTATCATTGGTAAAGATAAATTATATGAGTATTATTCTACTAATAATATACAAGGATTAATGAGACATATTGATTCTATATATGGAGAACGTATCGCACAAAAATTAGTACAAGAAATATACTATTTTGAACTAGTATGTGAAGGTAAACTCAAAGATGGAGGCTTCTTCTTAGGAGACAAGATTCAAGAAGAATTAACCGAACTACATAAAAGATCTGGAAAACAAGATGATAATTTTGATAGTTTAGTAATTACAAATGAAAAAGCTAAAGAATTTATTTCTCAATTACCAAGAAATATTGGTAGTATAGAAGAAATAGGTTTTAGAGGAAAAAATAATAGTGAAGGAGGAATGAAAAATGGCATTTAATGAAGAATACGATAGAAACAAAGAAATATTAGAAGCATCAAAAGCAGCTGCAGAAGCAATGGAAAAAAGAATATTGGATGGGGAACCGGTTGGGGAACCATTTATTAATGATGGAGGAGAAAAAATAGTAGTTACTATAACTAGTGAAAACAAATATGGTTATGCTGTATTTAGACCAGGAGAAGATAAACCATTCTATCTAGTAGAAAGCCAAGTATTGTTACATGACTTAAACAAGAAAACTGCTCATAACGGAGTTGCTTTAAGATATCCTGGAGCTAAAAGTATGCTTCAAAGAAATATGGTAGGACTATTTACTGAATATATAAAAGATCCTGGATTTGAAGGTATATATGTATCAGTTCAAATGCCAAAAAATGCTACTATGGATGTATCTCAACAAATGACTGGATATTATCCAGAAGATGCTGTAACAATTTTTGGAGCAACTTTCCATAATGAAAAAGTTTGGTTTGCTTCATATGCTCAAATAATTCCTAATCCAAAAACTGGAAAACCAACTTTAAGAATAGGTACTGGTGGAATTAATCCTGATGGTAGTCCTGATTATGACACTATGATTAGAATGTCTCAAGAAGCAGAAATGGCTAAAAAGTTCTTTGGTGAACCATATATGGATGAAGAAAGACAAAAAGAAGTTATAGAGCATGCAGCTAAATCTGCTGAATCTATCTTCTATGATATGTACGAAGGATTTAGTCTTCCAAGGCATGAAGGTGTAGGTAGAAGTAATTTACTTATGGATGCTATGAATGGAAGAGATATATCAGGATACTTAGAAAACAATGGTAGACAATTTGCTATACCTCAAGCAGGAAGAAAAAGTATAAATTAAAAAGCACTTAAAGTGCTTTTTTTATTCATCCATTAATACAGGTTCCTCTTCTTCTTTATAATTTTCTTCTATCCAAGCAATTGATTTAAATATCTTTTCTTCATCTCCGTATTGAAATCTAAATGTATATTTATCCCAAGATAAGATCTTTATAGTATCCATATCAGAACTATACTTACAATCAAACTTCATATAAGTTCCATCATATTTCATAGTGCATTCATTTTCACTATCAAAGAAATATTCAGTAGGTTCACTATCACAATCATACATAGAATATGTATTATCTTTATAAAAAGTAATACAAGCATATGTAGGTTTATTATCTACTATTTCTCTATAAGTAATCTTTTTATATTCTACATCTCTTAGATTAGATTCATCTAATCCTTCTTTCTTAGAACCACATCCAACTAATAATAGAACTACTATTATCATTAATATCTTTTTCATATTATCACCAATATTATTATAACATATTAAAAACTCTTCCTAAGAAGAGTTTTATTAATTAATTAAAGTGTTTTAAGAAATCACGTTCCTTATTAACTATATAAGCAACTATTGCTGAGATAACTACAACTATAGATGCTATTAATGGAGTTGATACTCCTGTTTTAGGGTTATCTGTAGTTGGAGTTGTTGGATTAGTTGGTTCATCAGGATTACTTGGTGTAGTTGGATCTCCACCTTCTTCTTGGTTAAGGTCTCTTACTGTGATTGTCTTTTGTCCTTTAACATTAGATCCATCTTTAGCAGTAGCAGTTATTACTACTTCTCCAGCTTTAAGACCAGTTACTTTACCAGTTTCATCTACTGTAGCTTTAGTAGTATCTGATGAAGACCATGTTACAGCTTTATTAGCAGCATTACTTGGAGTAACTGTAACTCCTAATTGTAATGTACCATTAACTGATACTTCATCATCTGCACCTGTTACTGTTATTCCAGTAACTAATACTGGAGTAACTTCTCCATTAGCACCTTGTACTACTTCAAATTGTCTACTAGAAGATACATCTTGATAAGTGAATGTTACTGTATATACTCCAGCAGGAGTTTCATCAGGAATTACTGAAATATCGAATCCGTTAGATTTTTTAGTAATAGTAAATTTATTAGTAGAATCTACATTACTTGAATTCTTAATAGAAACGTTAACATCATCTAAAGATAAATTATTAACTGTAACTTTTACAAATACTGTCCCACCATTTGTATCCATTGTTTCAGTAGTTTGTTCAGGTTCATCAGCATTAACTAAATAATTTATTTTACTAGTAAATACATTTACTATTTGATAGAAAGGAAGTCCCTCAACAGATAAAGTTGACATATATGAACCATTTGCGTTGAACGAATACTTATGAGTTAATGGATCATTATTTACGCTTGGCATTTCTTCATAGAAAGCTGTACCTTCAAGATCAGTATTAGTATATACTGGGAATGCATAATAAGTACTTCCACCATCTTCATAATCATATGTAGAAACATACTTAGTATAAATATAGAATTTATTTGTATTAATTTTTATTTGATTTGTAACATCTACTGTTTTATATCCAGAAGCAGTAAATACTCCTTGAGCAATCTTTGTTGCATTAGCAAAGTTTTCAGTTTCAGAATAATATACTTCAAAATTATCTCCAGGATTTCCATATAGAGTTACACTATGTAATTCTTCAGAGTTTGTTGATGCTTTATCAAATACATTCTCATAATAAACAGTATTTGAAGGACCAGCGACATAACCTTCAGCAAATCCTTTCTTAGCAGATATATAAGAATAATCAGGAACGTTTTGATCTACAGAGTTAACTGCTCTTACATTGTGACAAACTTTATAATCATAATAACTCATGTAGTGATATCCTACATCAGAAGCATTACTTCCTGTTTTAAACATATCATAAGTATTTCTAATAATCCATGCTCCATCTCCTGGAGGAGTAGTTGTGAAATTATCTTTTGAATAATTATCATCCCATCCTACAATAGCTATAGCATGGTTACCACCATATGGTTTACTATTTCCAAATGTATCACCATTATAATACCAGTTAACAACACCACCATCTTCTACTTTATATAAAGATCCTAATTGATCCTCTGTTAAGTCATCAGATCCAGCATACATACTAGTACTTACTGCACCATAGGCAACAATTAATTGTTTAATATTATTAATAGTATTTCCACTTTGACAAGAATCTCCACCATACATAATAGTATTCTTTACTCTGTAGTCTTGTTTTAATCCTACAGTATTATTATAAGTAGAAGAAATTGTAGTAAGAGGAAGTTTGCTTTCTAGAACTGGTCCTCTTTGATTAGCTAAGTATAAATTACTTAAATAGTTATTACCACCATCATCTTCTCCATAAGCATTAGTTGTATGATAAATACTTCCATATGGATTTGTAGTTCCATCAGATAATAGACCATTAGCACTAAATCCAATATGTCTTTCTGATAGGTCTACTGCACTACCACCATTTATTAAAATATTTGATTCAATAGCAGCAGTTGTTGCGAAAGCCCAACATAAAGAACTATCTATAACATTACCATTTAAAACAAACTCTTGATATCTAATAGGAGTTAAATAACTAGTACCATTTACATTTCTTAAATCGAAAGTAGCTTGGCTAGCATAACTAGAATTTAACCCTTTAGTATTACCTTGTTTAGTATTTATTATTTGTTTTGTTCCGTAACTTTCAAAAGTTTCTTCACATTTAGTTGGTTCCATATATTTTTTACGTTCACTTGGAGATAATAATCGCCAGTTTTTATGTTCTGTTGTTTCTGTACATATCAAATTTGACTTTTTAATGTATTCTAAGGCATTAACTCTTCCTACGGGGAATAGCATTAAACTCAATGCACTAATACCTAAGATACTACTTGTAATTATTTTATTCTTATTCATAATACCTTCCTTTACTCTATGTAATAAGTATATAAAAAAAAATGATATTTTTCAATTAAAATATCATTATTTATTAATCATATTGCTTTCATAAAATAGCGGATACATCTCATAACCATTCTTTTCTAAATATTCTATAAATTCTGGTAATAATGAGGTAGTATATCCATTATAATCATGGAATAAAACAACTTCTATATTACTATTAATACTACTCTTAAAAATACTTCTAGCTTGATCAGCAGAACTTAATGCTCCACCATCACCATCTTGAGCACTCCAATCTACCCATCCATAATTCCTTTTACGTAGCTCAGAAATAATAGAACTCTTTAATTTACCAGCAGTACTACTACCCCCAGGAAAGCGGACTATATTTGTAACATATCCATCAGTCATCTTTTTAACATGTTCTTCTTGTTTAGTAACAGCCTCTATAAATGAATTAGAGCTCTTATATAATCCTTTAAAGATAGCATGTGTATAAGTATGATTAGCAATAGTATGTCCTCTTTTAACATATTCTTTATAGATTGCCCAGCAATTCTCACTCTTCTTATCATAACAGTATTCACCATTAATATTAGTAGTAAAGAATGTTGCTTTTACATTGTACTTATCCAATATATTTAACACTTTGTAAGTATTGTAATATGGTCCATCATCAAAAGTTAGATAAGCAATCTTTCTTTTACTCTTACCAGCAAGAATATCATCTTCTAATTGTTTTAATTCTTTAAAGTAATTACTCTTAGTATCATTAATAGTTTGATCTATATTTTGATAATAAGATAAATCTTTATCTAGAAGAGATAATTCAGCATCTTTTTTCTTTATTTCATCATTTATAATAATTATTTCATTAGATAACTTAGTATTAGTTCTATTATTAGCAACAGTCTTTTCTGAATAAGAATAACCTATACCAATACAAGAACCTATTATTAGAAGAAGAAATATATAGATTATACAGAACCTTTTACTTTTTTTAGTTCTTTTTCCCATAATTCTAATTCCTTTAATTTAGAAGCATTTTCTTCTTTAGTTTTTTCAATTTCTTCAGACTTTGTTTTAATTTCTTCTTCTTTAGTTTTTAATTCTTCTTTCTTATTATCTAATTCTTTAGCTTTACTCTCTTCCTTACTATTATTGTATTCATTAATACTGTATCCCATATAACCAATAGAACCAATAGTAGCAAGAATAAGTACAATTAATATAAATTTTCTCATATCTCACCATTCCTATTTATTAAATAGATATCTATAATAATCATTCTTAACAATTAACTTACTAATATTTAATCTATTATTAACAATAGCATTAGTATTCTTAATATATTCTTCTTGATTCTCTACTTCTTCTTTAGCTACAAACTTTTTACTACTAGCAAAATAAGTACCTTTATTAGTAACCCAACTATGATTATTAAAGATAGCTAAACCTTCACTAGTAGACATAATATCTCTTCCAGTAAATAATCTTGAGTCATAATTAACACCAAATAAATTATAAACTGTAGGAAGTACATCAGATGACATACATACTTTATCTATATGAGTATCTTCTATTTGACTATTCCAAATAATTAAAGCATTATGATTAACTTCAACCACACTATCTCTAGTATATGAAGATAAGCTATTAACGTCTTTCATGTCTAATGCATATGGATAATGATCGGCTAAAAGTACAATAACTGTATTATCTAATTTACCAGCTTTTTCTAGTTCATCTAGCAATCTCTTTAAGGCTTTATCAAGTTCTATTTGAGTTGCTACATATCCTTTAGCTGATTCACTAAGATTTAAGTTTTTAACATATTTCTTATTTCTAGAAGCCATCATATTACCACTAAACTCATAACCAAAGTGTCCTGATACTGTCATATAATAAGCCATAAATGGTTTATCACTATTAATATAATCAGGAATAGTTACTTTCATCATTTCATCATCACTCTCAGGCCAAATCTTACAATTCATTTTCTTTTGAAGACCATTTCCACAGCCTAAGTAATTAGTAAATCCTTGAGTCTTAATATATTTATGACGATCTTGGAATCCATAATAATTATTATGATAAGCATAGGTATTATATCCTAAACTTCTAAACATAGTTGCTAATCCATATGGGAAGTAATTAGTACCACTTCTCCATTTCTTTAGAATACTTCCATCTGGATATAATCCTGTTAAACTTTGGAATTCTCCACCAATAGTAGATAATACGTTTGGAGTATAATAATTATCAAAAATAAATCCTGTATGAGTTAACTTGTATAAAGTAGGAGTTAATTCTTCAGATATACCTATTTCACTAAAGCTTTCTGCAGTTATATAGATTAAGTTGTATCCTTCAAACTTTCCTGTATATTCATTCTTTAAAGTACCATTATTATTTTTCATATAATTATTAATCTTTTGAATATCACTATTATTAGTACTCTTATCAAAATTAATAGTATCTATAGTATTAGGATCATATACTATCTCTACTTCTTCTTCCACTTCTTCAACAGGTTCTTCTACATAAACAATCTTTTCTTCAAAGCCAAATATTATTCTATAAACATCAAGAGTATAACTATTAAGCACTCCTATCTTTTCTATATTAAGATTTATTGAATTAATATCATTATAAATATAATATAATCCATCATCTGTACCTTTAGTTTTATTAATTCTAAAAATAAATGCAAATAGTACTAAAACAAATAATAATACATAACATAAGTAACCAAATACTTTAACTCTTTTATATACTATTTTCTTTCTAAAAATAAAATGTACTAATACATATATAATAAATGGTAATAATAATACTAATATGTACAAAGTATTTGCAAATATACTCTTAAATGCTTGAGCAGCAAAACTTTCTAGTTGATCTCCAAGTCCTAATACTTGAAAAGAAAAGAATACTTTAAAAATATTATAAAATACTAACTGTGTACTATATAATATTCCAAACGCTAATAAGACAATACTAGTAAATATAATATTACCTCTAGTTTTAAATATTCCTGATAAAACAGACAATATAAAAGATAATAAAATACTATATAAAAATATATTAGTAAAATTATCTATATCAAATCTATGAAACATAAAAAACATAAATACTATTTCTAAAAATAATATACTTACTAAGAATGTTCCAAATCTTATTACTGTACTACCTAAATTTTGTTTATTTAAAAATTTCTTCATCTTCATTACCTTCGAAAATATTATAACACACAAAAATAAAAATGAGTTTATTTATAAACTCATTTTTCTTCTTTTTTATTCTTAATAACAGACATAATTGTAAGTATAATTATCATAATAAATAATAATCCCGAACCAATAGCTAAAGCTGTGAATGGTAACCAAGAGTTTTTAACTATAATTGTTGTAGGATTATCTTTATCAACATAAACCGCAACAGATTTACCAGGAGTTTCTTTACAATCAACACTATTATCATATATTTCTTCATAAGTATGACCTAAGTAATTATATTCAACATAGGCAGAACAACCACTTCCAGTAGGAGAAGATCCAAAAGATATTAAAGATATTTTACCCTTTACTCTTTCAGTATTAAGAATTTCTTTACAAGAACTATATGCTACATTAAAACTTAGAATAAATAGTAAAAGATCAATAAATAGAAAAATGATTAATCCTTTTATAGTTTTCTTTTTTCTTTTAGATGACTTCATAACTATTCTCCTAACTCCATAGAACTGCAATGAACAATACAATGAAAAATATTTCAAAGAATAAGCACATAAATAAAGTACGTAGACTTTGTTTAGGCACCAAAGCATAGCTTGGTTTCTTAGAATCATATTTTATATCTATTTCTTTATTTAGATTACGCTTTAATGAATCTCTTGCTTCACAAAATTTTTCATAGTAATATGTTTTACCATCTACTTCATATTCACAAATAAAGACATACTGTGCTTCTCCAGCTTCACTATTATCATCAATTTCTTTCTCATTTGAACTATTATCTCCTAAATGAACAGAAATACCATTTTTACTAATACTAAAAGGTACCTTACTTCTAAGTTCTTCTACTTTAGCCATTTTTTCTTCAACTTTATCAAGAGTACTATATACCTTTTGAGATTTATCCCACATATCAGGATAATATTTACCCCATTCTTCTGTATATTGTTTAACTTTATCAATTATTTTAGCTTTAGTTTTAATAAAAGAACTTGTTCTTAAAATATCTTTTAATGATTTAATTATTCCAACCGCAACAACAAGTATAAAGAAACCTAAGGTAATTAATCCTACTATATTATTCATATAATCACTCCTATCATATATAGTATAACAAATAATTATAATATTTGTTATAATAAGATTGGTGATAATAGATGATATTAAATATATGTGAACAATCTTCATTTTTAAGTTTTATATATTATATTAAATCTATATTAGAAATCATTAGGTTTATTGTGCCTTTATTATTAATAGTATCTTTAGGATATGAACTATTTAATATAGTTATAGAAAAAACAGATACAATTAATAATCATATTAAAAAGATAATTGGTAAAGTTATTGCAGCAGTAGCAATATTCTTTTTACCTTTAATAATTAGTTTAGTACTTATGTTAGCAAGTGGTACTAGATTCCAAGAAAATGAATGTTGGAAGAACGCTAATAAAGAAACTATTGCTAAGTATAAAGCTGAAGAAGAAGCAAGAGAAGAAGAAGAAAGAAGAAAAAGAGAAGAAGAAAAAGAAGATCCAGAAGATGAGGGAGAGGAAGAAGAAGAAACTGGTACTGAAACAGAAACTGAAGAAGAGGAAGAAGAAACTGGTACTCCTTTAAATCTTAAGAGTTCATTTAAAATGTATTATGATAATACTTATTCTATGTTTATTGGATACTATTTATATATACCTAAAAATGCTACTACAAATATGCCATTAATAGTTATGTTTCCACCTAATAGTTTAGCTGGAGATACAATGCTTGTTCTTGCTCAAACTAAGAATCTAGATAAATTAAAAGCCTTTATCTATATTCCAATACTTGCTCATACAGAATATCCTAAAAAAGATTGGAATCCTACCGCTAGTAATCAAGCTGTTAAAAAGATAAATGATTTAGTAAAAGAATATAAATTAGATGCTAACAGAATATCTCTTACTGCTTTTAGTTCTAGTGCTTATTATATATACCAAACTGCTAATGACTATAGAATATTCTCTGGAATAGCTCCTATTAGTTCTGGTGTAAATTTTAATATAATAAAGAACTATTATAAAGATTGGCAATACCTAAAAACATTACCTATGAAAGGTTATGGAGAATATGGTGGAGATTGGTCAGGAGATAAGAAAATTAATTGTAAAAATATTCACGCTGATATTAATTGGTCTGCTTATTCTAGTATGTGCACAGTTGTTAAAGGTCTTGGTAAATGTAGTAGTTGTGACAATAATTGCGATTCCTTTACTTATCTTCCTGAAGCTTGTCATGGTACGATTGGTAAATATGTATTTAGTACCGATAAAAATAAAAATGGAGTATCCGATATATTTGATTGGATGATTGCTCAAAAGAAGAAATAAAAAAAGACACTTAGGTGTCTTTTTATTTATCTACATCATTATCTAAACTACTTCTTGCTTCTTCTGTATCCATAATAGAATCTGCTCGATGATCATTAATAATAGTTTTATCATATTTTTATATATAGAAAAAAGACTATCAAAATAGTCTTTTAATTATGCTATTCTAGGTCCAATTGGTTTATTTGGATCTCCTAAAACTAATTGTCTTGGATGAACAGGTTGTACTTTTTCTGGAGTATCTCCAAATCCGTAGTAACCAATTTCTTCACTTAAACAAGAAGCAATAAAATTATCTAATCCTAATTCTTTTATTAATGGATTTTGAATTTTATAGTCATCTAAGAATTCAGTACCTATTGTATCTATAGCAAGTCTACCATCAGGAAGATATCTATCTATTACAAACAATGGTTTACTAGCTAATCCAAATGTTTGTTCAAATCCACTTTGACCAGCACTACTACCAGTTAAACTTAAACATTTATTATCTATTACAGATGTTTCAAACACATGTAAATGTCCCATTATTGCTCTATCTACTTGACTTGATAAAACACCCAATTTATTAAAGTGTTCCCCCATACCTTGAGTAGGAGTTTCTCCTTTAGCTGATCCATATAAATGACTAAACACTACATTATAACCATTTATTGTTTTACATCCATGAGGGGATTGTAAAATATCTCCTCTTTCATTAACTATGAATTCACTATTAGATATTTCTACACTAGAACCAGTCACTTCTTTATAGTTAGTTAATTCTTGACCAACCATTCTAATTAAATTAACTCCCTTTTTATCCCAATCTGAATTCCATTCATGATTTCCAGGCTTTAAATGTACAAATTTAAGTAGTTTAATATCAAGTAATTTTTCTCTTATAGTTTTTTCATATGGTGCCAAATTAGGAGGAAGTTGTAAATCTAACGTCTTATAATCTATTCCATCTTTAATTAAATTATGACACTCATTAGCTCCCATATAAGCGTCAATTGCGTCAATTGATGATAAATGAGAGATTATATCACGAGATGTTTTTTGATCAATTCTATAACCATCATAATCTCCTTCAAAAGCACTAGGTCTAACTACTCCAAAAGAATCGCGTATAAATGGTTTTACTACTTCAACAAAGTTTATCATTTGTTGAGTTATATTCATAGTACCTAAATGTCTATTTTCATCAGCAAATCCTTTATAATTCCATCCTTGTTGAATATCTCCATTTACCCATACACCCTTAGGAGCACTATAATCGTATAAGAAATGGTCTATTACTTTTATAGCATATTCTAATCTTTCAGTTAATGAACCAATTTGAAAATCATTGACACTCAATACATCTACTTCTTCTAATCCATTACCAGTTCTTTGAACAAATTCCATTACTTCTCTAGATCTTCTCCAGTAAGGAACAATTGTCATCTTTTCACGAGCATCTCCAGTAATAGTCCAACCTCCTGGATAATTTGGCCTTGTACCACCAATAGTTACTCTCTTATGGGTTGGATCTGAAGCAATATGTTCTTTTATTCCTGATAATAATTCAGGATGTTCTATATATAAACTATCATCTATCATTTGAGGAACATTCATAGTAACTTGGTCCCCTTTATAAGCAACAGACATAAATGCTTGTCTTCCATCAACAAATAATTGTGGAATAGTAAGTGGACTATTACCTAAAGCTCCTGTTTGATGTATTTTTAAATTTTTAATAACTCCACTAGCTGGTCTAGCATATTGTGTATTAGTTGAGAAATTTGGATTACTTAAAAGATTAACTGATACAGCAGGATCATTTTCGTCATATTGATCTACTGTAGAATAAACTACTTTAAACATTTCAGTATCTTGTAAGAATTCTGGTTTAATATATTTAGCTAAATCACCAAGTGGTAATCCATCAAAGTAATTCTTTAATGCATGACATAATTCTGTAACTCTTGTTTTTTGTTCTTCATCTGTGTAAAAGTTAGTTAAATCTTCTCCACTTCTAATCAAATATGGTATTAATTTTTGAATTATTATTGGTCTAACCCAGTCATGTGCTGTTTTTAAGTCTTCTCTTGCTAAGAAATTATTACCTTTAACTCCTTGTTCTTTAGTATAGATCTTAAACATATCTTCATATAAGTGAAATTCTTCATCACCCATTTGATATACTACTTTAATACCAGCATCATTTAATCTTTTAATAATTTTTTTAGCTGCCTTTAATCTTTGATCCAATGTTTCATATTTAGGATCAATTAACATTCTTCTAGCAGTTTGATTATGATAATAAGTAGCATATATTAATCCTTGAATATAAACTGTATCTACTCTATCAGCGATTGCCATATCAATAACATTCTTTAAGTCTTCTTCACTATTATAAATATTACCAATATTAGCACCAGCAATAAATGTAAGTAAAGGGAACCCTTTCTTTTGTGGTTCAATAGGAGTTAAATGAGTTAAAGATTTTCTCTTCTTTCTATTAGCTTCAATAAAACCAGCACCTATACTATCATAAGTACGTACATTTAAAGAAGCAGTAGGATGCATAGTAAAGTTATTACTAGTACCTCTATTAACTCTAATATAATTTTCTACATATTTCTTTAAAAATGGATAAGCAACTTGTAGTGTTTCTGCATGTGGTAAGAAGGCAAAATCTATTGGGAAAGAATCTGTTTTCTCACCTTTAGCAATTAATCCTTCTGTTTCAAGTATTCTTTCTAATCTCTTAACACCAGTATCAGTAGATATATCAACTCCCGGAACAAACTTAACCGCAGAGTGACCTTTACTGTTAATAAGAGATCGGTAAGACTTATATAAAGCTGGAACACATAAAACATGGTGTTCTGCATTCTTTTTCATATCTCTACATAAATACTTAACTAAATCATGATAATTGTCACCTTTAGCTAAGTAATCAGTCATTGAACTAATAAGAGATTCAAATAATTTTCTATGTTCAGGAATAAGTCTTCCTTTTACTGCTTCTAAAAGTCTTAAATGCTTCTCTTTATCATATGGTAATTTAGATGCATACTCTTCTAATTTAGTAACATTAAAATAAGCTTCCAAACTTCTTAAAGCTCTATGAGCTAAATCATGCTTTTCAGCAATAAGTCTATCATATCTTTCAGTATCAATTGCATATTTTCTTAATGCTCTCTTCTTAATAGTAGCTTTTTTTAATCCTTCAACATTTTCTTCAGATGTATATATATCTACTATATACTCTTCATATTTAACTTTATTTAAAGCTTTAATAATATCTTTATTATCTAATCCAAATAAAGTAGTAATATATTCTTCTCTAGTGCCACATGCTTGCATAAGTAATGTATTATAGATAGCATTACCTATATTATTAGTTTTTCTATCAAAAAAAAGTAGTACCGGCTTCGATCTACTTTGTAATGCAGCATATGCTGCCAATGAAGCCATAACGTAAAATCCACCAACTTGACTAATCATAATAGGAGCACGTTTTTGCTTCTTAATTTTTTCATTAATATCACGACATAAGTCATTAAAATCATCAGATGAGCATAGCTTGATTCGTTCTCCATTGAACTCTAAGCTATCATCTGAATATTTTCCCAAGAATTTAGTAATTCGTTCTTGGATGTATCTCTTCCTTCTAGCAACCTCAACTATATCCATTTTATCTAGCCTCCATCAATATAATTTTCTCATAATAAAAACAACAATAAAATACATTTTAAATAAAATTTTTAAATATATATTAGAAACCCTTATTTTAAAGGAGTTTAAGCATATTCATTTGATGTAAATATTTAGTTATTTTTACATTATTTGTCATACAAAAAAAGACTATTATCCATAGGTTCATATTTACTATAAAATAAACGATAAATATATTTACAATTTATAAATTATTTGCTAACATTATTTTTAACAAGCCGAAAAATTGACACAAACATTATATATTTTACCCAAAATATTTAATTTTGTGTTTTTTTGGTTGTGTTAGAAAGGAGTGAAAATGTCGTACATCGTTGTTGATGGCATAAGTAAAACCTTTAAAGTGGCTAAGAGAAACAGCGGTCTTAAGTCAGCTTTAAAGTCATTTTTCAAAAGAGAGTACGTTACAATAGACGCCGTAAAAGACGTATCATTCTCTATTGAAAAAGGTGAAATTGTTGGTTATATAGGTCCAAATGGTGCTGGAAAAAGTACTACCATAAAAATGCTATGTGGAATTTTATTACCAACCGCTGGAAACATTAAGGTAGGAGGATTAAATCCCTTCGAAGACAGGAAAAAATATGTTTCTAATATAGGAGTTGTTTTCGGGCAAAAGAGTCAATTAGCTTGGGATATTCCTGCGGAGGATACTTTTGATTTACTAAGAGATATTTATAAACTTGATAATAATAAATATCAAAAGAATAAAGAGGAACTAATAAAACTACTAGATATTGAAGAGGTCATAAAAAAACCAGTAAGATCTCTTAGTTTAGGACAACGTATGAGATGTGAAATAGTCGCGTCTTTACTTCATGAACCTAAGATTTTATTCTTAGATGAACCGACAATTGGATTAGATGCAAAAAGTAAAAAAATAGTTAGAGACTTTATTTTAAAAATTAATAAAGAAAAGAAAGTCACTATTATACTAACTACACACGATATGACTGATATTGATAAACTTGCTAATAGAATTATTCTTATTGGTAAGGGACAAATATTATACGACGGTTCACTTAATAAATTAAAATCAAAGTATGGAAGTTATAAAAGTATAACAATTAATACAAAAGAAAGAATAGAAAATATTAAACTTAAAGGATTAATAAGTAAGAAAAAAGTAGATAACGGATATAATTTTATAATTGATTCTAATCTAATAACTATTTCTAAGTTTATTAATTATATTTCTAAAAAATACCAAATAAATGATCTAGAAATATATAATGAAAATATAGAAGATGTTATTTTGAAATTATATCAAGATTATGAAATATGAAATCTTATTTAAATTACTTTAAATTAAGATTAATAACTAATCTACAATATAGAGCAGCTGCTTTAGCAGGAATAAGTACACAATTATTCTTTGGACTAGTATTTTTAATGGTTTATATAGCTTTATATGAATCTAATACAAATACAGAAGTTCCAATGAATTTACCAAGTGTTATTACTTACTTATGGTTAGGTCAAGCATTCTTTGCTTTAATATATCCATATATTAAAGATGAAGAATTATTAAATATGATACGTAATGGTAACTTAGCATATGAACTGGTTAGACCACAAAGTTTTTATTTAAAGTATTATATAAAAATGGTATGTGAGCGACTAGCAGCAGTAATGCTTAGATGTTTACCAGTACTTTTAGTAGCTTTTCTACTACCTAAACCATATAGTATGACTATGCCTCAATCAATCGAAGCTTTTATATTGTTCTTAGTATCAATAATCTTTTCTTGTTTATTAGTAACATCTATGTCATTAATTATGCATATTATTACGATGTTTACTTTGAATGCCGATGGAATTATTGGAATCTACAGTATGACAGCCGAAGTATTTATGGGATTATTAGTACCAATTCCTTTTCTACCTAAATTTATGATAGAAATAGGAAACTTTCTTCCTTTTAGATTTATTGGAGATTTCTCCTATAGAGTATATTCAGGAGACATCACCATACCAGAAGGAAGAATGATGCTAATTGGAAGTATTCTTTGGACAATACTTACTATAATAATTGGATACTTTCTATCAAAACAAGCACTAAAGAAAGCAGTAATACAAGGTGGATAAAATGTTTATAGAAAGTGTAAAAATGAATTTAAAGAGTCAACTAGAATATAAAGCATCTTTTATAATGAGTTCTATAAGTCAATTCTTTGTATTCTTTACTTATTACTTTGTAATAATAGCTTTATTTAATAGATTTAGTAATATAAAAGGATATACAGTATATGAAGTATTATTATGCTTCGCAATAATACACTTAGGATTTGCTTTTAATGAAACATTCTTTAGAGGAATAGATAAATTTGAACTCTTAATAATAGATGGATCTCTAGATAGATTCTTAGTACGTCCAAGAGGAATACTATATCAAGTACTATGTAGTAAAATACACGCAATAAAAGTATTTAGAATATTACAATCTGTAATAGTAATGGCTATCGCATTAATCAAATTAGATGTAATTTGGAATATAGAAAAAGTAATAGTATTAATATTAATGATACTCGCATCTATTTTAATATTTTTTGGATTATTTGTATTAACTGCATCATATTGTTTTATAACAGTACAAGGTTTAGAAGTAAAAAATGTATTTACTGATGGAGGAAAAAATTTAGCTCAGTATCCTATTTCTATATATAGAAAAGGATTTGCATTTATTTTTACTTTTATTATTCCTTATGCCTTTATTAATTATTATCCTTTGTTATTCTTTTTAGATAGAACAAACAACATCCTATATATGTTTTCACCATTATTGGTATTTGTATTTCTAATACCATGCTTATTGTCATTTAAAATTGGTTTAAAACATTACAATAGTACAGGATCATAAAATAAAAAAAGACACATTACGTGTCTTTTTTTAATTTCCATAATATAAAGTGTGATATGAATTATCAGTACCAGTTATTATAGATAATCCTGCCTCATGACTTGTAATCATACTTTGATTATCTATAGCATCAGTTTCTCCTTTTAGTATTCCATCATACATAGAAACACTTGTAACAGTAGTTAATCCATAAGTTTTACCTTGAAGAATTGGACTAGATACATCATGTGTTCCATTTTGTACTCCAATTGTTAAAGTAGCTTCATTATTCACTGCTTGTTGTTTATCTGAAATAATAGTACCACCCTTTATAACAACTGTTCCTCCGTTTAAATTATGAAGAGTTGCTCTTTGATTAGAAGTTGCTTTTAAGTATGCATCTCCACTAATTTCAACAGTTCCACCATCATTATATATAGCTTGTTTAGAACCTGTTGCAAGAATCTTACCACCAGTCATTATAAGTGTTCCAGTAGAATTATTATTGAATGCTGCTGTTGAACCATTTGACTTAATTGTACCACTTGATATTCTTACTCTACCATCATTTGTAATTACTGATTGAGTAGTTGAATTACTTAAAGTATAATTTTGTAGATCTAGTATTATATTCATATGACTTGCAACTGTTGCTTCAGCTTCACAATCTCTTAATATTGTAATAGTTGTTTCGTTACTATCAGTTATATCTCCAATAGCATCTTCTAAAGTAGAATAATTCATTCCATTCATTTTTGCTGCAGGATTACTATCCCATCTAGCATATAAAGTTATATCATCAGTAATAATGGTATTTTCTTTTACTCTTGTACCACCATTAGGATCAGTCCACCATCCAGCAAATGCAAGTGAACTATTAGTAGGTCTTGGAAGTGTTCCAACTGCTGTATAAGCATCAACTATAATACTATCTACTTCTGTTCCTCCTTGACTATCAAAAGTAATTGTTCTTTTTACTTCTGTATAGAAAGTTTCATCCATTAATGATAAAGGAACTTCTATTACAGGACGAACAGTATTTTGTTGTGTTTGAGAAGATACTGCTCTTGTATTAGTATGATATCTATATGTAACACCATTTATTTTTTCAAGCCATATTCCTTCTTGACTTTGTGTACTATCAGCAAATCTAGAATTTTCTAATAAGTATGGACATCTATCTAAGTCTCCAGTACTTGTTAAAGTATTTTTACCACATGCTGCTTTTAATTCATCATATGTTGGTATTCTTGCTGGTTTACCATTAAACATAACTGTTAGATTACTCCACTCGCTACTAGTAGGTAATTGATCATAGATAGAATCATAAGGAAAGTTATTTATGTTTTGTTGACCATTTTCTCCCTCATAATCATTATGAGATATTAATACTGCATTATCTCCATTAGTTGTTAAGTAATAGAAACGTTCAGTATTAGGATCAAATACTTTATCACCATTTACATCGCAGTCATAAGCAAATCCCGGAGTTAAAGTATCACTATTTGGAATAGTACCATATACTATTGTCTTAGTATTCTTTGCTGCTCCTTCACGATATCCAGCTGCATAACATCCTCCACTTGTTCTTGTACAAGTTTCATAATGAAGTGTAGTTGCACTCTTACATACTACTATCTTTTCCCATTTAGCATAGTAAGTTACATCTCCTAACACTTTAGTAGTTGGAGTTACCTTAGTATTATAATCAAGTCCTGTATACCATCCTTCAAATGTATACTCTTCTCTGATTGTTTCAGGAAGTTCTCCCACTTCAGTATTATATGTTTTAGTAATTGGATTAACTGAAACTCCTCCTTGACTATCAAAGGTAATAGTATATTCTTTAGGAGTATATTCTGGACCTACTGTTGTATCTTCAGTTATTGCAAAACTTAATGTTTTAGTAGTTACTCCATTAGACCATTTACTAAAGTTATAATGTTCTTTATCCTTAGCAGTTAAAGTAATTACTGTTTCATAAGGATATTTTTTATTTTCAAAAGTAGTATCTACATCTTCTATATTATTAATAGTTAGAAGATATTCTATTCTTGTATAAACATAATCTATTTCTGCATCTCCACCAGGAAGAATAGTTACTTGTTGTGCATCAGGATTATTAAATCCAGTTCTAGGTTTAAATGCTGGTGTAACAGTTGTACCAGTTGGACCATATAAGTTTTCTTCTACTACTTCATAATTTCCATCTAATGTAGTATATTTATGATTTACTCTGTAATGGGTATTTTGATTAGGTGAGAAGTGAGCAGTAAATGTTTTATTTCCAGTAGTACCTTTTTCAATAGTTGCTCTTGTTTGTAAAGTGTCTCCACTACCTTCAGTCCATCCAGCAAATGTATAACCTTCTTTTGTTGGATTAACTAAATCAAAAGTATCTGTTTCAACATTATAAGTACTAGGGTTACCAGTTACAGTACCACCATCTAAATTATAAGTAATACTATAATCAATTGGACTAAACTTAGCAGTTATATTAGTATCTTCTGTAATACTTTCACTAAAGTCGTATGGCTCATCACCCACATACCATCCTAAGAAATTATAACCATCTACTACTGGATCAGCTGGTTGTTCTATCTTAGTATTATAATCAATTACTTCAGTAACTTCTTCTCCATTAACTGTTCTTGTAACTACTATCTTATCTAATAAATTAACATTATTAGTATAAGTAATAGTAATACTCGGATCTATTGCTTTAACTATAAATGGACTTAATAATAACATAAGTACCATTACACTTCTTCTCTTAATGCTAACAACAGATATTATTAATAAAAGAAGAGATATAACCAATAAATATTTATAGAGAGTAATACTACTATTAGTATTAGGATTTACATCAATTGATCCCTCATCAATATTACCTTCTTCATCTTCAAGTATTAAAGAAATAATAAATTCATCTCTTTGTTCTCTACTTGTAATATTATCTGATTCATTCTTATATATAGCTTTAACATAAATATCTATGGTACTATTAGGACTTAATTCTTCACTTTCATTATAAGTATATTCATAATCTATATAATTATTTCCACTATTATCATTAACTAGTTTTATTTTATATTTTAATGAAGAAGTATTCTTAATAGTTAATTTTATTTCTACATAATCATTTAATTTATGAAAAGTAGTATTAGTATTTAAACTATCTTTATTAAAAGATGTAATAGTACTATCTACTCCATCTGCTTTATCTACAATACTAGCATCACTTAAAATAAATTTAGGTTCTTCTGCTAATACTTTACTAATATTAAAAATAGAAACTAAAATACAAATAATTAAAGATAAAATTGTAATT
>CAMIWC010000005.1 GCA_946402315.1 uncultured Clostridium sp. | reverse complement strand
ACTGAATATAAATTAAAATGTGCATTAAATAGTCTACTTCCAGAAGATATTCATGTTATAAGTGCAGAACAAGTATCAGATGATTTTCATCCAAGATATATGGCTAAAGAAAAAAGATATGTCTATTATTTAAATACTGGTGAATATAATCCAATAGAAAGAAATTATGTTTACCAATACAACAGAGAACTTGATATTGAAAAGATGAAAGAAGGTATTAAGTACTTTATAGGTAAGCATGATTATGAACCATTTGTTTCTAATGAAGCCGAAAAAGATAGTTATATTAGAGAAATATATGATGCTCATATAGAAGTAGAAGATAGTATTATTAAGTTTATCTTTATTGGAAATGGATTTATGAAGTATCAAGTACGTAATATGGTTGGAACTCTTTTAAAAGTTGGAAAAGGTAAATTAGAACCTATTGATATAGATAAAATTCTAAATAGAGAACTGGATAAAAACAATGTTCTAACTATAAAATCAGAAGGTCTTTATTTAGAAGAAGTAAAATACTAGTAAAATCGCTAAAATCCTTGACTTTTAGCGGTTTTTTTTGTAAAATTTATATCGGTACATTAAATCCCCACATATTTTGACTTTATCCGGAAAGTCATAAAATGTATTAAGGAGAAAATTATGAATAGTTATATGCAAAAAAAGGAAACTGTAGATCGTAAATGGTATGTTATTGATGCCGAAGGTCAAGTTTTAGGACGTGTTGCTGCTAAAGCTGCACATATGCTTCGTGGAAAACACAAAGCAACTTATACTCCACACATTGACTGTGGTGACTATATTATCATTATTAATGCTGAAAAAGCAGTATTAACTGGTAATAAAATGGAAGATAAAAAATATTATAATCACTCTATGTATCCAGGAGGATTAAGAGTAAGAACTGCTAAAGAAATGCAAGAAAAATATCCAGTAGAAATGGTTGAAAGAGCTGTTAAAGGAATGCTTCCTCATAATAGATTAGGTAGACAAATGGGAAAGAAACTATTTGTTTATGCTGGTAGTGAACATCCACATATGGCACAAAAACCAGAAGTAGTGGAAATTAAATAGGAGGTAAGGTTATATGGCAAAGAATAATACTGTATACTATGGTACTGGTAAAAGAAAAACTAGTATTGCTAAAGTAAAATTAGTTCCTGGTAAAGGAAAAATAACAGTTAATGGAAAGGATGTTCATGAATATCTACCTTACGAAACATTAGTAATGGATTTAGTTCAACCATTAGATTTAACTAATACTAGAGAAATCTTTGATGTAGAAGTATCAGTTAAAGGTGGAGGATTCTCTGGACAAACTGGTGCTATTCGTTTAGGAATTACAAGAGCATTACTTGAGTATGATAAACCAAATGAAGGTAGTGAAAACAGCTTTAGAAAAATCTTAAAACCAGCTGGATTTATCACTAGAGATTCAAGAATTAAAGAACGTAAGAAACCAGGATTGAAGAAAGCGCGTCGTGCTCCACAATTCTCAAAGAGATAATCAAGAAAGGCCAATATTTGGTCTTTTTTTGTGTTATAATTCAATTGGAGATATAGTTATGAATGAAAAAGAAATAATGAAATTGATGAATAATATTAATTATGGTTGGATGGATAAAAAGGGGATTAAACATATTAATGATTTTGAAACATTTTCAGATGAATATATACTTCAATCACCAAAAGAAATAATTAAAAATCAGGTTGGAGTATGTTGGGATCAAGTTGAATTAGAAAGATATTACTTTAATAATAACAGTTCAGTTAAAACTTTCTTTATCGTTCATTATGATAATGATAAATGTCCATCTCATACATTTTTAACATTTGTTAAAAATAATATGTATTATTGGTTTGAACATTCTTGGGAAAAATATAGAGGTATTCATGAATATTCTAGTTTAAAAGATTTATTATTTGACGTAAGAAATAAATTTATTAAAACTGAATTAAATGGTGAATATGTTGATAATAATCTTGTAATTCATGAATATAATAAACCAAAATACTATATATCAGTACTAGAGTTTTATAAACATTGTGATGATGGTAAGTTTATAGATTTAAATAATATATAATAATATAGGAAAATTATATATGCTTATACAGGCAAAGGATATTAGACATAAAGATAATTTAATTAAAATAGATAATATTCATAGAGTAGAATCTTGGTGGGATATATATCATTGCATAAAAGATATACCTGTACATAAGTAAATGTTAAATATCTTTGACAAAGTTCCAAAGAACTTCGCTAGATTTGTTAACTAATATTTTCTTATAATTATTCGTGAAAGGAGAGATATTATGGCATTAGGTCAAAATATATTAGAATATAGAAAGAAAAGTGGTCTTTCACAAGAACAATTAGGAGAAAAAGTAAATGTTACAAGACAAACAATATCAAACTGGGAATTAGATGAAACAAGTCCAAATCCAGAACAATTAAAATTATTATCAAAAGCATTAAATGTAAGTGTTGATGAACTTATTGATAATGATTTAGAAAATGTAATATTAAAGAAGGTAAAACTTACTGAAAAATATAAAAGATCTATTAAAAATATTTTAAAAGGATTACTAATTGGATTTATTATATTCCTAGTCATTGATGTAGTAGCTTTTATAATATGTTTCTTTGGACATATTGGACCGTTTGAAAAGAATGTAACAGAGAATAATATTACACATGTAATAGAATAATAAAACAGTCTAACGACTGTTTTTTGTATGTTATAATTACAATAGTATGCGCATTATCTGGATTAATAATACATTTTATCTTATAATTAACAGATTTAATAATCTGTTTTTTTTATTGACAAAAATGAAAAGTAGAATTACAATATTATTGTATTAATCAAGTAATACAGTGGAGGGATTATGGAATTCACATTTGATAACAATATTCCAATCTATATACAGTTATTGGAATATATGAAAATTTATTTAATATCTGGAGTCTTTAAATGTGGTGATAAGTTACCATCTGTTAGAGATTTCGCTACTACATTTAAAGTAAATCCTAATACAATGCAAAAAGCTTTAGCAGAACTCGAGGATATGAAACTAATTTATACTGAAAGAACTAATGGTAAATATGTTACTAAAGATCAAAAATTAATTGATAAGTTGAAAGATGAATATGCTATTACACTTGCTAAAAGTTACTTTAATGGTATGAAAAAAATTGGTTTAGGTAAGGCTGAATCTATTAAGTATTTAGAAAGGATAGATGATTAGTATGAATTTATTAGAAATTAAACATTTGGATAAATCTTTTGATAATAAAAAAATATTAGATGATGTTAATTTAAAAGTATCTAAAGGTAAAATAATAGGTCTTCTTGGTAAAAATGGTGCTGGTAAATCTACTTTGATTAAGTTAATAAATGATCTACTTACTCCAGATTCTGGAGAAATATTATTTAAAGGTAAAAAGATCGGAGTATATTCTAAAGAACATATTGCTTTTCTTCCTGAAAGAACATATCTTGATAAAAGTATGAAGGTAAATGAAGTAATTAAGTTCTTTAAAGAATTTTACGAAGATTTTAATGAAGAAAAAGCATATGAATTATTAGAAAAATTAAATCTAGATAGAGATCAAAGAATAGTTAAAATGTCTAAAGGTATGCAAGAAAAGTTACAATTAATTCTTATTATGTCTAGAGAAGCTGATTTATATGTGTTAGACGAACCATTAAGTGGAGTAGATCCAGCTACACGTGATTATATTTTAGATACTATTTTAACTAACTTTAAAGATGGTTCTAGTATTATTATATCTACTCATTTAATAACTGATATTGAAAGAATACTTGATGAAGTTATATTTATAGATAAAGGTAAAATAGTATTATCATCTTCTGCAGATGAACTTAGAAAAAAAGAAAAATCATCTATAGATGAAATCTTTAGGAGGATGTTCAAATGTTAGGTAAATTATTAAAATATGATTTAAAATGGATGCTTAATAAAGTAATGTGGATCTATTATGTAATTCTTATTATTGTATCTATTTCAATTAAGATAGTAGAAAATGTTCATCAAACAATGTTTCTAGTTATAGTAGATAAAGTGCTAGTTGGTGTATTTATATCTTGTTGTATTTCAGTATTAATAACATGTTTTATGAGAATATGGGCTAGATTTATTCAAAATATATATAAAGATGAAAGTTATTTAACTCATACTCTTCCTGTAACTAAGAATGAATTATTTAATGCTAAAATTATTTCTTCAATTATATCAGTAGTAATTTCAATTTTAGTAATAGTTGCCTGTGTAGCTTTTGTTTATTTAAATGATGCTACTTTTGAAGAATTAAGATTAATGTATGATTCTTTAGTTCAAGCCTATAATGGAGTAGCTGCCGTAGTATTTATTATTGGATTAGTACTTATAATACTACTTGAAATGATTAATGCTATGATGTGTGGAATATTTGGTATTGTTGTAGGACACAGATATAATGATTCTAAAATTATTAAATCAATTCTTATAGGATTAGTTAGTTATATAGTCTTAGCTAGTTTTACTGTAATAGTATTAAATGTTATCAGTACAAATCTTTTAGATGAAGTAGTTACTAATGGATTTCCATCTATTAATACATTAAAAGTAATGGGATTTACTGCTTTAGGACTATATACTGCATTTATTATAGGTTTCTACTTTATATCTAAGAAATTATTAAACAAAGGCGTAAACGTAGATTAAAACAGTCTTTATAGACTGTTTTTTTATGCTATAATCTTTATGTGAGGTAGAACATGAATAATAAAGAAACAAACTTAATAAATAACTTTTTAACTGGAAAATATTCAATAATTGATTTAACTACTAATAGTTATAACTATAGTTTTTACAAGTCTGCTATTAAAGAATTAACTGAATTAAATATTAGTATTCTTCACTATGAAGATGTAATAAAAATAATATCTAGATCTAAGTATAATGATTACTTTATAGAGTCACTTAATAATACTAAAACAGAACTATTATATAAAAGTCATTGTCATGGTTTAAATCATAATATTAGAGTTGCATTATTTTCTCTAATAATATGTATCAATGAAAATGTTTCTTTAGATGATTTTAAAATAATTCTAGATGGAGCTAAATACCACGATATTGGTAGAACTAATGACTTAACAGATGATGCTCATGGTAAGAGAAGTTCTTTAAAATTAGATTTCTTAATTGAAAAATATACTAAAGAAGAAATGACATTATTAAAAACAATAATTCATTGTCATAGTTTAGATGATGACTTATTTGAATCTATTGCTAGAAAGAATGGAGTTAAAGATATCGAAAGATGTAGAAAAATGTATAATATTCTAAAAGATGCAGATGCTCTGGATCGTGTTAGATTAGATGATCCATATATTAAGATATCTTTAATGAGAACTAATACATCTAAAGAATTAATTCCATTTGCATATGAAATGTATGAAGGATATGAAGATAATTATTATAGATAGGAGGATATATGTTTAATTATTTAAATGGCCTTGAAAATAAGACAGTAGAAATATACGATGATAATTATAATGCTTTCAAGGGAGTTATTACTAAGATCTATAGCCAAGGAGAATATACAATATTTGTAGAATTAGATAATAAGAAACTAATTAATGCAAGATACATTGAAAGAATTGAAATTGTTCAATAAAAAGGTCCTTTTGGATCTTTTTTTGTTATAATATAGATAGGTGATAATAAATGGCTTTAATTAAATGTCCAGAATGTGGATCTAAAATAAGTGATAAAGCAACTGCTTGTCCTAGTTGTGGTTATCCAATTAAAAATAAAAGTGAAAAAAGCAATATTAAATTAGTTCCAGCTAAATGTCCATCTTGTGGAGCTAATATAGAGGTTGATTCTAATAGTAATAAAACTAAATGTGAATATTGTCATACAACTATTCTTATAGATGACGCTATTCAAAGATTAGAAGTAGAAATAAAGAATTTACCTAAATTAGATAGTATTCTAAAAATTGCTGATAAGCATTATTCTAATAATCAATTTCAAGAAGCATACGAATTATATTCTAATGCTTCATTATTAGATCCCAATAATCCTTTTGTAAATTTAAGAAAAGGTGTATGTAAGTATATTATTTCAGATTCTATAGAAAGAAATGATAAAGTGCTTTTAAATTGTTTTGAAGAATCAATTAAAGCAGAAAAAGATGAAGAAAAAAGAAATGTTCTTCTAATAGAAATAATGAATACTGCTCAAATGTGTGAAATATTTGCTCGTAATCTATATAATATGAAGAGTGATTCTAAATCAGATATAGATGAATTATATTCAGTACTTCTTACATGTAGTTTATCTTACGAATTAGTTTCTATTTATCTAAAAGATGAAGAAAATATTAGAATTTGTTATAACAATATAGTTCTATTATGTAATGAATTATTAAAAGAACCATTCTATGAAGTAATGAAAAATGGTAAAAAGATTAGAAAAAGATATTCATTACCTATAAATCAAAAAAATGAAATAGATAATACTAGAAAAAAATATCTAGTTTTATTAGAGAAATTAGATTCTAATTTAGCTAATAAGTTAGATAAATCTTATAACAAGATAATGACTGATAATGTTTCTAATGGTAGATTATTACTATTAATTATATCTATGCTAGCTCTAATCTTTTTTATACCTATAGGTGAACCTTTAATAGTAATAATACTTTTAGCTATAAATACAATTACTTTAATTAAACCAATACATACAAAGATATATAAAGGATATAGTAAATTAGGTTTATTTATATCAATTCTTATCTTAGCATTTTGTTTAATTTATTATTTATCTTGGATGAATAATCTATAGATCCCTATGGGATCTTTTTTTGTGTTAACCAAACTAAAAATATCGTTCATAAACTAATAGAATATGCTATAATTACAATAGGTGGGAATAATGAGGGACAAACACTTTGTAAACTTAAATGAACAAATAGAAATATTTAAATATAAAGGTTTAACATTCAATGACGAAGAGTATGCAAAGAATGTTCTTTTGCGTGAAAATTATTTCTTTATAAATGGATATCGTCATTTATTCCTAAAGAATAGAAATGAAAAGATTTTTATAGATGGAACTTCATTTGAAGAACTATATAGTCTTTTTTTATTCGATAGACAATTCCGTAATATTATATTTAAACATTTATTAATAATAGAAAATAATATTAAATCAATTATTTCTTATCAATTATCTAAAAAGTATGGATATAAAGAAAGTGAATATTTACGTAATAAGAACTTTGATAATAGCCCTGCTAAACAAAAACAAATAAATGATTTAATTAAAAAAATGAAAAGACAAATAAGAGTAAATGGTAGACAACACTCCGCTACAAGTCACTATATTAATAATTATGGTTATATACCTTTATGGGTACTTGTTAAAGTATTATCTTTCGGTATCGTTAGTGAAATGTATTCTATTCTTAAACTAGAGGATAGATTAAGTATTGCTAGTATATATGGTATTGATCAAGAACAACTAACTAACTATTTACCAATATTAGCTAATTACCGTAATCTATGTGCTCATGAGGATATTTTATTTGAAAATAGAACTCAAAGAACTATAGATGATACTGTATATCATAAATATTTAAATATAGATAAAGTAGATGATGAATATATATATGGTAAAAATGATTTATTTGCTTTAATAATTATTCTTAAACAAATGTTAACTCCAGATGAAGTTAAAAATATGGTTATTGAAATAAGTAGAGTAATAGATAATTTAGATTATAATTTAAAAACTATTGAAATAGATAAAGTATTGGATAGAATGGGATTCCCATCTAATTGGAAAGATATTGCTAATATAGAAGTGGAGATGTAATTATGAAGAATAAATTATTTATAATTCTTTCTATGGTTATAGTTTTTGCTTTAGGAGCAGGAACTATGTATTTCTTTGGTAATAAGATGTTTAATAAAACTACAGAAAAAACTATTAATGAAATAATAGAAAAAAGAGATGTAACTATTACTGATAATACTGGTCTTGCAGAAGCTGTAGATAAAGTATATGAAACAGTAGTAATGGTAAAGAATTATCGTAATGGAAGATTATATGGTAGTGGTAGTGGAGTTATTTATAAAATAGATAATCAATATGGTTATATAATGACTAATTATCATGTAGTAGATGAATCTACTAGTATTAAAATTAAATTCTTTAATGAAGAAGAATTAACTGGAAAAGTAATGGGTGGAGATAAATGGTTAGATATAGCCGTTATCCGTGTTGAAAAACAAGATTACATGAAAAAAGCAGAAATTGGTTCTAGTGAAGAATTAAGAATGGGAGATACTGTTTTTGCAGTAGGTACCCCTGTAGATGAAGAATACTTTAATACTATTACTAGAGGTATAGTTTCTGGTGTAGAAAGAAAAGTAACAGTATCTGTAGAATCTAAAAACGACTGGGTTATGAAAGCTATTCAAATAGATGCAGCTATTAATCCTGGAAATAGTGGAGGACCTTTATTTAATGGTAAAGGTGAATTAGTAGGAATTAATTCTGTTAAACTTGTAGATAGTCAAATAGAAGGTATGGGATTCTCTATAAAAATAGAAGATGCTATGGAATATGCTCCTACTTTTGAAGAAGGAAAAGATATAGAAAGACCCCTTTTAGGTATTAGACTTGTTAATGCTACAGAAACATCTTATTTAAGAAATAATGGTATAAGTGTTCCAGAAGATATAGATTATGGAGTAGTAGTACTAAGTGTAGAAAGAAATAGTGGTGCTGAAAAATCTAACCTTCAAAAAGGAGATATTATTATTAAGATAGGTAAAGAAAAGATAATTAATCAAGCTTATCTTAAATACGTTTTATATAGTTATAAAGTAGGAGATAAAATAGAAGTTACTTATCTTAGAGATGGAAAAGAATATAAAACAGAAGTAACATTAACTAAAAATAATGGCTAATATTTAGTCATTATTTTTTTTATGCTATAATTATTTTGGGTGGTATTATGAGAGATAGTAAAGCCTTAAGAATTGCTTTATATATATTATTATTTGGTTGTATTATTACTTATATAAAAATATATGTTATTGATGTAAGAAAGAATAAATATGTAGATTTACCTAAAAAAGTAACAGATGTAAGATGGTATAAATATGATGATTATTCTACTTTAGAATTCTCTGTAGGTAATATTAAAACTAATGATGAAAAATTATCTAAATGTACCAAGTATACATATGATTCTAAGGATAAAAAGATTATTCTAAACTGTAATGAATACAATATGAAATTAATAAGTGTAAGTAAGTATAAATTAATGATTATGGTAGATCAAGGAACTAAATCTGATACAGTTACTTATTACAAATATAAAGAAATAATAGATTATATGATTGAAAATGAAATAGATACTATTAGCGAAGATGATATAGAAGAAAACATAGAATTACCTAAAAGAATAAATGATAGTGATTATCGTAATGCTCAAATGAATAAATTAACTACTGTTAAAGAGCTAACTATTAATGAATTAAATGATGTATTGCATAGTACTAGTAATAGTTTAATATTGATTATTAATCCTAATATGAAAACAACATCTTATAATATTATTCCTATCTTTGTTAATTGGAAAAATAAGTATAATAATTATAAGTATTATTATATTAATGGTAAGAGTTTAAATGCAAATGATAAGATTCTTTTAGAACAATTTGATGATCTAAGTATTAATGATTATATTGTAGGATTAAATGATTTAAATATGATTCATGTTAAAGATAGAGAATATAAATTTATAAATGTATCAATTAATACTATTATTGAACATAATGAAGTATTTGATTGTGATGATGATTGTGATGATATAGATATATCTTTAAAAGATGGAGAAAAAAAAATAAAGATAAGTGAATTATTGAAATAAAAAGAGACATATGTCTCTTTTATTTTTCATATATATATTTTTTAACTCCATAGATACTTAGTTTTTCAATAGATTTTGATAATTCATCTATACTCATATCAAAATTATTTTTAACCCAGTAATTAAGCATTCCTAAAGCTCCATTAAAGACAAATACAATAGCGTATTCTATTTCTTCATCATCTATATCTATATCATTAGATTTCCAGTTTTCTAGGACTTTTCCATAAGCTACTTCTAAGACATCGTTTAAGAAATACATATTATTGTTAGTATTAAATAAGATACTAACAAGTTTTTTATTATTATAAAAGATAGTTAGTATTTCATGAGCAAAACTATATAAAGAGTATTCAGATAGATTTTTAAATGGTTGACTATTATTAATCTGATCCATGAACTCATCTTCTATCTTTTTTAACAGATCATATACATCTAAATAATATCTATAAAAAGTAGCGCGATTAATATCCGCTATTTCACATATTTCAGTAACTGTAATATTAGATATATCTTTTTTCTCTAATAAACTAAGGAATGTATCTTTAATAACTTTTTGGGTATATTTTACTCTTCTATCCATAAAATCTCCTTTTATTAAACATATTTTTATCTGTTTGTTTAATATCTAACAAAAATTAAAAAATTGATTATTGTATGCTATATAAGTAAATTATATAATATAAATGTAACTTATTCAACAAATGTTTAAAAAAGGAGATTCATTAAATGAAATTTATTGATAATATAAAAAGTAAAGTGTTTAAAGAAAAAAGATGGGAAAAATTCTATCCAAAAGATAAAAGAAGTGTAGAAGTACCTAATATGTCTTTATACGAATATATATTAGAAAATAATAAAGGAAACTTAGATAAAGCTGCGCTAAATTATTTTGGTAATAGAACTAGTTATAGAGAACTTTTAACAGAAATAGATATATGTGCTAAATCTCTACGTAGTCAAGGTGTAAGAGAAGGAGATGTAGTAAGTATATGTATGGCTAATACTCCTGAATCAGTAATTAGTTTTTATGCAGTTTCTAAGATAGGTGCAATTGCTAATATGATTCACCCATTATCTGCTGAAGAAGAGATAAAAGAATCATTAAATGCTACTAATACAGTAATACTTATTACTATGAATATAAATTATAAAAAGATAAAGACTATTATTGATGATACTAAAGTATATAAAGTAGTTATAGTATCTGCAAAAGATTCTATGCCATTACTATTAGGTATGGGATACTATTTACTTGAAGATAGAAAAGTAGATTCTCCTAAGAGTAATGAACAATTTATGACATGGAAAAAGTTTATGGAAAAGGGTAAAAAGTATAATACACAAGTACTTGTAAAAACTACTAAAGATCAACCTGCTGCGATACTACATAGTGGTGGTACAAGTGGTACTCCAAAACATATATTACTATCTAATGGTAATTTGAATGTAGTTCCTGAACAAGCTAAGATTGCTCTTCCAGATATTAATAAAAGTGATTCATTCTTATCTATACTTCCATTCTTTCATTGTTTTGGATTAGTAGAGTGTTTGCATTTCCCTTTATCACAAGGATTAGAAGTAATACTAGTACCTAAATTTGATGCATCTAGATTTGATAAATTATTAACTAAATATAAACCAACAGTTATACCAGGAGTACCAACTCTTTTTGAAGCAATGATATCTAATAAACATATGGATAAAGTAGACTTATCTAATGTTAAGTATGTAGTTTCTGGAGGAGACTCATTAAATGAAGAAAAAAATATCGCCGTAAATAAGTTTTTAGAAGAACATCATAGTCCTAAAGGAATTATTCAAGGATATGGACTTACTGAAGCTAGTGGAGGAATAATATTTAGTACTGGA
The DNA here is from genome assembly GCA_946402315.1 of uncultured Clostridium sp. Taxonomy (GTDB): domain Bacteria; phylum Bacillota_I; class Bacilli_A; order RF39; family UBA660; genus RUG11788. Next base: position 64,411 of record CAMIWC010000005.1, on the reverse strand, counting down.
GAAACTGCTAAAGTAATGGGTGGAGTAGGAATACCTCTTCCAAGTAATGATCTTAAGATTATAGATGTTAATACTAAAGAAGAACTCCCTCCTGGTGAAAAAGGAGAAATAGTAGTAAGTGGTCCATCTGTAATGATGGGATACTTAAATAATGAAAAAGAAACTAACGATATTTTGGAAAGAGATAAAAAAGGTAAAGTATGGGTACATACTGGAGATATGGGATATATGAATGAAGATGGTATCTTATTCTTTGTTCAAAGAATTAAAAGACTTATTATTGTATCTGGATATAATGTCTTCCCATCTCACTTAGAAGATGTCTTAAATAAACATGAATATATCTTAAACTCTTGTGTAGTAGGTGTACCTCATCCATATAAAGTACAAGTACCTAAGGCATATATTGTACTTAAAGAAGGTATTAAACCAACTGCAAAGGTTAAGAAAGATATAAAAGATTATTGTGAAAAGAATTTAGCTAAATATATGTTACCTAAGGAATATGTATTTAGAGAATCTCTTCCTAAAACTATGATTGGTAAAGTAGATTATAGAAAATTAGAAGAAGAGGAGTAATAATAAAAAAACTTGTGCATAAATAAATTTATGTTATAATATTTATGTACAAATTTTTAGGGGATTAGTTAAATGGTATAATAGGAGTCTCCAAAACTTTAGTTGGGAGTTCGATTCTCTCATCCCCTGCCATTTAGAATATTAAAACACTAACTTAATTGTTAGTGCTTTTTTATTTGTTTATACTTTTACTAGTTTATCTAAACTTTTTAAGATATTCTTTATGTTCATCTGATACTCTATAACTTTCTACTGCTTTTTGTATTGCTTTCTTATGTATCCATGGATCAAGACTTCTATTTTTTATATATTTTATTGTTGCATCATATTGTTTAGCTAATGCTGTTGCGAAATACCACGCAATCATCATTTTTAAATAATAATCCTCTCCAGTTTTAGATGCAACTAATTCTAAATATTCATTCTTAAAATCTTTATCTAAATATTCATTCATTAATATACGTATACCAAATCTAGCGGTATATACGTGATTGGAATTTATCCATTTTTTTATTAGTGGAAGGAGTTTATCATGATTTTTCTTAAACACCAAAGGTGTTGCTTGATCACAAACCGGCCAGCAATCAATGTATGGCAAAAATCTTTCTACTTCCTTTATGCACTCATCAAAGTCCTTAATCTTTGAAATTAAAAAGAAATGAATAAGATTTTCTTCATAATATTGATGTGGCAAAGTTTGTAAAAATATAGTTGATTCTTTTGTACCATATACTTCTTTAACAATTTTTCTCATTTGTGGTGTTCTAACACCTATAATTGTTTTTTTATCTATATTTGGGATAAGTTTGCTTTGAAAGTCTTTATATTTTTCATCTTGATAAGATAACAGTCTTTCATATATACTCATTTATATCACAACCTCACGTATCAATTATATCATGCTGTTGTCATATTGTTATAATCAATTATAATAAGTTTGAAACCCCTATGATTACCGTGCCATTTAGTAAATTAAAACACTAACTTTAATGTTAGTGTTTTTTAAATACAAAAATTATTGTGCTTGGACAATTAACTGTCTTTTCTTTTCTCCAAAATGTACTTTTATATCCATTTACATCATCTTTTAATATTGTTTCTTCTTCATATAATTTATCTAAATAAAATCCATTATCACTTGCTGTATTTATAACTGTTGATATCATCATATTATTTTGAGCAAGATTAACTTTATCAGGACCTTTTGTTATAATTTCAGATTCTTCATTGAAATAAGATCTATTTATGACTACCTTATCATCTACTATATCTAAACAATAATAAAATGGATGAGTCCAACTAATTATAAACTTACCATCATTTGCTAAATATTTATATGAATTTTTAAAAGTACTATTTAAATCAGAGGTATATCCTATACTAAAAATAGAAATAATATAATCAAAGTAATTATTTGGTATATTAACTTCTTCTTCCATTGGTGAGATTAAAAAATTATCTTTGAATTGGGGAAACCTAATTTGAGCCTTATTTATTTGTTCCTTAGAAATATCTAATCCCCATATTTCTTTAGCACCTTTATTGAATAAATATTCTAGTGATTCACCTTCACCACAGCCTAAATCTAATACTTTAGCACCATTAATATTATTCATAATATTCATTTCGTTTTCATTTCTTTTAAGAAATGGGCCATATTCTGGTAATATAGTATTAGAAAATGGTTTATTATTTGTTATTAATGTATTCCATCCGTTTTTATTAATTTCAATAAAATCTTTTTTATTCATAAGAAAGCCTCCTTATCAATTATATCATACTGTTGTCATACTATTTTAATAAAGTATAACAAGTTTGAAACCCCTATGATTACCGTGCCATTTTGTTTATGAAGTAGCTTTGGCTACTTTTTTTTATGCTATAATATTAATAGAGGTGTAAGTTATGAATGAGTACATTAATTTAGATGAAAAGAATATTGAAGAAGAGCATATATGTTGTGCTATAGGAGATCCTAAACATCAATATGGTGTAGATAAAAAGAAAGAATGGATTAAAAGTAAATTAAAAGATGGACATGTATTTAGAAAACTAAATGCTAGAGGGAAAATCTTTATTGAATATGAACCAATTGAAACATCATGGGTTCCTATTAATGGTAAAAATTATATGTATATTTATTGTTTATGGGTTGCTGGAAGTTTTAAAGGTAAAGGCATTGGAAAAGAATTATTAGAATATGCTATCCAAGATGCAAAGAATAAAAAAATGAGTGGTGTTTGTACAATAGTTACACAAAAGAAGAAGCCATTTATTGGAGATAAGAAATTCTTCGAACATTATGGATTTAAAGTAGTAGATACAATTAATGATTATGAATTAATGGTATTACAATTTGATGATAAAGAGACACCTAAGTTTAATGATAACGCTAGAAAGATGGAAATAGATAGTCAAGATTTTACTATTTATTATTCTAACGAATGTCCATATGTAGAATATGAAATTCAAGAGTTATCTGATTATGCTAAAGATAAAGGAATTAAATTAAACTTTATTAAAATAGATTCATTAGATAAAGCTAAGAATGCACCATGTGTATTTAATAACTGGGCTAACTTTTATAAAGGTAAATTTATTTCTAATACAATATTAAATGCAAATGCTTTTGAAAAATTAATTAAATAAAAAGTTTTAAACACCTATGATTATTGTGCCATTTTGAATAAAAAAACACTAACTTTAATTGTTAGTGTTTTTTAATTTTTTTATAATCATTTTAGCAATAATACAATTTAAATGTGTAAAAAAAATTGAATTTCCTATAAAATCCTGCTATGTGAAATTAAAAGCTTTAGGTTTTTCCTAAATCATTTTAATAACTATATAGTTTTTGCATTCATATAACATTACAATTGTTTATTTTTTGTTAAGACTTTCTTATGTCAACATTTTTTTACAAATCCTAATACATTAAAAGGAAGCAATTTGCTTCCTTTTTATTAATAATATAAAGTATTAATATTTACTATTATATACCTTTATGCTTTTCTTCGTCTCCGCCATCTATCAAATTGACTTTGCCTTCTCCAATAAAAATATTATCTACAACATTTTCTTTAAATTCTAATGCTTTTCCTAATCCCTTAGCTAATCTATCATATAATGCTTTAGACATGTCTTTTGAAAAATATATTTCGAATAATTTACTATTAATTTGATTTTGATTAATTACAAAATTCCCTAAAGGCGATCTATAATCAATTCGAATTATTCCTGTTTGTGTGTTATCAAATTTGCGTTCATATAATGGACGCTCTTTTTCATACTCTACAAAATATCCGCTTTCATCAAAAAAAGTAAATCTACCGTAGTGTAAAGTCCAAAGTGTTGTTTCTGTTCCACCGTTACCGGAAATACCGTAATTAAGTGCTGCAAGCGATGCAATAGATAAATCTATACCGGGTTCGCTTTTATATATTGGCCCATTTTCGTTATTTGTACAATTAACTAAGTTTCTATATTTATAATCTGGCGGAAGTTCATCTAATAATGATTCACGAACAAAATTTCCCATTTGGAAAGTGTCTAATATTGCTATTGGTACATAATCGTTATGACTAACATCTATATTATTATTTTGGCTATCAATTAATTCCATTTCTTCATCTTCTTTCTATATGTATCATATCATAAATTATTAATCTTGTGATACAATAAATACATAGGAGGATATTATGAAAAAAGAAGAAACTAAGAAAGAAAAAGAAATAGATTATTCAATTGAAGCAAAAGATCAAAGCCATTTAAAAACTATTAGTAAAATATTTTATATAGTTGCTAAAATATGGAAAGTATTTGTAATAATTGGAATGGTTGGAGTATTTATTGGAATGGTTTGTATACCTTTATTAATGGCTAATATAAAGGTTACTAAAGAAGATGAAAAAAGATATTTTAATATATTTGGTACTGAATTCTATTTGAATCGTACACCTGATAGCTTTGAAATATATGAAAAAGGTAAAGAAACAGATAAACAAGAAATAAATGAAAAGAGTGAAGTAGAAGCTATTGATGAAGTATTACGTTATTTAGATAAACACGATTTAAAACTAATGACTGTGTTTGTTGAAATCGAATTAGCTCTTACTATAGTATTATTATTTATTGAGATAAAGATATTAAAGAAGGTATATTTATTCTTTAAAAATATTCATGATAAAACAACTCCATTTACAAATGATAATACTGATTTATTAAAAGGTATTGCTAAATTATCTATATATTCAATTATTATATCTGTAACTTCAAGTATTATTGCTTCTTCTGTATTTGATACAAGCTTCTCTGTAAGTTTAAATGATATAGCAAAAATACTATTAATATTTGTTGCAGTTTATGTATTTGAATATGGTACTAAATTACAAACTGAAACAAAAGGAGAGATTTACTCAAAAGATGAGTAATCTCTCTTTTTTATATTATAATTATTATAGGTGATACTATGAGTAAAGATGATATACCTAAATTATTATCTATTCCTTTATTGCTTGGTGGAATGTATGGTTCTTATGACGATTTTATTTTTTGTGGTAATGATAAACTTATGGGGTATTCTGTTGGCTTGGTAGGAGAAATAGATGATTTACTTGATAAAGGATATTCTAAAGATGAAATATCTGAAATGATTAAAGAAAGTAGTTTTGATAATCCTGATTTAACTAAAGAAGAAAGTACTATTTTAAAAAATCATTCGTATCATTTACTTGATATAAGATATGGATTGTTTATAGAAAATAAACCACCAACTACAGAAGATAAAGGTCTATCTAAAACAATTAAAAACACTAACAATAGTTAGTGTTTCATATTATGTTAATAATTCAGCATCTGTATAATCGCTTATAAGCACTTCTACACTTTCTTTTATAGTTTGGAACGTATTTATTAGATTAGATTCGCTTGTATAATTACAGAATGTTGAATAATAAGATGATGCAGCACAAGTTGCTCGATTTGTATCATCTCTATATAACCATTCCACAGTAAATCCTCCGGATTTTTGTGTTGATTCACCATATCCTGCCCTATAATAATAAATATATTCTAAAGATACGTTACCACTTTTACTTGTAACTTTTAAATATCTTTGGCTAACATCTAACTCTTGAGTAAAATCAGTATGTACATTAGTATATTTATAACCATTTTTAGTAAATCCTAATTCTTGCATTCTTTCTGAAAAAGGTTGTGGATTAACGTGTATTTCATAACAAGTTTTAATGCTTTCATCTTCTACACTTGTAATACATATTTTATCATCACCATGAACGGTATTATTAACTGTAACAAATTCTTCAGCATTCTTTTTGTTAGTTAATAATCCATTTTCAGATGTTATTTTAACTTCTTTGTTAGTAGCATTTTCTGGTTTAATTGTATATTGTACTTTATGCTTTTCTCCATACTCTAGAATTACCTTTTCATTTGGTACTTCTATAGATTTAACTTTAACTGTTCTGTTTCTAAATAAAACAAAATATAAAACTGCACCTATAATAACAAGTAAACAAACAATTACTATTATTAAAGCAGTCTTTTTCTTTTTCATTATCTCACCTCTATTATAAGTATATAGTATTTATACTTTTATTACAAACAAATAGTATTTATTTTTTATGCTATAATAAAAATGTATGGAGGCATAGTATGAGTTATAAAAAGATGAGAGAATATACTCATGAAGAATTTGTAGAATTAGTACAAAGTTTAAGTGAAGAAGAACTACTAAATTTAAGCGCTAATTATGGTGGCTATCCTGTTTTATTTAGAATGGCTCTTGATGATAGAATTAGTCATATACCATTTATTCAAACAGGTGCAGCTATAATAATAAGAAATGAAAAAGGAGAGATTCTTCTACAAGAAAGAACTGATAGAGATAAATGGGGCCTTCCTGGAGGATGCCAAGATTTAGGAGAAGATCTAAGATTTACTGCGGTTAGAGAAGCATATGAAGAAACTGGATTAAGAATAGATCCAAATGAAATAATACTTATTGATACATTATCAGGAGAAAGTAGAAAGAATAGTTATCCTAATGGAGATATAGTATATAATAATACTTCATTATATTTAGTCGATGTATCTTTAGAAGATGATTCTAATCTAAAAGGAGATTCTGAAACTAAAAGATTAAGATTTTTTACTCCAAAAGATGTACCAAATAATCTTATGGATGCTGATTTAATAAAATCATATTTAAATTATATTAATAAATAAAACACTAACATTTGTTAGTGTTTTTTTATTTATAATTATTTTATATCTCCATACATTTTTCCTTTAGAATCTAATTGTATTTCATATCCATATTCAAATATATATGAGATAACAAATATGATTAAGACTTCTAAAATGCTAAATGGTTCAAAAGAAATGTCTAAATCTTGTTTCAAAATAATTTCAAATATTGTTCCACCTATATTTGGAAGAATGATTAAAGCTATCATGATATAAGCTATTTTTTTAATATATTCAACATTTTCTAAAGTAAATGGAGTATCGCCTTTTTTTATGTTATTGAATAACTTTTCTAATTTCTTAAACATAAATACAGCTAATATTAAACATACTATCATAGTTATTAATGCAACTTCGCAGCATCCAATTAGTAATCCTTTGTTATTTAAATTACCATTTATTACTTCTTTGATTAAAGAAATTGATTTTTGATCTCTTACATCGGCAAGTACTTCATTTTTATGTTTTAAAACTAGTTTATCTTTTTCTTCAATAATTTCAACAATTTTACCATCAGATACTATTTTATTATCTTTAATTTCAATATCTTTTAAGGCAATTGGTAATAAAATTGTTCCAATTGCGACGAAACATACTAATACAATTGAAATAATCCATCCTACTTTAGCAATATCAGCAATAATAGTTGATAATACTCTAACTTTCTTTTGTTTTTCACTTTTAAACTTAACAACACTCATTTTAATTTCTTCATCTAATGAATTTATATCATCCATATCTTCATGTACTAACTCATTGATATTACATTTAAATATAGTGCATAAACACATAATATTAGTCATGCTAGGGTAATTTTCTCCTGTTTCCCATTTAGATACAGATTGTCTAGATACTCCTAACTTATCTGCTAATTCCTCCTGAGATATTTTTCTCATTTTTCTTATTTTTTTTAGATTATCTCCAAATTTCATTAGATTTTCTCTCCTTTCATGCTTTAAGTTTATAATTAATATCTTTTTTATTCTACCAACTTTTAAGTGCGTTTTATATTTTTATGTAATTGCACTCATTTTTTTACATTTTTATTATATTACACATGGTTATTATATCACACGTATTATTGTATTAAATTATAGTATCTAATATAATGATTTTAGGTGAACATTATGAAAGAATTATTAGATGATATTGAAGAAAAGTTAAATATTAAAATATCAGAAGATGATATTAAAGTTTTTTCTGAAGGCGCTACTGAAGCTATAGTTTTTAGTATTAATAATGAGTATTTAATTAAGAAAACTAATAAACAAGAATTAGATGTATATAATGAATTCTTTTCTAAATATAATGGTAAAAGATTTCAAAAACTATATTATATAAACTATGATTTAAGTTATGCGTGTCTTTCTTTTATACAAGGAAATAAATATGATAATAGTATTGAAGTAAATAGAATTATCAATATATTATATGAAACAACATCTAATTATAAAAAAATAGACTATGATGGCTTTGGATATTTATTTGAAGATCATAAGACTTGGACTGATTTTTTAAAAGATGAAATTGATTACTCAATAGAATTGTTAGATGAAAACAAATTTGATATGGATAGTATTAATAAAGCATTAAATATCGTTTCAAACAATAAAATAGATAAGTATTTATTACATGGTGACTTTGGAACACATAACTTTGTTATCAATAATAATGAACTATTCTTTATAGATCCGATGGGACTTGTAGGAGATCCTTTATATGATTTTTTCTTTGCGATTTATTCTGATTATCATATCTTTAAAGATGTAAGTTTCAATGATTTATTAAAATATTTTAATGTAGACTTAGAGTATAAAAAGGCTATTATGTATATCACATTTATAATTAGAATGTGTAGAACTTATAAATATGATAGAGAGGATTTTAATTATTATCTTGATTATTTAAATAAGTTTATGAGTTGAAATAATAATTAAAAACACTAACATTTGTTAGTGTTTTCTATTCGAATTTGTCTCTATTATCCGCAAAAAATTGATAATACACTCTAACATTATCTAGTTCCGTCCATTTTTTCGCTTTTGCTGGAATACTATCAAGATCATATATTTTTGCTCCTTCTAAAGCTAATAAAAATGGAGAATGGGTTGCGATTATAAATTGGCAGTTGTAAAATCTTGCTGATTCTTCAATAAATTGTTTTAATTTTAATTGATTTTCAGCTGATAAACTATTTTCTGGTTCATCAATAATATAAATAGAATTATCTTCAATTTCTTTTTGCCAAAAATCTAATGCTGTTTCACCATTAGATTCTTGAATAATATTATTGTTACTTAGTCTAGTTCTAACATATTTAGATACAGTCATTCTATTTGAATCAACTTTATTTTTTAAATCTTCATATTGATCTATTCCTGAATTATATGTACCTGATGGTGAATTTTTATATTCAAAGTACTCATTTACTAAATCTTCTTTTCTTCTATTAACACTAGAGTTTATTGCTCTTAAATCTAATAAATAATCAAATACATCATCACTTGATATGTATTTAATACTTTTACATTCATTTTGATTTACTATTTCGTATTGTTGTTTACATATACCAACATATCGTTTAAAGAACTCACTTCTATTGTCGATATTTTTTTTAGAAGCATTAATAGTATCACTTATTATATTTAAAATTGTTGTTTTACCAGAACCATTACCACCATAAAAAATAGTTATAGGCTCAAAAGAAATATTTTTTAATTGTTTTTCTGGGAAGATTCTCAATGGATAAAAATTATTATGCATATTTACTTTAGAATTAATCATTTCATCTTCGTTTTCTTCACTTGGAAGTCCCAATTTTTTAAGATAAATCATAATAATCACTCCTAAAATTATTATACCATTTTTTGCTAAAATTGACTTTTTTAAGTATTTTTGATATAATATGCAGCGTAAAAAAGAGGGGTTGAGGCTATGGAGAGAATTATTTCTTATGATGAATTACCAGATTTTATAAATCCAGAAGATGGTAATGAACATGCGATTTATCTAAGAATGGAAGAAACTGACCTAAAGTTATATGTTAGTTTAGTTCGTCATGGTTATAGAATAGTTAGAGATATTAGATATGCCGATGCATCAACAATATATGTAACTGGTAGAAGGCAAGATTATAAATGTACTACAGAAGAAGAGTATTTAACTTTAGTTCATAGCGAAATAGATGGTAAATTGGACGATAGAGGATTTGCTATACCCAATACTTATTTTTTTGATTTTGATGCTTTAGTTAATCATAGATATAGATTGCCATTCGTGTTTAAAAATGAAAACCAAAACTGTGGTAGAGAAAAATTTTTAATTGCTACTGAAGAAGATTATGATAACTTAATTAATGCTTGTTCTTTATTATTAAATAAAGAATTTATTAGTAGAATTGCAAAACTTAATTTTTTTGGAGGACTAAAAGATTATGATGGGTATTTAAAACGTAATTTTAGAATTCAAGAATATATTCCAACTCCATCACAATATAATACTACAGTAAGGCTATTAACTTCATCATCTGGAGATTTATTATATGGAGCATTAAAATATAATGAAACAGAACCATTAGATGATAGGACTTCGTTATTAGGTTTTTTATTAGGAGATACATTTAAGTTGAGTACTAAATCAATTGTTTCTAATACATGCTCTGGTGGTAAGAATGTTCTATTATTTGATAATTCTTATTCAAGATTTGAAAAAGAATTATTATTATCACATGGTATAGATACATATCAATTCCACGAATTAGTACAATCTGCTAAAGATGTTCATAAGCAATTTGAATCTGAACTTGGAATAATATGTGGATTTGACTTTATTTATGATAGAGAAAGAGATAAATGGTTCTTGTTAGAATATCATGATAGACCAATGGTTGGTGATTACTCAAGAAGACAAGGTATTGGTTATTATTCACGTGAAGAAAAAGTAACAGCAAGTGGTAGAGTAAGAGCTACAGCTTTGGTAAAAAAATTAGAAATGAAAAACTAACTTTTTAGTTAGTTTTTTATTTTAACTTAGAAAATATTTCTCCAAGAGGTTTATTAATTACTAATTCAGCATAGCTATCATATAGAGTAGGAGTATTATTTATAATTATTAAATGTTTTCCATTAAAGTATTTAATAAGGCTAGCTGCAGGTTCAACTGTTAAAGAAGTACCAGCAACTATTAATACTTCTGCTTTCATAATATATGATACTGCTAGACTATATGCTTCTGGTAACATTTCACCATATAAAACTACATCAGGACGAATTATACCTCCACATATACATCTAGGTATATCTTTACTCTTAAAGATATAATCATTAGGATATTCCATTCTACAATTAATACAATAATTTCTATATGTAGTACCATGTATTTCTAATACATTTTTAGATCCAGCTTTTTGATGGAGTCCATCTATATTTTGAGTTACAATTGCTTTTAGTTTTCCTTCATCTTCCAAATTCTTTAAATATTTATGTGTGATATTTGGTTCTATGTTAGAAGAATCTAAGTTCTTTCGATAATATTTAAAGAATAATTCTGGTTCTTTTAGTAAACATTTAATACTTAGTAAGTATTCAGGAGGATAATTAGTATCTATTTCTTTATATAAACCATTTTTACCTCTAAAGTCTTTAAGACCACTTTCGGTAGATACTCCTGCTCCTCCAAAAAATACTATATTATCGGATTGGTCTATTATTCTTTGTAATTCTTTTATATCATCCATGTTATCACCAATATTATTATAACAAAAAAAGAGGATTAATCCTCTTTAATTGTGTATAATTCAACATTAGTGTATTCAAGGTTTGGTTGTTCAACCGGTTCTTTTTCAAATTGCCAATCAATTTGGTAGTCTGGTAATAGTTTGGTTTTGATTGGATACATTCTTGGAGCAATAATAATCGCTTCAAAATATCCCATAGTTTTTAATTCTTCTTCAGAGATTAATCTAGTATTTTCATCCAATCTACCACAAAGTTTTGATATTTGTTGTAGTGTTTCAATGTCATTTGCAAGTAAATATATAATATTTCCAAATGTCATTTTTATTAATTCGGCAGTATCTTTGCCATATAGATTATCTAATTCTAAGAAACTCTTTAAGTAAATATTAAATCTAACATTGTTTCCTCTAGATATATTTAAAATATTTACAAAGTTTCTAATAGAACTAATATTTTCAAAATCATCTATATAGAAGTTTAATCTTCTAGAAGTATCTGGATTAATATTTTCCATATAGTAACATTGATCTATTATTAATGATACTAGATCTTTTGTAATAGTTTTATTTTCATTTATTATAAATAAAGCTGTTTTTTCTTTTTGAATATTTTCTATGTCTATATTATTGTTACATAGTATTCTAGACAATCCTTCTTTTGTAGTGAAAAGTTTAATTCTTTGTTTAAATACGGCTATAATTGATCCCTTAGTTTCATTTGGTGCTTCTAATATACCAGATAGATAAATGTATATTAATGAACTTTTATCTAGTGTTCTAATATATTTTCCTAGCTTTTCCCCTTCGTTTGCAAGTAATGATAAACTGTTAATATTTATTTCTTCTTCTTTTGCATTCTCAAACAAATATAGTGTTAATCCAGTAAATAGATTAATAGCAGAATTAATCCAGAATGGATCCTCATTTTTACTTGTTTCTGATGCTAATAAATAATAACCTACATTTTCAATCATTTCTAATGCTCTATCTTTTTCTCCACTCTTATATAATTTATAAGGTAAGTATAAAGGATTGTAGTTATTTCCTTTGCTGGTATCAACTAGATTAATTACATATGTTTTGTATCCTTGTTTTTTTAATTCTCCACTTAGGATTTTATATATTTCTCCTTTGATGTCATTTACTACAAATGATTCTCCTGCTTTAATAGCAAGTCTCATTTGAGGTAACATAGTAGCTTGTGTTTTACCAGAACCAGTAGCTCCTACAATAAGATTATGTGCTTCTCTATCATCTATATATAGATAATTATCATCATACATAATCTCAATTCCTGATTTTTTTATGTTAGAATCATAACTAATTTGGGTAGTTTTATTAATTATTTCTTCTTTACTAGCCCATCTTGAATATGCCATACATATCCCCCTTTCATGACTTAAGTATACAATGGCTTTTTAAATTATATTTAAACAATAATGGCTTTTTGCGTTATAATAAATTTGGTGATTAGATGTTTTCTAATGAATTAGTCTGTAATATACTTACTTATCTAAATAAAAACATTAATAAAGAGATTACTATTGATGAACTATCTAATATATTTTATTTTAATAAAACTTATATAATGAAAAGATTTAAAAAAGAACTAGATTTAACTATATTTGAATATGTCAATAGTATGAGAATTTTTAATAGTCTTTCATTTTATAAGTATGATAACTATATTATATCTATAGCTTTTAATAATGGATTTTATTCATTAGAGTATTATTCTGAAATGTTTAAAAAAGTAATGGGAGTTAGTCCGATTGTTTATAGAAAGTATTTAGATCATGATATTAGGATTAGTAATAAAGATATAGATACGATTCTTAGTAATATTAATAATTTAAATAATTTAGATAATAAAATTAAAAAATATCTTAATAATAGGAAGCCTACTACTAAGATGGTTAAATCTATTGTCTTTAAATAAGTATTTAATGATATAATTATATTAGGAGGGTATATGAAGAATAAAAAAATATTAATACCAGTATTAGTTGCAATAATAGTAGTACTTGTTGTAGTAGTCGCAGTATTATTATTTCCAAAGACAAAAGAAGAATATAATCCTATCGCAGGAGAATATGATTGTACTTCGTTAGAAGGAGCTTCATCTGAATACTTAGTGTCTATTTATTTATATAAAGATGGTACTTTCTTATATGGACCTTATGGTGATTTAGATAATAATCATGCTAAAGGAAACTATACTTATGAACACGAAGAAGATAAAGATGGAAAAGTAGAAGGATATACTTATTATATGGTTTCATTTAAAGGAGATGCTAAAGACTTTATTTCTGAAGGAAAATCTATTGGACGAGACTTTGAATCAGAAATGGAATTTGGTTTGACTGAAGAAAATGGTAAAAGACAAGGTGTTGTAATGTTTTTGAGTACTTATAATATGTATTATTGCTATGCAAAATAATAAAAAGGACTCGAAAGAGTCTTTTTATTTTACTAAAATGTTATTATATAACAAAAAATCAAACTAATAATAGTTATTAATTAATATATTTGATTATTTATGATAGAATACATCGTGCAAAAAGGGGGAAACCTAGATGATGATTAAACTTAAAGAAGGAGTAGCTATTGTTACAGCAGCTTGTATAGCCTTATCACTTTCTGGTTGTAAATCAAGTGTTGTTAAAGAAACTCCTGCTATTGTAATAAATGTACCTACAGAAACTCCTAAAATAGAATATGGAGATATGCCTATTGCAGTTCCTTCAGAAGAACCTCAAAGAGAGGATTATTCTGGTTCTAATTTACTAGGAATTACAACAACAGGAGTAAACTTTAGAACAGGATATTCTACTGATTATGATATTATCGTTACTTTAGATGGTGGAACTGCTGTTAGTTTATTAGGTAGAGAAACAAATGGTTGGTATCATGCATCATATAATGGTAATACAGGATATATTTGTGGAGAATACGTAAAAGTAGTAGATCTTGACTTATTAGAAGAACAATTAAAAGATATGCCTAGCATAGTTCCAGCAGTACAAGCTACTACTGATATAAATGTTAGAACAAGTCCTTCAGTTGGAGATAATAGAATTACAGTTGTAAGAAAAGGTACCAGATTAGCAAAAGCGGAAAAACTAGATAATGGTTGGTATAGAGTTGTTTATAATGGAGAAGATGCCTATGTATCAGGAGAATTTGTAAATGATACATTCATGGTAGTAGGAGAACCATATAAAATGGTTTATATGACTCAAGATTCTACTATTAGTAGTACTCCATTTGGAGAAGAACTTTATTCTATTCCAGAATATGAACTAGCAAAAGTATTTGGTGAAACAGATGATTTCTACTTAGTAGAAAGTGATGCTGGTGTTGGTTATGTTAAAAAAGCACAAACTGGTACTTTAACTGGTACTTATGTAGTAGTAGATATTAGTACTCAAACTCTTACTTTATATAGAGGAATGGAAGAATTATTTAGTACTGATGTTGTAACTGGTAAAGAAGATAGTACACCATCTGATATAGGTGTTTTCGATATAGATAGTAAACAAACTGATGCAGTATTAAAAGGTGATGATTATTCATGTCCAGTTAAATACTGGATGCCATATAATGGTGGAGAAGGATTACATGATGCTTCTTGGAGAGCTGTTTTTGGTGGAAATATTTATATAACTAGTGGTAGTCATGGATGTATAAATATGCCTATTGATGCTGCTGAAAGAGTATATAAAGAAGTATCTGTTTCTGATAAAGTTTTAGTAAAAAAATAGAGCTAATTTCTTAGCTCTTTTTTATTGTAATGTTTTCAAATTATAATCATATAAGAATTCATTTATAGTATTGATATTATATATCTTTTCTTTAAAACAAAATCTAATTATTAAATCATAAGTATTATTATATGGTAATGAATATGAAGCACTATCAAGTAATTCTTCTATTTCTTTTTCATTTAATTCTAGTGCTATACCAAGAAGAATTATTGTTTCTTTAGATGGATGATAATCTTCTTGATTTCTAATCTTACTAAATAGTCTTCTATCCATATTAACTTTATTATAAACATCACTATCTTTTAGATTTCTTTCATCTATATATTTAAATAACAGTTTTTGAAATTTATTATCGTTCTTATTTTCATCTATATAGGTATCTATTGATTCTTCAAATGCACAAGCATCGAAATTAATACTTGCCATTTTACATTTTCTAAGACCAAAATCTACTCTTAAATAACTATTAATATATTCTTGCAATTTATCTTTCATAATTGTCCCCCTTAAGGCGACCATAGTCGTTTCTAAATATACTATTATTATACCAGAAAAGGAGAGATAATATGAAAAAAACAATGGATGTAGTTTTTATTCTAGATAAGAGTGGATCAATGAGTGGATCAGAATTAGATACTATTGGAGGTTTTAATTCCTATTTAAGTAAAACCAAGAAAGAAGATGCGTATATTACTAAAATTACAACAGTGATTTTTGATAGTACACATCATACATTACATGATAGAGTAGATATTAAAAAGGTAAAGAAAATGACTGAAGAAGATTATTGTGTAGGTGGATGTACTGCTTTATATGATGCTTTAGGAGATACTATTAAAAAGATGGAAAAAGTTAAAACAGATAAAGTATTATTTGTAATAACTACTGATGGTTATGAAAATGCATCAAAAGAATTTAATAATGAAATGATTAAAAAATTAATCAAGAAACACAAAGAATGGGAATTTATCTACTTGGGAGCTGACATAGATTCATATGCAGCTGGATCTTCAATTGGTATTTCTACAAGAAATATTTCCAACTATAGGAAATCTAAAGAAGGAATGAACACTTTATTTGATTGTGTTGCTATGAAACAGGGATTTTATGCTGAAGATAGCGATGGAAATTGGAAAGCAAAATTAGACGAATATCTAGAGGAAAACAAATAAAAAAGACTAAGTCTTTTTTATTTTGTCAAAAATTTAATTAGTCTTTTATCATAATATATATTAATTGCTTTAGGTATAAGTTCTAAATTAAATGTTTTACCTATTAATTCTTCTCCATCTATATTAGCAGTTATTTCTTTTTCACACGCTATTTTTAATTTATTAGTTTTAATTAGTTTTAAATGCTTATTATTTGTATGTTTTCCCTTTTTTATTTTACCTAGAAGCAAAGCAACATTTAATCTACTAAGTTTATCTACTAAATATAGTTCCATTTTTCCATCATTTACGATACCTTCTGGGGATATTTTATAACCACCACCATAATATCTAGCATTACCAACAACTATTGTGGAAAAATTATTCTCATATTTTTCTTTATTCACAGAAACTGTGAATTTTTTTGCTTTAAACTTTATAAAATTAGCAACTATGCTAGCATTATATCTTTGACTCTTTGGAATAAATTTACTATGAATTATATCTGAGTTATTAGCAATCTCTGCATCTATACCAAAACAAGCTATATTAATGAAATATTTATTGTTTATCTTAATAACATCACATTGATTAATACCATCTTTAAATTCTTCTTTAGCGTATCTATTAAAATCATTACCTGTACCAAATGGAATAAAACCTAGTGTATTTTTAGTATTAATTAATTTATTTAAAGCTCTATTTATTACTCCATCTCCACCTATTACAATAATAGTTTCTTTCTTGTTTTTATAACTATCTAATATATCTTCAGTAGATCTCTTCTCATTATTAGTTTCAATTATATATTTAAATCCAAATTTATTTGATGCTTCTTCTATTTTATCAATCATATAATTTGTTTTATCTTTTAAAGAAAAGGTATTAATAAGAAAAATATATTTCATAATATCACCTACCTAAAGTATAGCATATTACAAATATTTATGGTATTTTATAACTAGTTATTGAGGTAGTTATGATAAGATTTAATAATATTAAAGTAAGACAAAATTTATCAGATGAAAAATTAATAGATTTCTTATGTAAAAAAGAAAAACTTTTTAAAGAAAATATAAAAGAATTCTATATAAGAAAAAAGTCTATTGATGCAAGGGACAAAAATGATATTTATTATAATTATACTTTTGATTTAGTATATGAATCTGAATATGATGTACCTAATTGTATTCATATAGAAGAAGATAAAAAAGAAAGTATAGTTGTAAAAAGAAAAAGCGCGGATAGACCTATTATTATTGGTAGTGGTCCAGCTGGTCTTTTTTGTGCTTTAACTCTAATTAATAATGGAGTTAAACCTATTATTTTTGAACAAGGAGATAAAGTAGAAGAAAGAATAAATAAAGTAGATAATTTTAAAAATAATAGAAAGTTAGATATTCATTCTAATGTTCAATTTGGTGAAGGCGGAGCAGGTACATTTTCTGACGGAAAATTAACTACTGGAATAAATAGTAATTATTGTAGAGAAGTACTAGAATTATTTCATAAGTTTGGAGCACCAAAAGAAATTCTTTATCTTAGTAAACCTCATATTGGAACTGATAATTTAGTTAAAATAGTAAAAAATATAAGAGAGTATATTGAGTCTCTTGGTGGAGAATATCATTTTAATGAAGAGATTACTGACTTTTTAGTAGAAGGAAATAAAGTAGTAGGAGTAGTAGGCAAAGAAAAGTATTATTCAGATACTGTTATCCTTGCAATTGGTCATAGTGCTAGAAATACTTTTAAAAAGTTAAATGAATTAGGCGTATCTATGACACAAAAACCATTCTCTGTAGGGGTTAGAATAGAACATCTACAAAAAGATATAAATATTAGTCAATATGGAGAACATCCTAAATTAAAATTACCTCCTGCTGAATATAAACTTGTATATCATGGAAAGAATAGAAGTGCTTATACTTTCTGTATGTGTCCTGGGGGAGTAGTTATTGCTTCATCTAGTGGAGAAGGAGAAATAGTTACTAATGGTATGAGTACATTTAATAGAGATTTAGAAAATGCTAATAGTGCACTTTTAGTTAATGTAGTTCCTGAAGATTTTAAAGATAGTAATCCTCTTAGTGGACTAGATTTTCAAAAAGATCTTGAAGAAAAAGCCTTTGTTCTTGGAGGATCTAATTATAATGCACCTATTCAAAGAGTAGAGGATTTCTTAAATAATCAAAAGAGTACTTATATTGGTTCAATTAAACCAACATACCTTCCTGGAGTAGAACTTACTAATTTGAATAAAATACTTCCAGGATTTGTAAGTAATACAATGAAAGAAGCAATTACTTACTTTGACAAAAAGATAAAAGGTTTTGCAAATCCAGATGCTATTTTAACTGGAGTAGAAACTCGTAGTAGTTCTCCTGTTAGAATAGTTCGTGATGATTTATTTGAATCTAATATTAAAGGATTATATCCGTGTGGAGAAGGTCCTGGATATGCCGGTGGAATTATGAGTGCAGCAATAGATGGAATAAAGTGTGCAAAGTCCATTTTAGAACATGAATAATATTGAATATAAACCTCTTAAAAGGTATAATTAATAATAGAGAAAGGGATTAGGCTATGGAAGAAAAAGAAGATATTAAAATAGAAGAATTGTTTTCATACGGAATGTCAAAAGAAGGTTTTGAAAAACTTCTTTTAGATATACAAAATGCAGTATCTGAAGTTAAAGACGCTATTAATTGTGATAAGTTATTAGAAGGTACAGAAGTAAGTGAAGATAATAAAGTTAAACTTGCTGAAGCTGTATCTAAAGCTAATGAATCAATAGATGAAAATCTTACAGATATAGAAGAATTGTTTAATAGAATATTAAGTGATTTTGATAAAGAAAAAGGTGATACTAATGAATAATGTTGAAGATTATGTATTAGGAATAGAAGATTCCTTAGAAAAATTAGTAAATAATTATGAGTATTATAAATCATTTGGATCATTTTATATAATGAGTAGAATTAGAGAAGATCTAGAAAATATGATTGATGGAGTAAATGAAGTACAAAGTGTTGCAAATGATTTAAATAAATAGGAGTTAACATGAGTAATTTTCTTATAAAATCAATTAGACTATATCAAAAGATGCCTCTACATACACATAGTTTATGTAGATATACTCCAACTTGTTCAGAATATACAATAAATGCTATAGAAGAATATGGTTCTATAAGAGGGTTATGGATGGGAATAAAGAGAATATGTAGATGTAATCCATTCGGTGGAAGTGGATATGATCCAGTACCTAAAAATAATAAGAAGGTGAGAAAATGAAAAAAGGCATTTTAATAGGATCTATAGGATTATTAGTTTTATTAGTTGGAATTATATCCTATGTAATTCTTTCTAAACCTAGTATTGCTTTAGTGGGAGATAAAGTTATAAAAACTGAATTAAAACATGAATATGAAGATAAAGGTATTTCTCTTAAAGTAAATGGTAAAGAAATTAATAAAGATTCTTATAAAGTAGAGATAGATAGTAATATCAATACTGAAGTTTTAGGTACATATAAAGAAACATATAATATAACTTATAAACATAAAGTATATAAAATAGATAGAACAGTAAGAGTAGTAGATGAAGAGGGACCTGTAATAACAACTAACTTTGAGAAAATAGAGACAGAGTTCTGTACAGGAAAAGAAAAAGATAAATTAACATTTACAGCTATAGATAATGGGGA
Organism: uncultured Clostridium sp.; assembly: GCA_946402315.1. Classification (GTDB taxonomy): domain Bacteria; phylum Bacillota_I; class Bacilli_A; order RF39; family UBA660; genus RUG11788. The sequence goes on along the minus strand of CAMIWC010000005.1, from coordinate 44,206 downwards.
TGGAGATGTTACTGAACAAGTAACAATTGAAAAACAAGAAGATAGTTATCTATTATCTGTTTCTGATAGTAAAGGAAATAAAACAATTAAACAAATACCAATAGTTAAAGAAGAAGAACCAACTCCTTCTATTAAGATGAATGGTACACCTACTGTATATGTTGCGGTTAATTCTAATTATGCAGATCAAGGTGCTTATGTAGCTGATGTTTGTGGTAATAAAAAAGAACTAGAAGTAAAAACTGATAGTACGGTTAATGCCAGTAAAATAGGAGAGTATAAAGTAGAATATAGTGCTACTTATAGTGATCAAGAATTAAAAGCTACTAGAATTGTTAAAGTAGTAAAAAAATCAGATGTACCATCAAATAAGATTACAAGTAATAAAATAGTTTACTTAACATTTGATGATGGTCCTGGTGCTCATACTGAAAGATTATTAAATTTATTAGATAAATATAATGTTAAAGCTACATTCTTTGTAGTTAATAATAGTAAATATAATTATTTAATAGGAGAAGAAGCAAGAAGAGGGCACGCTGTTGGAGTACACTCATATACGCATAATTATAAAACTATTTATACTAGTGTAGATGCATATAAAGACGACTTTAATAAGATGAATAATATAATTGAACAACAAACTGGTTCAAGAGCTAAGATATTTAGATTTCCAGGAGGAGCATCAAATACAGTATCTAAAAAGTATAAAAAAGGTATTATGACAGAACTTACTAAGTTAATGACTTCTGAAGGATATTATTATTTTGACTGGAATGTATCTAGTGGAGATGCTGATGGAAATCCTACTAAAGAAAAAACAGTTAAGAATGTTATTAATGGAATGAGAACTCATAGTAATGCTGTAATACTTATGCATGATATTCATAAATCTACAGTAGATGCTATGGAAGAAATACTTAAATATGGTACTGAAAATGGATTTACATTCAAAGTATTAGATGTTGATTCTCCTAAAGTAAGACATAGAGTAAACAATTAAAAAACATCTCGTAATGAGATGTTTTTTTATTAATTTCTTTTTCCAAATAATTGTAATAATTTAATTATGATATTAATGATATCTAAGTATAATTGGAATGCCCAGTAAACAGCATATTTTTCTTCTGTATCTGGATTCATTTTAGAGATACGCCACATATCTATAACTAAGTATCCACAGAATATTAATAGTATTGCAATTGCTAGTCCTAAATCAAGAACGGCACTTCCTACAAACGCATTAATTATTAATAGTATTAATGATGCTAGTAGTGCTACAAATAAGAATGTACCAAATCCATTTAGATTCTTCTTTGTATTTTTACCAATGAATCCTAATACTCCAAAGATAACTGCTGTTGCTAAGAATACCCACATAATTGAACTAACTTCATATACAATGAATATTGATCCAAAAGTTATTCCTGTTATAGCAGTATAGATTAAGTACATAGTTTTGACTACTGTTTCACTTAATTTATGTAGTGCAAATATCATTACTAAACCTAATACTATTTCTATAGCTACAAATACTCCATATGCCTCAATAATACTCATAAATAGATCTGTATTTACAGATAAGAAAAATCCACATCCAAAAGTAATTAATAGACCAATTGCTAGCCATTTATATACTTTAGATATAAAATTGTTATTCATATTTCCTCCTTCTCATAGTCTAATAATAACATATTTTATTATTTTATTAAAGTTAAAGTATGATATAATTTCATTTGAAAGGGTGATTATATGAATAATAAAGTATTACCAATAACACTATTAACTGGTTACTTAGGTAGTGGAAAAACTACATTAATAAATCATATTTTAAAAAATCAAGAAGGATATAAAATTGCAGTAATAGTTAATGACATTGGTGAAGTAAATATAGATGCAGATCTAATAGAAAAAGGTGGAGTAGTTAAAGAAAAAGATGATAACTTAGTAGCACTTTCTAATGGATGTATTTGTTGTACTTTAAAAACGAATTTAATTGAACAAATTGCACAATTATATGATACTCACAAATTTGATTATTTACTTATTGAAGCTAGTGGTATATGTGAACCAATACCTATTGCTCAAAGTATAATGACAATTAATCAAATGATGAATGAAAATGGATATAAAGATATAGTAAGATTAGATTCTATTATTACTGTAACTGATGCTTTAAGATTAGTTAAAGAATTCTCTCATGGAGATAAATTATTAAAAGAAGATATTGAAGAAGATGATATTGAGAACTTAATAATTCAACAATTAGAATTTTGTGATATTATCGTTCTAAATAAAGTATCTGACGTTACTGAAGATGAATTAAATGAAGTAAAAGCAGTAATTAAAAAGTTACAACCACATGCAAAAGTTATTGAAACAGATTATGCTAAAGTAGATTTAAAAGAAATCTTAGGTGTAGAACTATTTGACTTTGAAAAAGCAGTTTCTTCTGCTGGATGGGTTGAAGAACTTGAAAAAGAAGAGGAAGAAGAACCAGAGGGTGAAGCCTTAGAATATGGTATCAGTACTTTTGTATATTATGAAAGAAAAGCATTTGATCGTAATAAGTTTAAAAAGTTTGCAAATAATGACTTTGATGAAACTATAATTCGTTGTAAAGGAGTTCTTTATTTTGATGATGAAGAAGATATGAGTTATATGTTTGAACAAGCTGGAACAAGTAAAACATTAATGCAAGCTGGAGAATGGTTCGCTACTTTGCCTAAAGAAGAATCTGATAGATTAAGAGCTATGGAACCAAAACTAGAACAAGATTGGGATCCTGTCTATGGAGATAGAATGGTTAAACTAGTATTCATAGGTAAAAATATGGATAAAGAAGCAATTATTACAAAATTAGACAAATGTATTAAATAAGAAAGAGAAATCTTTCTTTTTTTTGTTATAATAAAGTTGGTGATAATAAATGATATTGAATGTATGTGAACAGTCATCGTTTTTAGGAACTATTTTATTTATTAAATCAGTAATAGAAATAGTTAGTTTAGTAGTGCCTTTAATATTAATTATATCTTTAAGTTTAGAATTATTTAAAATAGTAGTAGGTAAAACAGAAACTATTAATAATCATATAAAAAGTATTACTAGTAAAGTAGTAGCGGTAGTAGCAATATTCTTTTTACCTTTATTAGCTAGTTTAGTTATATCCTTTATAAGTGGTACTAAAGTCCAAGATGGAGAATGTTGGAATAATGCTAATAAAGAAGATATAGAAACTTATAAATTAGCTGAAGAAGCTCAAGAAAAAACGGAACAATTAAAAAGAGATGAAGAAAAACAAGCTGCTGAAGAAGAAAGACAAAGAGTAGCTGATGCTCGTGAAAAAGCAAGACAAGAAAATGAGAAAAAAGCTGAAGAAGAGAGAAAAAGAAAAGAAAGTAGTGCTGGTTCAGGAACTCCTCTTTCAGTAGCGCCTGGAATGAAACAAGGACAAACTAGTGATGGATTAAAGTATTGGGAATATGTACCAGATAAACCAACAACTAATATGGCTTTAATAATATTCCTTCATGGTAGTGGAGAAAGAGGTAGTTTAAATGCTATGGTAACTGTATCTTTTCCTAAGAATATGAAGGAAGGATTATATAAAGATTACAATGCTGTTTTCTTAGCTCCTAATACTAGTAGTGATTGGGGTTCAGTAGATAAAAAAGTAATGGATTTAATTGAACAAAAAGTAACTGAGTACCAAATAGATAGAAAGAAAATAATAATTACTGGACACTCTTTAGGAGGAAATGGTGCTTGGAATATGGTAGCTCGTCATCCTGGATATTTCTCTGCTTTAGTACCTGTTTCAGGATGTCCTGGACATGGAGTTAATTCTTATACTAATATCCCAATACGTTCCTATATTGGTGCGCGTGAAGGACATTATAGAAGTTGTAATGAAAGTTTCATTAAACAAATAAATAATGCTGGTGGAAATGCCCAATTCTTTGCTTTACCTTCTCCTAATGATGGACATGGTACAGTAGTTAATATTTATAAAGAAAAAGAATTAATAGATTGGATGATTAGTCAGTAGGTGAGATTATGAAAAAGATATTATTATTAGTAATTGGATTATTATTACTTACTGGATGCAAAGCAGAATATATTATTACTTATGAAGATGGTTATTTTAAAGAAGAACTAGCTGTAGATTCAGTATCTATTGAAGATGAAAATGAATTTAATGATGCAGTTGATGCTCAAAAGAATTATGATGATTCATTTACTCATACTCAAGAAAATGGAAAAGAAGTATTCAAATCTAATTCTAATAGTTTAGATAGTTTAAAATTACTATATTCTTGTTTCCAAAAAGTATATACTTTGGATGAAGATAAATACATAAGTATTATTACTGATGGAGATAATCTATGTACAGGTAATGATATTAAAGTAACCTTTAAATCAGATATGAAAATAATAACAAGTAATGGTACTAAAATAGATAATAATACAGTTAAATGGGATAATCTAGATAAAGGTATTAGTATTCAAGTAAGTAAGACTAAAAAAGTAGAAAATAAGAATGCTTTAGCTAAAGAAACAAGTACAAGAATGATATTATTTGTATTATTTGTTATAATTGTAATAGTAGTAGGTATTGTACTATTTATTATGAATAAAAAAAGTAATAAGAAAGAGATATCTTTCTAATAAGGAGAATATATGAAAAAAGTATTATTAGTTTTAATTTTTGGATTGGTATTATTATTACCAACTAGTGCTTATGCTCAAAAAAAGGATCCTGTAAAAATCTATTTATTCTATGGTGAAACATGTCCACATTGTCATGAATTATTAGAATGGTTTAGTTCTATAGAATCAGATTATGGAGATATGTATGAATTAATTAAATATGAAGTTTGGTATGATGAAAGCAATTCTATTTTATTATCATATGTTGCTTCTTATACTGATTTAGATATTAGTGGAGTACCATTTATGTTAGTAGGAAATGGTTACTTTACTGGATTCTCTCCTGAAGAAGATCCTGAAATAATTATTAAAGTTATCAAACAAGAATATGAAAAAGATCCTGGTTTAAGAGTAAATATAGTTGATGAAGTAATTACTCAAACAGGATGGACTCATGATTCACCAGGAGATGGAATACTAACTCAAGATGATTCAGATGATCCTATAACAGATGATTATAGTAAAGAAGATGAACAAATCCAACAAACAAGTAAAAAAGAAGAAGAGAAAGAACCAATTTATAATAATCCATATTTTAGACTTGTAGTAGGTGCTGCTATTTTTATAGTTATTATAGTTATAGGTAAAAAGACTATTTATATATCTTAAAATAAAGAGAGATTTCTCTCTTTTTTTGATGAAATAAAAAAATATACTTTATTTTTGAATTGTGTTATAATATGCCTTAGGAGGTTTATCATGAAAAAATTATTTTGCATATTATTCGTTGCTTTGATGTTAGTTGTACCAACTACTGCATTTGCTCAAACCAAAGCACCTGTTAATGTTTATTTATTTCATGGATCTACTTGTCCACATTGCCAAGAATTACTAGAGTGGTTTAGTACTATTGAAGATGAATATGGAGATAAATTTGATTTAGTTAAGTATGAAGTTTGGGAAGATGAAAAGAATGCTGAACTATTAAGCTTAACTGGAGAATATTTAGGTATACAAGTAAGTGGAGTTCCATTTATGATAATTGGAGAAGAAACATTCTCTGGATTTGCTCCAAGTGAAGATCCTGCATTAATTATTCAAGCTATAACAGAAGAATATGAAAAAGATACTACTGAAAGAGCTAATATTGTTGATAAAGTAATAAAAGAAAACAATTGGGTTCATGATGAAAAAGAAAAAGATAAGAAGACAACAGATTTAATTATCGGTGTATCTGCAATTATTGTTATAATTGGACTTATTATTATAATTAGAAAAGCAAGAGAAGACTAGAAATAGTCTTTTTTTTATACTATAATTAAAATAGGTGAGGAATATGAAAAAACATATATTGTTATTTATAATTCTGATAGTATTATTTCCTAGTATAGTTCTTGCTGAAGGAAAAGAAGATTTAAAAGTATCTACATATATAGAGAACTTAAATGATTCATCTTTAAAAAGAGATAATACTAGCGATAATAATTTAAGATATACTGGGTCAGATCCTAATAACTATGTTTATCTAGGTAGTTATAATAAAGAGTATTATGTTCCTATGATAAAAGGAGATATGTTAGCTTTTCTAAATAGACTAAATAGTTCTTATGAATCTCCAGATTATTCTGAAGATGAATGTGTACAAACGCTAAATTATTATACGGAGCAATATGCACACAATTATCCTAACATATCAGGTGAATGTAGGAAAAAAGATAATAGTGATTATTATTATATATATTTTGAATTACCTTTTAATTCATTTGTAAATAGTGCTTCACAAGATATGTATTCTAGTATGGAAACATGTAATAGTCTAAAGAATTATCTTTGGTTAGATAACTATATAACATGTGAGAAAAAGAGTGGTTATGTACATGAATTATGGAGAATAGTAGGAGTATTTAATAATGTTGACAACGGTGATGGTACTTCAAGTAAAAAAGTAAAATTAGTACGTTATGAAAGTATTAATTCCTTCTATCCTGGATTTACAACTGGAGACGCTACTCCATATATGAATAATTTAGAGAATTATTTAAATAATACATATATTAATGGTAAAACATATATGTATACTGATATAGATCTACCTAATTATATTAAAGATCAAGGTGTTGTAACATTTAATGAGTATTTGTTAGATTATGTTGATAAAGCTAAATGGACTATATATAGTTTACCTTCTACATGGGATAAAACTATATCATTAAATGATTTATATGAATTAGATAAAAACAGTTCTTATTCTTATACTAATTACATTGGTTTAGTATCTGAAACTGATATTTTATATTCAGGATATGATGGAGATCAATATAGTACCCAATATGATAATTATTCAATTAATTCTTATATAGTTTATCCATCACAAAAAAATGAAACATTTTATTTAACTTCTGGATTAATATCTTATGATGACTATAATAGGACCAATTTATGTTCTAAGAATAGATGCTTTGCGGATGGATTAAATGGAAGTAATGTAAAACCAGAAATATATTTAAAAGAAGATATATATGTTGTTGATGGAGATGGATCTCTAGATTCTCCATATATACTTGCTTCAGATATTATTAATGAAAGTGTAAGTATTTCTGAACAAGAGGATTATTTGCTAGAACAATTAGAAGAACATCCTGAAATATCATACCAAATAGAAGATCCTGAAATAGTAAAAATAGTAGATGGTAAAATAATACCTTTAAAGGTAGGTAAAACAACTATAACTTATCAAATAGGGGCTACAGTATATGTTTATGAAATAGAAGTAACAGAAGCTGATTTAGTTCCTGATAATCCAGCTACCGGAAGAGAATTTAATTATTGCTTAGTTGTTCTATTTGTATTTGTTGCTTATCTATTTATTAGAATTAGAAATAAAAAGTACATTTAAAAAGATGCCGTTTGGCATCTTTTTTATTAACTAAAATGTAGTTGGTGTTGTACTTCCTGTTGGAGGTACTGGATTAGGTGTTACTGGTGGTGTATAAGTAGGTTGTACTGGTTGTTGTACTGGTGCAGTTTCAACTGGTTTACTTTCTTCAGCTGAAGCATTAATTGTTCTATCTTTAGCCCAGTTTCTAATCTTTTCAACTTTTTCTTTATTAGTATTATACATTGAAACAGAGTTCTTAAAAGCATCTATTACCATTTGTTGAGTTATTTCAATATTTTCAGCAATACAGTTATAAGCTAAATCTCTTAGTACTGCTTCAATATCAGAACCACTATAGTTTTCTGTTAGTGGAAGTAATTGATTAATTATTTCAGTATTCTCTGTTTTTTCAAAGTACTTATTTAAGTATAGATTTATTATTTCTTTTCTTTCGTTACTTGTTGGTAAATCGATAAAGAATAATTCATCAAATCTTCCTTTTCTTAGTAATTCTGGTGGTAGTTTATCAACGTTATTGGCAGTAGCTACTACAAATACATCTTTTTTACATTCTTGTAACCAGAATAAGAATTGTCCAATTAATCTTTGAGTAACTCCAGAAGAATCATTATCTCCAGCTAATCCTTTTTCAATCTCATCGATCCATAGGATACATGGAGATACATGTTCTGCAGTATCAAATGCTTCTTTTAATTGTTGTTCACTTTGTCCTACATATCTACCTTGAATAGTAGCAAAGTCTAATCTATATAATGGCCTTTGCCAACGTTGAGCAATTGCTTTAGATGATAAACTCTTTCCACATCCAGGAACTCCCATTAAAAGTATTCCTCTTGGAGGTTTAATACCTCTTTGTTTCATTTGTTCTCTTTTTTCTGGATTAAGTAATTTTGCTTTTTCATCTAACCATTCTTTAAGATTTTTAAGTCCTCCAAAGGCTAAGTCTTCTTCTACTGTAATCTTCTCTAGTCCATTAATATCTGAGAACATACTATCTTTAGCAAATTTTAATTGTACTAAATCATCTTTTAATAATGATCCACCAGCTATTAGAGTAGCTATTACATTTTTAATTTCTACTGAACTTAATCCTAATAGAATGTTTGCTACTTCCATAACATCGTTTTTATCCCATTCAATAGTTATTTGATTTTGATATGGTCTAATACTTTCTACTACTAAATTAAATATTTCTTCTTCATCAGGAAGTTCAAAGTCTACCATCATACCTTGTCTTTGTAATTGAACCCATATAGGATTAGCAGTAATTACAATAATAACAGAAGACTTTTCTTCAGCAAGATTTGCTAAATCAGCAAGATATCTTGAAGTAATATTTTCAGTATCTAAATCAGATACATCACTAAGTACATAGATTTGATTTTCACTAGTTTGAAGCTCTTTAGCTATAAAATCTAATGCACCCATTAATAACTTATCATTATTATATACTTCTCCACTTACTAAGTTAGTAAAACCATTAGACATACTATGAACTTTCATATTGGTATTTGTTTCTTTACTTATTTCTCTTAGTAAAGATAAAGTTCTACCTTTTTCAATAGTATTTATTCCTATAAAAGGAATTCTAGCAACTATATAATTCATTATTGTTTCTTTAGTTTCATTATAATTCATAATATCCTCCTAACTATTTAAATCTAAATTATTAATAATCATAAGTATTCCCTGATCATTAACATTAGCAAATCCTTCTTTTATTTGTTCATTCATATCAGCACCTAGTTTATATATATTATCTAGTAATGCTTTTCTAGTATTATCATCGAAATGTTTAATAGAAGCTAATTTCTTAGCAATAACCATTTCATTTTTTAAATAATTTATTTCTAATAATAAGTTATCTCTATCTTGAGATATAGTATTTAGTTTTATATAGAAATTATCTAATGATTCATTTAATCTATAATTAATTACATCTACGATATGATTTAAGAATCTAACTCTTATATCACCAGTATAAGTAATATTAGCACCATTAATTTGATTAATTATTTCATCAGTAACAACATTATGTTTTAAATTTTCTATATAACTGATCCATTCATAATATGTCATTGTCTACTTACCCTCCTTACACCTTCATATGGAGGTACTAAATCCCAATCAGGAAGTCCATTTATAAATTCTTCTGAATTAGGATCAATTACTTTTTCTTTTTCTCTTCTTTCTTGATCTACTTCTTTAAATAGATTAGTTTTAGGTTCTAAAAAATCTAAGTTATTATCCATTTCTATCACCTACCATTATATTTCTAGAATTATTTTCTAGTTTTACATAATTTCTATAATCTAATGAATTAATAAATCCTATTATTTCATTTTGATATTTTTTACCATCTCTATATAAGAATTTAAAATCTACAATTTCAGCAATAGTATTAAGTAGAATAGCTCTTTCATTAGTTTTTCTAGCTTCTCTTTTCTTAATCTTACTATCTCTTTCAGAATAATTAACAAAGAACATATAAGCATCACAAATAATAGCACCTGCGATAACAACTAATCCAACTATTGGTTTCATTGATATACTTATTATTACTGCTAGAATAACAGCAATTATAGTAATAAGCATCATCTTAGTATCAAATAATCTCTTTCCATAGATTTCAGTTTCTGTTTCAGTATCTATATGTTTATATAGATCAGCTACTAATTCTTTTTCATTAGATCCATCTATTGTATTGTTGTTCCATGTACCTATATGAATTTCTATATTTAAATTTTCATTTTGAACATTATTATTAATATTTTTATTATAAGCTTCTAAGATAAAGTTCTTGGATAAGGCCATAGCCATCTTTCTAGTATTAACTGTAGGTTTAATAAATTTATTTTCTAGAACAACATTACTTAATTGAGAATAGAAATCAATAGATTTAAGATAAGCAAATTCTGTTTCTTTAAATCTTTCCAATGCTTTAGTAACATTTCCATTTTCCTCAACAATAAGTTTGTTTTTAGCTATATCTTTACGTAGTTCTAATTCATCATTTTCATAGTTAAATACTAACATATTAATTATTTTATCTATTTCAGCTTCTCTAGATATTTTAGGACCATTATCTTCTTTAATAATATTTCTTAATTCATCAAGAATATTCTTTTCTGATTTAGTAACATCTAATATTTTTATAACTTGATCATGTTGATTAGTATAGTTCTTGATATAGAAGAAAGATTCTTCTTCATTCTTAACAAAACTATTTAAGAAAGTAGTCCATCTATCTACTTGAGTATCCCTATATCCTGGTTGAGATTCTAGTTCAGTCATCCATTTATTTATTTTATCTAGACACATAGTTCTAGCTTCTATATCAAATGTTCCATTAGTAATTGCATCTAGAATAGTAATGATCTTATTTTCCATTTTAGTAGGATCTTGCATATCTAGATATCTTCTTAACCAACGAAGAGATGTATCTCGTCTTCCTGCTCTTAAATGAATAAGACAGAACAATAAACTTGTTTTTTCATCATCTCTAGTCATTGCTTCTTTTAAAGCACGATTAGCTAAATCTTTGTTGTTATTAAACCAAGCACAAATTGCTACTAGTGCAGGAGCAAGCCAATAGTTAGGTGTATCTATTATTACTTGTTCACTTATATTTTCAATAGTTGATTTTCTAACTGAATTTATATCAGCTGCTTGGAAAATTCCATTTACTTTTCTTCTAACACTGTCGTAGTGACCATATTGTTTATTTATTTCATCTTGATCCATAGTAATAGATTGTTTGGCATTAGAAACAATGGTAGTTCCTCGGATTTCTACCATAAAGTTTTTAATTTCGTCTTCTATTGTTTTAACACTGTTAGTAACTTTATTAACTTTAGAGTCAACGTGTTCTACGTTAGCATTAACTGTACCAACGTTATTAGCAAGACTGCCTAGATTTTTTTCAATGATTTCCAAATTAGCGGCACTAAGTACCAACGCCTCATTACTAGCCATCTTTTCACCCTCTATCATATTAATTATATCAAAATATAATAAAATATAAAAAGATTTCTTAAATAAATTGGAAAATAAGTGTATTTTTTGTATAATTATAATGGTGGTAGTATGAATGATATAGATATAGCTAGATCAATTAAGAAAAAGAAAATAATAGATATCGCAACTGATTTAGGAATTGATTCTGAATTAGTTGAAAGATATGGTGATTATAAAGCTAAGATTAAGTTCAATGATATTATGACTGGTCATACTGGAAAACTAATCTTAGTAACTGCTATTAATCCAACGCCATTAGGAGAAGGAAAAACAACTGTAAGTATTGGTTTATTAGATGGACTTAGATATATGAAAAAGAAAGCTATAGGAGTACTTAGAGAACCTTCTTTAGGACCTGTATTTGGATATAAAGGAGGCGCTACTGGAGGAGGATTTGCTCAAGTAGTACCTATGGATGATATAAATCTTCATTTTACCGGAGATATGCATGCTATCACAACTGCTAATAATTTAATTAGTGCTGCTATCTATAATCATATTTATCAAGGTAATGAATTAAATATTAATAAAGATAGAATTTTATTTAAAAGATGTTTAGATGTTAATGATAGAGAACTTAGAAAAGGATTTAATATAACTGCTGCTAGTGAAGTTATGAGTGTATTCTGTTTATCTAATGATATTCATGATTTAAAAAAGAATCTAGGTAATATTATGATTGCTTATGATATGAATGATAAACCAGTATATGTAAAAGATTTAGACTTAGAAGGTAGCTTAACTGTTATTTTAAAAGATGCAATTAATCCTAATCTTGTTCAAACTTTAGAAAATAGTCCTGTTTTAATACATGGAGGACCTTTTGCTAATATATCTATTGGATGTAATAGTATTATCGCAACTAAATTAGGTATGAAATTGGCTGACTATGTTGTAACTGAAGCTGGATTTGGTTCTGATTTAGGAGCTGAGAAATTTTTTGATATAAAATGTCGTAAAGCTAAGATTAAACCAGATTGTGTAGTACTAGTATGTACAATTAAAGCTTTAAAATATAATGGCGGATTGGAAGATTATACTAAAAGAAATATTGAAGCTGTATATAAAGGACTACCTAACTTAAACGTTCATATAGAAAATATGCTTAAATTTAATTCTAATTTAATAGTATGTTTAAATAAATATGAAACAGATTCTTTAGAAGAGATTGATATAGTTAGAAAATGTTGTGAATGTTATAATGTTCCATTTGTTATATCTGATAGCTATTCTAAAGGTGGAGTTGGTTCAGTAGTACTTGCTAATGAAGTGCTTAATGTTTTAGAAAAGAAAAATGAATTTAGATTTTTATATTCATTAGATGATTCAGTAGAAGAAAAAATAGAAAAGATATGTGCTAATATCTATCATGCTAGTAAGATTACTTATAGTAAAGAAGCACTAGATAAATTAAATGAAATAAAAAGATTAGACTTAGAGCATTTACCTGTATGTATTTCTAAAACTCAGTATTCTATCACAGATGATCCCAAGGTATTAGGGTATCCTACCGGACATACAATGCACATCAGAGATATAGAGTTTTATACAGGTGCTGGATTTATAGTAGTTTTAATGGGAACTACCTTAACAATGCCGGGATTACCTAAAAAACCTAATTATGAGAAGATAGACATCGATGATAACCTAAATATAATAGGTTTAAGTTAATAAAGTGTTATATATATACATTAATTGGAACAAAAAAGTCTGTAAAATTTATTATTGATATTATTTGTGATAATATTTAATGCGTCATTAAAGAGGGGGTATTTTTAATGAGCAGAAATTTATATGAAGGAATGTTAGATGCATATTTAACTACATGTGATATAACATTTAGAAGAGACAATTTAAGAAAGATTGGTGAAAGATCTGTATTAGTAAAAAAAGGGATCGTATCTGGACCTATCGAATTACTATATAGATATGACGCAATTAGAAGCGAAGTTGTTAAAAGACTAGAACTAAAACCTAGTATTTTTGATAATAAAATAGTAAAGGCTACATTGAAGAGATGTGGATACACTAGTTCGGCAGATTTTATTAGTAAAGCAAAAGAACAATTAGAAGGATATGAGTCTTGTGATTTTACTATTAAAAAGATGTTCGATGAAACAAATCGTAGTATTGAAGAAGACAATCTATCTGATAAACCAATAGATTTCTATAGAGTTAATAGTAAAGGTGTAGAAGAATATGAAGTTGATAGTGCTATAACACCTAGAACTGCTGTAACTCTAATTAAAACATTTAAAAAATAAAAAGTTCGTTCATACGAACTTTTTTATTTGTTTAAAAGTGTTTAAATTAATATATATATTTGTTATAATAATTTAGAAATTATGTATGGAGGGATTACAATGTCTGATTGTTTAACAAGAGAAGAAGTATTACATGTTGCAAGACTTGCGAGAATAGATTTAACCGAAGAAGAAATAGAAAAATATAGATATCAATTAAAAACTTTGATGGATGATGTAGATAAAATAAAAGATGTAGAATTGAAAAAAGAAGATAGATTAATTAATCCTACTACTGAAAAAGCAACTTTAAGAGAGGACGTTGCTGGAGAAATGCTTGATCCTGAAGAAATAATGAAAAATGTACCTGTAAGTAATGGTAATTTTGTGGAAGTACCGGTGATGATAGATGAATAATTATTTGGATTTAGATATAAGAGAAATAAATAAGTTATTAAAAGAACATAAAATTAAACCAATAGATCTAGTTAATGAAGCTTTTGATCGTATAGAAAAAAGTGATTTAAATGCTTTTATTACCCTAGATAAAGAAGGAGCTATTAAAAGAGCAGAAGAACTAGAGTCTAAAGAAGTAGATGGTTTATTATTTGGGCTTCCAATAGCTGTTAAAGATAATATTTGTACTAATGGACTTCTTACTACAGCTGCTTCTCATATTTTAGATAATTTTATACCTATATATGACGCTACTGTAGTAGAGCATATTAATGCTGCTAATATGATTATTATTGGTAAAGCAAACATGGATGAATTTGCTATGGGTTCAACTAGTAGAACTAGTTTCTTTGGAGCACCATTAAATCCATGGGATAAAACTAAAATAACTGGTGGAAGTAGTGGAGGAAGTGCTGCTGCTGTAAGTGGTAGATTAGTTCCATTTGCTCTAGGTAGTGATACTGGTGGAAGTATTAGACAACCATCTAGTTATTGTGGAATTGTTGGTATGAAACCAACTTATGGAAGAGTATCTCGTTATGGACTAATTGCTTTTGGTTCAAGTCTAGACCAAATTGGTCCTATGACTAGAAATGTTTATGAAAATGCTGTTTTATTAGGTGCTATTTCTGGTAGAGATGATAAAGATCTTACTAGTAGTCATAGAGAAATAGAAGATTTTACTAGAAAAATAGGTGAATCTATTAAAGGTATGAAAATAGCAGTACCAAATTTCTTCGTTAGTGACATTGTATCTGATGAAGTAAAAGAAAAAACTGATGAAATAATTGAACTTCTTAAAAAAGAGGGAGCAACTATTGATTACATAGATATAGATTATATTGAGAATGCTGTTACTTTATACCAAATTATTGGTATGGGTGAAGCAAGTAGTAACTTAGCTCGTTTTGATGGAGTTAGATACGGATACTCTGTTGAAGATCCTGAAAGTGTTGATGAACTATACGGAAAGACTAGAGGAGAAGGATTTGGAGAAGAAGTAAAACGTCGTATAATGGTTGGTTCTTATCTTCTTAGTGGAGATAATGCTAAGATTTATTACAATAAAGCTCTTCAAATAAGAAATGGAATTCGTGAATCTTTTGAAGAAGCATTTAAAAAGTATGATTTAATAATTGGACCTAATGCTACAACAGTAGCTTATTCACAAGATGAAGGATTAAATGATCCATTAAGATCATTCTATGATGATGCATTAGTATTCCCAGCTAATATGGCAGGACTTCCAGGAATGAATGTACCAATTGGATTTAATAAGGATCATATGCCAATTGGACTTCAAATAATTGGAGATTCTTGGGATGAAGCTACAATGTATCAATTAGCTGCTTTTCTAGAAGATAAATTAAAACTAGATTTAGATCCTAGGGAGGTAAAATAATGGAATACAAGAAAACAATAGGTATTGAAATACACTGTGAATTAAAAACAAATACTAAGATATATTCAAATAGTATTAATGGATATGGTACTACTGCTAATAGTAACGTTAATGTTGTTGATTTAGGTTATCCAGGAGTACTTCCTACATTAAATGAAAATGTTATTAGAACTGCTTTAAAAGCAGCTTTAATCCTTAACTGTGATATTAATAAATTAATGCATTTTGATCGTAAGAATTATTTTTATCCAGACTTACCTAAAGGATATCAAATTACTCAAGCTGAAACTCCTATTGGAGTTAATGGATATGTAATGATAGATGTTAATGGAGAAGAGAAAAAGGTAAGAATTCATGACATTCATATTGAAGAGGATACATGTAAGGCAATCCACTATAAACATCATTCGTTCTTAGATTTTAATCGTGCTGGTGTACCATTAGTAGAAATAGTTACAGAAGCAGATATGCATACTCCAGAAGAAGCAATGGCATATGTAGAAAAATTAAGAGAATTATTCTTATATGCTGATATTTCTGATTGTAAGATTGAAGAAGGTTCAATGAGATGTGATGTTAATATTTCAATCAGTAAAACAGATGAGTTAGGTACTCGTGCTGAAATTAAAAACATTGGATCTATTAGTAATGTAGGACGTGCTATTACTAAAGAAGCAGAACGTCAAGAAGAATTACTTGAAAATGGTGGAGAGGTAGCTTTTGCAACTTATCGTTATGATGAAAAGAATGATAAAACTATCATGATGCGTGTTAAAGAAGCTGGAAATGACTATCGTTATTTCCCAGAACCAGATATTCCATTTGTAGAGATTACAGATGAAATGATTGAAGAAGTAAGAAGTACTATTCCTATGCTTGCTGGTGAAAGAAGAAAAGAGTACGTTAGTCGTGGAATATCTACATTAAATGCTAATAAGATTATTCAAAATAGAGATTTATCTAATTATTTAAATCTATTCTTAGATACAGATATTGATTTTGTAATCGCATCTAATCTTTTATTAGGAGATATATCTGCATACTTAAATAAAGCCGAAAAGACTATATTTGATACTAATCTTTATAAAGATAAATTTATTGATGTAGTTGATAAATTAAAAGATGGTTCTATTAATAGTAAGGTCTTTAAAGATATTATTAATGATTTAATGGAATCAGAATCTTCTGTAGATGAAATTATTGAATCTAAAGGAATTAAGATTATTAGTGATCCTAATGAACTTATTAATGTAATTAAAACAGTACTTGATAATAATACTAGTAGTGTTACTGATTACAAAAATGGAAATGAACGTGCTATTAAGTATTTAATGGGTCAAATTATGAAAGAAACAAAAGGTTCAGCTAATCCTGAATTAGTTAATAAGTTACTAGAAGAAGAATTGAAGAAGTAGTTTTACTGGTGTATAATTATATATACTAAGGAGGAATAAAATGAAGTCTGTATTAAAACTAATTAAAAATAATCTTTTAACTATATTTATTCTTATTCTATTTGTAGTTTTAATGTTTGTACTAGCTTATCTTAAAAACCTATATTGGGATAATAATGACAAAGCTGCTTATGGTAATAGACTAGATGGAATAGAAAATTATGAGTTAACTGATGAAGAAGTAAAAACAGTTAAAAATAATATACTAGCTAATGAAGATGTTCTAGAGGTAGAGTATCGAGAAGAAGGTAGAATTATCAATATTAGAATTAAAGCTAAAGATGAATTAACTGATGTTAATGCTAAAAAAATGTGTGAAGAATTTGTTAGTAATTTTACTGAAGAACAATTATCTTTCTTCTCATTACAATTCTATGTATATAAAGAAGACGCTACTAAAACTGATTTTCCAATAATTGGATATAAACACTATGGTAATAAGAAAGTATCATGGACAAAGGATAGATAGGAGAATTATATGAAAGGTAAAAAATTTATTATACTTATTCCCCTTTTAATCGCAGTACTAGTATTTATTGGAGTATATTTCTATTACTATAGAGAAGATAGTAACTCCTTAAATATTACTGATCGAAATTGGTTAGAAAATAATATAGATTCATTAGTAGATATAGAAATTCCATCAGATTATCCAGTATATGGAGATAAAGATGGTGTATTTGCTAGTTTCATTAATGGATATGAAACAGCTGGAAAGATTGAATTTAATAGAATTAGTTATTCTAAAGAGAAAGAAACTACTACTGAAGGATATCGTATTAGAATTCTTTCTAATGATGAAGAATTAACTGATAAAGATTTATTAATTGGACAAGATGTCTATGTAATAGTTAGTAAAGAAGATAAAAGAATAGATGATTTATCTAATCTTGCTCAAACTAAGTTAGGAGTACTAGAGTCAGATATATCTGAAGTTAGTTATTATATGAGTAATGTAAGTAACTTAGTTTATAAAAAATATAGTGATTCAGAAAGTTTATTTAAAGGACTAGATAATAAAGAAGTAGATACTATTATTATTCCTAATATTATGTATTTAGATCAAACTTTAAAAGATGGTTATAAAATAAACTATACTGTATCTGAAATGTCTAAAAAGATAGTACTTACTTTAGATGATAAAAATAATAAGTTTAATTCTATTACTAAGAAATATTTTAATTCTTGGAAAGAAAATCATTATGTAAATGATTATAATAATGCTTTATTTAAGTATTATGTTGAACAAAAAGGTATTTCTGATAGTAGTGCTAGTGCTTTACAAGCTAAAACTTATGTTTATGGTTATGTAGAGAATTATCCTTATGAAGTAAAAAGAGGTAAAAAACTAGTTGGTATTTGTGGAGAATATATTTCACGTATAAATAGATTAACTGGTATTGATTTTGAATTTAAAAAATATAAAACAATAGATGATTTATTAAAAGCCGTAGAAAATAAAGAAGTAGATGTATACTTTAACTATTATGATTTTGCTAATGAAAATTATGATGAAACTACTTCAGTGTTTGTTGAAAAATATGTTGCTATTTCTAAAACTAAATCATCAAATATTGTTACATCTTTTGAATCACTTAAAGGTAAAAATATTAGTATGTTAGGTAAAACAGCTTTATTTAATTATTTCAAAGATAATAGTAAAGCTAATATTAGTGAGTACTCATCTTATGATGAAATGCTTAAGAAGAGTAAGGATAATATCTTAATAGTAGATTTAGAAGTATATAATTACTATCGTAATAGTAAGTTTAAGAATTATGAAGTTTTATATATTAATAGTATTGCTAAAGATTATTCATTTATGATTAAAGATGGAGAAGTAGACTTCTATAATGTCTTTGACTTTTTAATCAATACTAATTCTTATTATCGTTATCGTAATACAGGAATTAATGAAATAAAAAATGTTAGTGCTGTAGATGATAAGAGTTTTGAAGAATTATATTTAATTATCTTAATCATTATATTAATACCAGTACTTATATTTATTGCTTTATATATAATTGTTAAGAAGAAAAAAGTAGTTAAAAAAGTACGTAAAGAAGAAAGAAGAAAATATATTGATAATTTAACTTCTCTAAAGAACAGAAGTTACTTAAACTTCAATATGGATTCATGGAACAATAGTGAAAAATATCCTAAGACAGTTGTTATTATTGACTTGAATAATGTTAAGTATGTTAATGATAACTATGGACATGAAGCTGGAGATAAATTAATTGTTCAAGCTGCTTCAACACTTCTTAATACTCAACTTGAAAATAGTGAAATAATTCGTACTGATGGTAATGAGTTCTTAATATATATGGTAGGTTATAGTGATAAACAAGTAGAGATTTATACTAAGAAACTTACTAAAGAATTAAAAGAATTAAGTTATGGATTTGGTGCCGCTATTGGATATAGTACTATTAAAGATGGTATGAAAACAATAGATGATGCAATTAATGAAGCCACTTTAGAAATGCGTACTAATAAAGAGGATTATAAATAATGAAAAAAAGATTTAAAGCTTTATATAAGAGGTTAAAGAAAAATATTCAGTCTCCTGATATTCGTATGCTTCCTGGACAACTTGCATTTTTCTTTCTCTTAACGATAGTTCCTATATTTGCTTTAATTATTGCGATAAGTTCTAATTTAAATATATCAGATAGTTTTATTAATTCATTAGTAGAGAGACAACTTCCTACTGAAATAGTTACTATTTTTAAATTAGTTTCTAATTTAAATAGTGCTAAGATGAATAATATTATCTTCTTTGTATCAGCTCTTGTTTTAGCAAGTAATGGTACTTATTCTTTGATTGTTATATCTAATAAAGTATATAAAATTAAGAATAGAGGATTTTTCTATGATAGATTAAAGTCTTTAGGAATGTTACTAATATTAATATTATTATTTTTATTTGTTATGGTTGTACCAGTTCTTGGTAACTATATAACTAAAACAATAAATCTTGTCTTCCATAATGATGTATCTCATCATATTAGGAATCTTTATAATATGTTAAATCTACCTCTTTCATGGATCTTTATATTCTTATCTATTAAGTTGTTATATATTGTATCTCCTGATGCAAAGATAAGTAGAAAACATGTTAATTATGGAGCTTTATTTACTAGTTTATCATGGGTAATTTTTACTAAGATTTATTCAATGTATTTAAGTTCATTACTAAATTTTAGTACTATCTATGGAAGTATTTCAAATATAATAATATTATTATGGTGGATTTATTTCTTATCCTATATGTACGTTATGGGTATAGCTTTAAATGTTAGTAAATATGAAGAAAAGGAAATATAACTATTTCCTTTTTTTATGATTTGATATAAAATTATATTGAATTTAAAAGAGGTATATTATGAAAAAGATGAAGAGTAAGAAAAACAATTTATCTAATAGAGTAAAGAAATCTTTTAAAGGATTTATTAATGATCCGATTGCTAGGATAATTGATATTTTCCGTGATATAAAACTATATATATCAACTAATATATTCTTTTGTCTATATGTTTTATTTAATGTTATTAATGGTGTTTTAGTTAGATATTTAACTACTGGTAGTGCTAGTAATATAACTGAATTTCAACCATTCTTAGCAGATATAGCGATTGTAACTTTTATCGGTTCTTTTGGTTATTTAATGAGACATAGATTTAGAATGTTTTATTGGTATTTTTTTTCGTTGATATTTTCTTTAATCTGTGTAATTAACTCGGTATATTATACTTTTTATTCTTCATATGTATCAGTATCTCTTATATCTACTGCTAAATATGGAGAAGATGTTAGTGATGCGATTGTAGATATTCTAGAAATAAAAGATTTTTGTTATTTATTAGTGCCTATAATATTACTAGTAATATTCTTTAAACTATCTAGAAAACCATATTTTTCTAATGTAGAAACTCATAATAAAGAGAAAAGAAAATGTTTTAGTACTATGTTATTAGCAACTATAGTAGCATCTATATTTGCTTCTACTTTAACATCTACTGATTTAAGTCGTATTTCTAAACAATGGAATAGAGAGTACATTGTTATTAAATATGGAATATATGTATATCAAGCTAATGATATTATTAAGAGTGTAGAACCTAAGATATCAGCTTTATTTGGATATGATGAAGCTGCTAGAAAGTTCCATGATTACTTTAGAGAAAAACCTAACGAAGCAGTTAAGAATAAATATTCTAATATTCTAGAAGGAAGAAATGTAATAGTAATTCACGCTGAAAGTATTCAAGACTTCGTTATAGGATTTGAAATTAATGGAGAATTAGTTGCACCTAATTTAACTAAATTAGCTAATAGTGGACTATATTTTAATAATTTCTATACTCAAGTTAGTGTAGGTACAAGTAGTGATAGTGAGTTCACATTTAATACTGGGCTTATGCCATCTAATAATGGTACTGCTTTTGTATCATACTTTGATCGTACTTACGTATCTACACCTAAACTATTAAAAGAAAAAGGTTACTATGCTTCTTCATTCCATGGTAATGTTGCTTCATACTGGAATAGAAGTGTTATGCATAAATCATTAGGATATGATGAAATAGTTGGTAAGAGTAAATATGATATAGATGAAAAGATTGGTCTTGGTTTATCAGATAAATCATTCTTTAGACAAACTGCTGAAAAATTAGAAGAACTATCTAAAAATCAAAATAGATTCTATGCAACTATAATTACTTTAACCAACCATACTCCTTTCTATATAGAAGATGGTTATGATGTAACTTTAACTGTTGAAGAAGAAACCGCAAATGGAGAAGTTGTAACAAATACTTATCCATATATGGAAGGAACTAAATTGGGTAGATATTTAAAATCAGTACATTATGCTGATGAAGCATTAGGTGAATTCCTAGAAGATTTAGATAATAGAGGTCTACTTGATAACGCTGTTGTAGTCTTATATGGAGACCATGACGCAAGACTTCCTAAATCTGATTATGTAAGATTATATAATTATGATTATTTAAATGATTCTATATATGATAAAGATGATCCTAGATATGTTGAATTTGATAGTTATGCTTATGAACTTAATAGAAAAACCCCTTTTATTATTTGGACTAAAGAAAAGAAAATTAAAGGTGTATCTATGAATAGAAAAATAGATACTGTTATGGGAATGTATGATGTTATGCCTACTCTAGGAAATATGTTAGGTATTTATAACAAATATGCTTTAGGTAATGATATATTTAACCTAAAAGAAAAAGATAATATCGTTGTATTCCCTACTGGTAACTGGTTAACTAACAAAGTCTATTATAATGCTCAAAAGAATGAGACTTATATGATAGAAAAGACTGCATTACCAGAAGATTATGTAAGTACTAGAAGTGAATATGCAGAGAAGTTATTAGGTGTTTCTAATAGTATTATTGTTTATGATTTATTAGAAAAAGAAAAAGAGAAAAATGATGACTTCAATGAATCTAAAATTATTGAGGGAGCTAGTAATTAATATGAGTAGAAGAAAAAAGAAAAAGAGTATTATGCCTTTTATAATTATTTTATTAGTACTTGTTATTGTATTAGTTACTTTCTTAATTATTAAAAATGCACCTAAAAAAGATAATAAAACTAGTACTAAGCATGAAAAAATAGATAAGATAGAGAACTATGATTATAACTTATACAAGAATAATACTAGTTTATATAAAAAGTATTTTGAAGAATTAAAAGAAGTATTAAATAAAGAAGAAATTGATGAAGAAGAATATGCTAAATTAATAGCTAGATTATTTGTAATAGACTTTTATTCTTTAGATACACATATTACTAATCAAGATGTAGGTGGACTTGATTATGTATATAGTCCAATTAGAGATAATTTTGCATTAAAAGCAACTGATACTATCTATAAATATGTAAAGAGTAATGTTTATGGAGATCGTAAACAAAAATTACCTGTTGTTAAAGAAATAACTAAAACGGATATTGTATCTAAAAGATATACCTATACTAGTACTGATAAAACGATAGATATTAATGATAATAATGCTTATTTTGTAGCGATTTCTTGGACTTATGAAGATAATAGTGGTAAGTACCAAACTAGTGCGACTATAACTATTATTCATGAAAAAGATGACTTACTTTCAATAGTATCTGTAGAATAGACTTAACAAGTCTATTTTTTTGTTTATTGAAAAAAAACAGTATAACTTATATAATAGAAAATGCTTAGGAGATTTTATGATTAAAAAAATTATATTTTCAGTACTATTTGTTTTTAATGCATTTGTTTTCCTTTGTTGTTTATATAATTCATCTTTAAATATTATGTATACTACTAAGAAAGGAAAAGCACCATATTATACAGAAGTAAATGCTAAAGCAATTATATTTAACTTTAATAATAGTGTAAGAACTATTGAATACTGTTTTACTACGGAAGAAGAATGTTCTGATTTTTTACCATATGAAATTGATAATAGTAAGCGAATAATAAATGTTGATATAGATTATCCAGAATATAATAATAAGCAACATATATGTTTAAAGATTACAAATAAAGATAATTATACTATTAACTGTGATGATAATTATTACTTAGTAGATGCAGGACGTCCTAAAATAGAATCTTTATATAATAATATTATTATTAATAAAAAAGATAATGATATAGATTATAAAGATATGTTTAAAGTAGAAGCTAGTACTGGTATTAAGAGTTTTAAATGTAATTTAGATGATATAGATGAATATAGTGCTAATCTTAGTTGTAAAGCTATTGCTAATAATGGATTATCTACTACAATAGAACAAACTGTATATTATAATTATTTTGAAGAATTAGAAAATAAAAAGATAGTTTTTATTGGTGATGATGTAACTCGTGCTAGTAATGACCGTTATGGTGGATTCGCAGCTCGTGTAGGACTTGCTAATTATATGGATTGGTACAACTATAGTAGTAATGGTAAAACTATAACAGATTCTGATAATTCTATTATTAATGATTTAGATAGAATAAAAAATGAAGAATATGACTATATAATTATTACTGGTGGTATTAATGATTTATTAACTGAAAAAGAACTAGGTAATTTAGAAAGTATTAGTAATGGTACTTATGCTGGATCTTTAGATTATATATTTACTAGATTAGAAGAAGAACATAAAGATAGTAAGATAGGTTTTATTATTCCATACGAAGTTAAAGATTTAGACCTAGATAATCTAGTAGAATTAACTATAAGAATATGTGATAAACATAATATTAAGTACTTAAATTTATATGATGGTGAAATATTTGAAGGAAATAATAAAGTTTCTTACAAAGATTTATTAAAGAAGGAAAAAATTACTGAAGATAATTTCTCTTTATCTCCAGCTGGATATGATTTAATATCTAAATATGTTTCGTTCTGGGTAAGAACTTTATAGAGGTGAATATATGCAAGTAATAATGATTAAATATGGAGAACTAACTACTAAAAAAGGTAATCGCAAGTTCTTTGTTAATACTTTATATGACAATGTAAAAGAAAAATTAAAAGGTAAAGAAGTTAAAGTACATAAAGATATTTCTAGAATGTATATTGAATTTGAAGATGAAGAACTTCCTGGAGTACTAGAAATAATTAATAATATCTTTGGAATTCATGAATATGTAGTTGCAGATCGAGTATATAGTGAAATAGAAGATATAGATTCTAAAGTAATTGAAGTAGCTAAAAATAGTGGGAAACATACTTTTAAAATAGAAACTAAAAGAAGTGATAAAACTTTTCCAATAAACAGTGTAGAGTTCTCAGCTAGACTAGGTGGAGTAGTTCTTAAAAATGTTGAAGATATGAAAGTAGATGTTAATTATCCTGAACTTATTATTCATGTTGAAATAAGAGAAGGATATACATATATTTATACTGATGAATATCGAGGATTAGGTGGATATCCTAGTGGTACTTTAGGTAAAGGATTATTAATGCTTAGTGGAGGAATAGATTCTCCAGTAGCTGGATATCTTACTTTAAAAAGAGGAGTAGCCCTAGATTGTATCTATTTTGAATCTATGCCTCATACATCTATTGAAGCTAGAAATAAAGTAATAGAACTTGCTAGAAAATTATCTAAATATACTTATAAGATTAATCTACATATCGTATCTTTTACAGCTCTACAAGAATCAATCTATCACTATGTTAGAGAAGATTATTGTATTACTATTATGAGACGTATGATGTATCGTATAAGTGAGATTGTTGCTAAAAAGAACAACTGCAAAGTAATAACTAATGGTGAATCTATTGGTCAAGTTGCTTCTCAAACACTTAGTAGTATGTCAGTAATTAATAATGTTACTAATATGCCTATTATACGTCCGGTAGCTTGTCTTGATAAATTAGAGATAATAGACATAGCTAAAAAAATAGATACATATGATATATCTATTCTCCCTTTTGAAGATTGTTGTACAATCTTTGTACCAAAACATCCAGTAATTAATCCAAAATTAGAACAATGTTTAATAGAAGAATCAAAATTTGATTATGAAACTCTTCTAAATAAATGTGTAGAGGATATAAATACTATTACAATTACTGAGAAAAAAGAAAATAATTATGAAGACTTATTATAAGTCTTTTTTTCTTTTATTATTAAAAGTCTTATAGTATAATATATTTGTTGAAAAGAGGGATTATTATGAAAATATTATCAATTAATACAGGGAGTAGTTCTCTAAAATTTAGTTTATTTAACATGGATACTGATGAAGTATTAGTATCAGGATTATTTGAAAGAATAGGAATAGATGGTTCTTGTTATACTATTAAGAACTCTGAATTTAAAATTAAAGAAGAAGCAGAGTTAAAAGATCATGCTGATGCTATTAAGATTTTATTAGATAAATTAATAGAATTAAAAATAATTAATAGTTATGATGAAATAGATGGAGTAGGACATAGAATAGTTCAAGGTGCTGATCATTATGATAAATCAGTAATTATTACTGATGAAGTACTAGAAGATATTATTAAATTATCAGATTTAGCACCACTACATAATCCAGCACATGCTATTGGTATTAAAGCATTTAAACAAATACTTCCTAATACTCCAATGGTCGCTGTATTTGATACTGCATTTCATCAAACAATGGCTAAAGATAAATTCTTATATGCTGTACCATATGAATGGTATGAAAAATATGGTGTAAGAAGATATGGTGCCCATGGTACTAGCCATAATTACATTAATCAAACTATTAGTGAAGAACTAGGAAGAAAAGATTTAAAAGTTATTTCATGTCACTTAGGACAAGGTGCAAGTGTAACAGCAATTGATTCTGGTAAATGTGTTAATACATCTATGGGATTTACTCCATTAGCTGGACTAGTTATGGGTACTCGTTCTGGAGATATAGATGTATCACTTGTTCCATATGTAATGGAAAAAGAAGGATTAAGTGCTGCTGAATTAGTAACTGCTTTAAATAAGAAATCAGGATTCCTTGGAATTAGTGGAGTAAGTAGTGATTCTCGTGATATCGAAGCAGGAATTAAAGAAGGAAATGAAAGATGTAAGATTGCTGAAGAAATGTTTGTTAATTCAGTAGTTAAATATATCGCAGAATACTATGTAGAAATGAATGGATGCGATGTTATTGTATTTACTGCTGGTATTGGAGAAAACAGTGCTGCTACTCGTGAAGCTATTGCTAATAAACTAGCTATATTAGGTGTAGAAATTGATCCAGAACTAAATAATGTAAGAGGAGAATTAAGATGTATTAGTACTGATAATTCTAAGATTAAATTATATTTAGTTCCAACTAATGAAGAGTTAATGATTGCTAGAGATACTTTAGCTTTAATTAAATAGATTGGAATATTATGAAAGAGATTCTAGAGTTAATAGAAAAATATAATAATATTGTTATAGCTCGTCATACTGGAGCTGATCCAGATGCTTTATGTAGTCAAATTGCTTTAAAGGAATTAATTAGAATTAATTATCCAAATAAAAGTGTCTATGCAGTTGGAGCAGTTAGTTCAAGATATAAGTATCTTCCTAAACTAGATAAAACACCAGAAGAAAATAGCGGGTTATTAATAGTGGTTGATACACCAGATAGAAAAAGAGTAGATTTAAAAACTATGGATGGATTTAATGATACTTTAAAAATAGATCACCATCCATTTTATGAAAAATATTGTAATGTTGAGTACATTGATGATAAAGCAAGTTCGGCATCAGAAATAATACTAGATTTTGCTTATAAAAATAATTTATTAATAAATGAAGATATAGCTAAATTAATATTTATGGGAATAGTTTCTGATACTAATAGATTTTTATATTCAACTAGCGCTAAAACATTTGCAATAGTAAATAAATTATTATCAGATTATGAATTAGATCTTAAAAGTTTATATGAAAATATTTTCTTAAGACCATTAAAAGAAATTAAATTACAAGGATATATAGAACAACATCTTACAGTAACAGATAATGGATTAGCTTATATACTTCTTACTGATGAAATGATTAAAGAATTAGGAGTAGATGTAGCGTCTGCTGGTAACTTAATAAATAACTTTAATAATATTGAAGAAGTAATAGTGTGGGTAATGATTTCTGAAGATGTTAAAAATAATATGTTTAAGTTTAATATAAGATCTCGTGGTCCAGTAATTAATACAGTAGCTGAAAGATATAATGGCGGAGGTCATAAATATGCTTCTGGAGCAAGAGTATTTGAAAAAGAAGATATTGATAAATTATTAAATGATTTAGATTTAGTATGTAAAGATTATAATTTGAGTAAAGAGGTGGATTATGAAGATAAATAGTGTTAATCTTGCTGTTACCGCAGTAAGATATAGTCAATATCCAGAAGATTATTTACCAGAATTTTTAATGGTAGGTAGAAGTAATGTTGGAAAGAGTAGCTTTGTTAATACTTTAGTTAATCGTAAAAACTTAGCTCGTATTTCTTCTCGTCCAGGAAAGACTCAAACATTAAACTTTTATGTAGTAAACGATACATTCTACTTAGTAGATGTTCCGGGATATGGATATGCTTTAGTAGATAAAAAGAAACAACAAAAGTTTGGACTTATGATTGAAGAATATATTAAGAATAGACAACAATTAAAAAGAGTATTCTTATTAGTAGATTTTCGTCATAAACCAACTGAAGCTGATTTACTTATGTATAATTTCTTAAAATATTATAATATTCCTGTTACTATAGTTGCGACTAAAGTAGATAAAGTACCAACATCTAAGAAAGATAAAACATATAAACAATTAACTGATACTTTAAATTTAGTGGTTGGAGATGATATAGTATTATTTTCAAGTGTAACTAAGCAAGGAAGAGATGAGATATTAACAAAGATAGATAATTTGTCTGTAGACGTTATCTAGTCTTTTTATATAAAGGAGGTGAACTTATGAAATTACCAATAGTAGCTTTAGTAGGTAGACCTAATGTAGGTAAGAGTACTATCTTTAATAGAATAGTAGGTTCTCGTATGGCTATAATAGAAGATACTCCAGGAGTTACTAGAGATAGAATCTATGGAGAAGGTACTTTTAATAATTATCATTTTAATGTAATAGATACTGGTGGTATAGATGTATCTAAAGAATTATTTAATGATGAAATAAGAGTACAAGCTGAACTAGCTATAGATGAAGCAGATATAGTCTTATTTGTTGTTGATGGTAAAGAAGGAATAACTCCAAACGATATAGAAGTACGTGATATGTTAAGAAAATCAAATAAGAGAGTTATTGTAGTTATTAATAAGACTGATTCTAAAAGTTTCTTAGATCATGAATATGATTTCTATGAATTAGGTTTTGATGAATATATTCCAGTTAGTGGTGAGTCTGGCAGTGGATTCTATGAACTTATGGAATCTATTACAAAAGATTTTAAGGAACAAGAACCAGATACTGATACAAGACTTAAGTTCTCTGTAGTAGGGCGTCCTAATGTAGGTAAAAGTAGTTTGATCAATGCTCTTTTAAATGAAGAACGTGTAATCGTTAGTGATGTTTCAGGAACAACTAGAGATGCAGTAGATACTGTTATGAAATATAATGGAGAAGAATATGTTGTAATAGATACTGCTGGTATGCGTAAAAAAGGTAAAGTATATGAATCAATTGAAAAGTATTCTTTACTACGTAGTATGGAAGCAATAGATAGAAGCGATATTTGTTTACTTGTAATTAATGCTGAAGAAGGTATTATTGAACATGATAAACATATTGCAGGATATGTTCTTGAAAAAGGAAAAGGATTAATCATTGTAGTTAATAAATGGGATAAAGCTAATATGAATACTAATGAATTCTTACAATTAGTACGTAATGAATTTCAGTTTATTACATATTGTCCTGTAGTATTCTGTAGTGCTTTAACTAAAAAGAGAGTACATATGATTATGCCTGAAGTAGTACGTGTAGGAGAAAATATTAAAAGAGAAATTAAAACTAGTGTCTTAAATGATGTTATTATGGATGCTTATCAATTAAATATTCCTCCTTCATATAAGGGTAAAAGATTAAAAATATTCTTTACTAATCAATCAGGAACTAAACCTCCTAAATTTACTTTTCATGTAAATAATAAAAAATTAGTACACTTTTCATATGAAAGATATTTAGAGAATAAATTAAGGGAGAATTTTGAATTGGAGGGTACTCCAATAATATTACAATTTAAAAATAAAGATGAGAGTTAATTCTCAATAAATGTAATAATAATGTCAATCTCAACTGTTTTTAAATAACTATTTATATTATTATGATAAAATGATAATAGGAGGGTTATAATGAAAACAGTTGATTTTTTAAAAAGTAATAATATTGATGTAGATCATGGCTTAGAATTATTAGGAGATATGGACTTCTATAATGAAACAATGACTGATTTTTATAATTGTTATAATGAAAGACTAACTAATTTAACTAATTATAAAAATGCCAATGATACAGAGAATTACGGGATTTTAGCCCACGCTATAAAAAGTGATTGTAAATATTTAGGTATAATGTTTTTTGCTGATATATCTTATAACCATGAAATGGCTGGTAAATCAGCAGATTTAAACTTTATAAATACAAATTTTGATTCTTATATCGCAGAATATACAAGGGTTATAAATATAATAAAAGAATATTTGGAGGTTTAACATGAAAACAATTATAGTCGCAGATGATTCTAGTATTATTCTTAATGTAGCTAGAAAAGCTTTTGAAGGAGAATATAATGTAGTTGGTGCTATTAATGGAGAAGAAGCAATTAACTATATAGAAAATAATAATCTAACAGAAGTAGCTGGAATGTTACTAGATTTAAATATGCCTAAAGTAAATGGATTCGCTGTACTTGAATATTTAAAAACAAGAAACTTATTTAAATCAGTTCCTGTATCTATAATTACTGGAGAAGATGATATGGATAATATTGCTAAAGCATTTGAATATCCTATCATAGATGTTTTAAAGAAACCATTTACTATCGATAATGTAAGAAAGATAGTTGAAAAGACTATAAGTATATCTGAAATAAAATAGACTATATAGTCTTTTTTTTATTGATTGTGTTATAATTAAGAAAATAGGAGTTGGTTACATGAACGATAATAGTTATTTAGATTCTATCATAAATAGTATTCCTAATATTTTTTATAAAATATATATAGTAGATACTTTAAAAGATTTAATATCAGAGTATAGCTATAAAGATGGTAAATTAGATTGTATAAATACAATGGCGTTTACTAGTTTTTATAGTGATTTATCTGATTTAGTACATCCTGATGATATTAAAGGATATATAGATAATTTAAATATTAATACCATTGAAGGAACTCCTACTCAAGAAACTAGATATAAATATCGTGAAGGAAAAGAAGATAATTATAAATGGTATACTAATATCGCTAAAGTAATCACTAATAAAGAAAATAGAAAAGTAGTTCTTTTATTAATTGAAACTATGGACGATGATTATTCTATAGAAGATAAATCTAAGAAAGAAGAAGATTTAGAAAAGAAAGAAAAATTAATATTTGATCGTGTATGTGATACCTTACAACAATTAAATAGAATTATAAATATAAACTGTACTTCTCATAATCCAGAAATTAAAAGCATTACAGAATATATGAGTGGTGCAATTGGAGAATTAACTGGTGAATTTCCTGAAATAGGGGAAAGAATGAGTCAAGAACTTATTACTAATGTTAATGAAGGAGAAAAAGCAATTATTATAGTAGATGATGATGCAATAACTAGAAACATTCTTCAAAGAACATTCCAAAATTCATATAAGATACTTGTATGTGATGGAGGACAAGAAGTAATAGATTTATTAGAAAAGAATTATGATAGTAAGACAATTGATAAAAAGTATAAGATAATTGGATTGTTCCTAGATTTAAACATGCCTGGAGTAGATGGATTCCAAGTATTAGACTATATGAATAGTAAGAATCTAATTAATAGACTTCCAGTTGTAATTATTTCTGGTGATGAACATGAAAAAAGAGAAAAAGCTTATATGTATCCAATTGCCGATGTACTAGAAAAACCATTTAATATAAATATAGTTAAACATAGAATGACTAATCTTATTAAATTGTATAAAGCTAATAACTCATTAAATGAAATAGTTATTAACCAACATGAAGAAATTAAAAATGTACTTAGATTATTAGTTAAATCTTATCTATTAGATTGTGATTATACTATTAAAAGAGTATGTGCTTATATGAAAGTATTAATGAAACAATTAGGAGAAGATTATCCAGATTATAAAGTAGATGAAAATAGATTAGAAAAGATAGTAGAAGCTGCTAAATATTATAATATTGGATTATTTACTCTTCCTAAAACTATTTTAAATAAGACTAAATTTACTAAAGAAGAGTTACAAATAATAAAGAGCCATCCACAAATTGGGATTTCAATATTTAATAGTGTTCTATATCATCAAATAGATCGTATATTTAATCACTATGCTGAAGATATGATTTTATATCATGAAGAACAATATGATGGTACTGGATATCCAGGAGGATTATCAGGAGATCAAATACCAATAGTAGCTCAAGTCTTATCAGTAATAATAGAATATAATGATTTAGTTCTAAGAAAAGAAGATAAAGTATATGATAAGATTAAAGCAGAAAGTGGTAAGAAATTTAATCCTAAAGTAGTAGAATCTTTAGGAAAAGTTCTTCCTGAATTTGAAAAGATAAGTAAATAAAAAGACCTTTAAGGTCTTTTTTATTATCATTAAGTGAAAGTATAGAATAGATACAATAAAAGTGATATTATTATAATAAGAGGTGTGAATATGAATAAAAGGATTAAATTATTATTGTTGGTTGTATCTATTGTTTCAATCATTTTAGCTGGAGGATTCCTAACTAAAAATGATAGTAAACAATTAATAACAACTGTTCTTTATAAGAATTCTTATGCTTATTTACCAACAGAAGCACAAGAATATGTAAAAAATGTCTATGAAGAAAATGGTGAACTTAATCTAACTGAAAAGAAAGATGAGGAACCATACTTAAACCCAGATTATGTTAAGTATTTAATAAGGGGTAAGAAAAGTGAATATGGACATGTACCAGAAAAATATATAGTAGATCACTCATATAAAAATGATTATCTTGCTAAACAAGGTGATTCTAATGAAAACGTATCATTGTCATATTATAACTTAAGAGATGACGGTTATATCACAAATATATATGATCAAGGATCAGAAGGTATATGTTGGGCTTTCTCATCTGTAACATCTTTAGAAAGTCATATTGCTATAAAGAGTAATAAGACTAAAATGTTAACTTTTTCTGAAAAGCAAATAGATTATGCTACTACTGATGCTACAAAAGCAATAGATATTGAAAGCAATCCATATATAAATGATGATTCTATCATTGGAGAAAATCTAAATGATGGTGGAAATATGATAAGATTTGCTAATTCAACAGCTATTGGTATTTCACCTATTTTATGTGATGGAAATTGTAGTGATGGTACTAATTACAATAGTAATCATAGTATAACAAGTGATAAGTATTGGAAATATGACTATAGTTATAATTCTAAACTTTCTCCATACGAAATTACAAATATCAATAATACAGAATATAGTGTTAATGAATTATTATTCTTTAATTCATTATCTTCTGATGATCAAGAAGAAGTAGATGCATTAGTAAATCTTATTAAACAACAAATTGTTACTAATGGATCTTTATATGTTGGAGTTGGTGCTTATTCAAACTTATCAGTAGAATATACTCCAACAGGAACAGAAAGTGCATTAAATGCTAATGGTAAAAATATGATATATTATATACCTTCTGGATGGAATCCAAGTGATGGTATAAACCATGCTGTATCAGTTATTGGTTGGGATGATAATTATACTCATAATATTTGTTTAGATAAAACTGGATTTGAAATAACTGATGCTAAAAAAGTAGGTAGTAGTTATTCTTGTACTAAAGGTACTCTACATACTATAAATGGAGCATGGATAGTTCAAAACTCTTGGGGAAATGTAAATACTTTTATTTATTTGCCTTATAACTCTATGAAGAGTTCATATAGTAGTATCTCAGATGTAAGTGAAGTTGATTATGATAATTCTTATAGAGCCTCACAACAAATCAATACATTTACTAAGGGATATACAAAAGAAACTGTTAAAAAGGTTAAATTCTTTGTTACTGCATATAATACAAAAGTAAGTGTTTTATATAGAGCAAGTACTAATGAAATTATTATTAAAGATAATACTTATTCTTCAAATGCAGGAGGGGTATTATTAACATCACAAACATATTCTCAACCAGGATTGTATACAATAGATATTTCAGATAAAAATATAGTTTTTGATGAAGAAACAAGTCAATTCAAATTATCTTTTTATGGTAATTATGTAAGATATGATTATTTTGGATCTATTCATACAACTAATGTTAATGATGATAAATATATTGCTTTAACAGGAATCAATAAAATTGATGAGAAAATCTTAACTAAATGTACTTTAAATGATAATAAATGTATTTCTGAACCTCATCAAATATCATTTAGTGATAATAATGTCTTTATTATTTCAGGAGTTACAAGAGATTTATCAGCAACTGATAATTTAACATTTAGAGTACTAAATCAAAATCAAGAAAATGTAACAAGTTTATTCCATATATTTAGAAATTACTCAGTTTCTAATTATATTAATACTTTAATATCATATAACAGTGAAGATGTTGAATTAGGTACTTATACAATTGAAGTTTATTATAACAATAATAAGTATGATGAATTAGAATGGAATCTAACACAACATAATAATGTTATGTCAGGAATTGGAACAGAAGATAATCCTTATTTAATTAAAACTGTATCTGATTTAAACGATTTAAGAAATCAAAATACTAATGGTAAATATTATAAATTAAATAATGATATAGATTTATCATATGATACAACTAACAGTGCTGGTTTATTCTATAATTCTGGTGCTGGATGGTTACCAATAGATGATTTCTATGGTAGTCTTGATGGTAATAATCATGTAATTAGTGGATTATATATAAATAGACCAAAAAGTGTAAGTGAAGATCCTGTTGGATTATTTGGTACTATATATGGTACAAACAGTTATATAAAGAATTTAATAATTAAAGATGCTAATATTAATGGTAATTATTATGCTGGTGCATTAGCTGGAAAAGTATCAGTTACTGATGGATTAGAAATATATAATATATCTGTTGTTGGAGGAAAAGTTATTTCTACATATTATAATGGAGGAATAATTGGAGGTATTAATTCAACAAATGGAGTTACTGAAGAAATAAATTGTAATATGTATAATTTATATTCCAATACAATTGTTGGAGATACAGATACATCTTTTGTAGGTGGTATAATAGGTGTCATTGAAAGTAGTAATAGAGTTCTTAGTGTAACAATTAGTGATTCTGTAACATTTAGTAAAGTAAAAGGTAATGGATCTACAGGAAATAGTTCTATAGGTGGAATAGTTGGAAATGCAAGTTATCTAAATCAAATATCTATATACAACATAATTAGTGCAGGAAGTTATAAAACACAATCAAATACAAGATTTGGTGATGCTGTAGGTTATGGTCATCATAATAACTCTATAACTATTAATAATGTCTTTTATGTTAATAGTAAAGTAAAAGGAATACTTGAAAATAATGATTATGAAAATGTAAATAATAATACATTCATAACGATATCAAATATTATAAACTCAAATTATACAAACAACTTTAATCATTCTAGTTATTGGACTAAACCTACTATTGAAAACATAAAAAGATTCCCAATGCCTAATACGTTAGTAAATATCTTTGATTTTACTGAAACAATAGATGATTTTGATTTAAAAATATCAGGATCAAAGAATATTTATGATTTAATTGTTCCAAATACTGATAACGCTAAAAATATTCAATGGACTTATGATGATGAATATATAACTATTAGTTCAACAGGAATTATTACTCCTATAAAAGAAGGAACAACAACAATTAATATAACTAGTTTATATGATGGATATAGAGATAATATTCAAGTTAATATAACACAAATGAGTACAATTACATTTAATAGTAATAATCCTGATGCAGAAACCAATACACAAGAAGTTATTATTAATCAAGATTTTAATTTAAATAAGAATACATTTACTTATAAAGGGCATACCTTTAAAGAATGGAATACAAAAGCAAATGGAACTGGTACTTCATATACTGATGAACAATTAATTGAAGGCGGAATTAGTGAAGATCTAACTCTATATGCTATATGGAATACAATAAATTATAGAATAACATTTAATGGTAATGGTGGAACAATGTCAAACTCAAATAATGTAATGGATTGGGATTTGACTTATCCAAATAATGGTTCAGTTATATTCTCAACTGCAGGATTTTCAAAAGAAAATTATATTTTAGATAGTTGGAATACTGATCCAAATGGAACTGGAATTAGTTTCTCTACAAATGGCTCTATAGTGTTTGATGACATACCATTTGATAATCAATATAAGATAACAGTATATGCACAATGGAGAGTAGAAACATATACAATAACATTCGATGCTAATCAAGGTGAAGGAGAAATGCCTAGTATTGAAGTTATTAAAAATGAAATTATTAATTTACCAAAAAATACCTTTACTAGAAATGGTTATTTATTTAAAGAATGGAACAGATCATTATATGGAACTAGTACTTCATATGCTGACGAAGATCCGATTTCTATAACAAGTAATATTACATTACATGCAATATGGACCCCAATAACATATCAAATAAAATATGATTCAAATGGTGGTTCTGGAAGCATGAACAATTCGAATTTAACATATGATCAAGCATTTATATTGCCAGAAAATACGTTTACAAAACCAAATATGAGGTTTAAGGAATGGAATACAAAATCTGATGGAACTGGAACAAGTTATGCTAATAAAGCTTCTGTTAACAACTTAACAAATGAGAACAATCAAATTGTTACATTATATGCTATATGGGAAGAGTATGGTACTATTACAAATAGTACAAGTGATTTTGAAACAATTTATGATGGTAATAATCATGGTTTAAGTATTAATGTTGATGTAGAAAACTACACTATTAGATATTCTGTAGGCAATACAAATTATGATTTAAATACTAATCCAATATTTAAAGATGTTGGTGAATATGTAGTAAACTACAAAATTACTAAATCAGGATACCAAGATTTAATTGGAAGTAATAAAGTTAAGATATATGGTATTGCTCAATTTGATTCATCAATTTCATTAAAAGAAAATACTTTAGTAGTACAAGATAATAGTTTTGAATCAATAAGCAATAAAATTACTACATATTCAACATCTACTGAAATTAAACATTATAATAAGAATAATCAATTAGTAACAACTGATACTTTAAAAACAGGAGATATTATAAAAGTAAAAATAAATGGTACAAAAACATTTGATTATCATATAGCATTCTTAGGTGATACTACTGGAGATGGAAAAATAAATTACTTAGATTATGTATATGTATATAATCACATTAAAAAAGTAAATAATCCTGAATTAAACAAGACCTTGCTGGTAGATGAATATTTATTAGCTGCTGATATGAATGGTGACGATATAATCAACTTCTTGGATTATGTTAGAATCTATAACAAAATTAAAGAGTTAAAGGGAGGTACAAATTAATGAGAACAAAATTAACTATTATAATTATAGCTGCATTATTTATACTAATCCCTGAAAGCGTATTTGCTTTAGGTAATATTTCTATATCACCTTCTACTCTTACAATTGAAGTAGGTAGTTCCAGAACATTTACAATAACAGCAACTAATACTATAGGAGATGTAACAATATCTTCTAGTAATAGTAGTATTGCATCAGTTAATACTAATGAATGGGAAACTGGTATGGTTGAAGAAGGACAAACTAAAAAAGGAAATATAAAAGTAACTGGTATGAGTGAAGGTACTGCTACTATAACACTTACACTAGATGCAGCAACATTTGATGGTGAAGACTTAGAAGGCCAAACAAGAACAGTAACAGTTACTGTAGTTAAGAAAGCAGATCAAGATATAACATTTACAGACGTACCTAAAAATGCTTGGTATTACGAAGTTGTAAAAGAAGCATATAATAGAGGAATCATTGCTGGATATGCTGGAAATAAATTTGGTCCAAATGATAAAGTAACAAGAGGACAATTAGTAACATTCTTATATCGTTTAGAAGGAATTCCTGAAGTATCTGAAGCGTCATATTTTACAGATGTTCCAACTGGAATATATTATTCAAAAGCAGTTAATTGGGCTTATGAAAATCATATTGTTAATGGATATGGAACAAGTGGTAAATTTGGACCAAATGATCCTATTATAAGACAAGATCTTGCAGTAATACTTTATGGATACTCTATATTCAAAGGATATAGTTATGAAACAGAATATGATTTATCAGTATTTGCTGATTATAATAAAATAAGTAGTTATGCCATACCAGCACTTAAGTGGGCTGTAAGAAACGGTGTTATAAATGGTAAAGGAACATCAAATGGTAACAGACTTATCGCACCAAGAAGCAATGCAACAAGAGCTGAAGCTGCCGCTATGATAATTAACTTTGTACATACTTTTGAAGAATAATAAAAAGACCTTAAAGGTCTTTTTTTATTGGTTCTATTATTCCTAAATTAGTTAGTTCACCAATTATTATATTTGCACATTTAGTAATACCATTTTTAAATTCTGGTACTTTATATACCATTAATTCATATTTGAAATCATTATTAGCTTCAAAATTATCATAA
This sequence comes from uncultured Clostridium sp., assembly GCA_946402315.1. Classification (GTDB taxonomy): domain Bacteria; phylum Bacillota_I; class Bacilli_A; order RF39; family UBA660; genus RUG11788. The sequence continues at coordinate 5,651 of CAMIWC010000005.1, read as the reverse complement.
TCTATAGCTTCATTTAATCCATCAAATTCTATTTCATCCATAACAGGTAATCTATTTAATTCTCTAGATGTTAAATTAGCTAAATTATTCAACTCATAATCTTTAGCAAGATAAGTTACTATTTTCATAGTTTCATTCTTTAAAAGAGTTTTTCTTACTCCTTTTTCTCCATTAACACTACGTCCATTTATTAGTTTAATAGATCCATCTTTATTAAAGTAATTATAAAATATTAAATATCTCCAAAAGAAATCAGTCATTAAATGTACTAAATAACCTAACATAAATGGCTCTCTAATATTAGGTCCATATTTAGTATAAAAATCTAAATATAATTCTATATAACTATCTTTAGGAGAAAAGTGAGAGTAACATCTTTTTTGTTTTTTAGGTAATGTAGAATTCTTAAATCTCTTAGAATTCTTCCAACTATCTGGTGCAATACATCCTACTTCAAATAAATATTTATCTTCATCTTTAGTATATATATTTGTCATTTCTATTATTTTTTTCGCAACACATCTATGTATTGTCGCAGCTGGCATACAATCACCCTCTATTCTAATATAATATTATCAAAAAAGTAGAAATAATGCTATAATCAAATTGGTGATAATAATGGATGAAAAAATATATAATGACGAATTAAAAGTAGATTTAATGAAGATAAAAATAGATTCTAATCCAGAAACTATTGATAGTTTAAGACAAAACTTATTAAAAGCTCATTTTATTATACCAGTAGAGAAATCTAAGAAAAAAGATGAATTAAATATTGCTCTTTTAACTAATGATCAAGATGAGAAATATTTCCAAGCTTATACTGATATAGATGCTTATAATAAGTTGCCTAATTTTGAAGACTATGATACTTTTACTATTTCTTTTGATCAATATGCTCATGCATTAATTAGTGGTGATTCTACTATTACAGGATTAGTTATAAATCCTTTTACTGAGAATGTTCCATTTAATAAAGATTTTATTAAAAATGTATTTAGTTCTAACAAAGTAAGAATAGAAGTATTAAATATATATCCTAAGAAAGAATTAAAAGTAATAAAAGATGTCTTAAAAGAAATAAAAGAAGTAAAATCTGCTTATTTATTTAAAATGTATAAATTAAATCAAGAAGGATTCCTTCTAGTAGTAGAAACTAGTAAAGAAGATAATAAGAGATTATTTGATAAGATTGGTAACAGAATAGTTAAAAATATAGATAAAATTAATCTAGAAATAGGTAGTACTAAAGATGAAAGATTTATACCTATGATAAAAGATATAGATCCTATATATAAGGCCTAATTATGTTAAATAAAATAGATAAATTAGTAATATATCGTACTAATAAATATATAGATAGGGAAACTATTCCTAAAAAGGAAAAAGATAAACATAAAAAGATATTTAAAGAAATAATGAGTATTAAAGATATTAAAAAAAGATATTCTAAAATGCATGATTATATATGTGATTATTTAGATAAAGTTTTTTATGTAGATAATGCTTGTGAATTCCATAATAATATATGTGCTCATAGAAGATATATGATTGAAAAAGGTATAAAGAAAGATCATTATGAAGATGGATGCTGTTATGGATATAAAGAGGGCAAAGTATGTGATTATCTAAAAAGTGGAAGATGTACTATTCGTAATGTTGCATGTAAGTTGTTTACTTGTCCTTATCTAAAAATAACTAGAGGAGTTAGATATAGCTTAGATAGTATATATTTATCTAAGTACTTATTAAATAGAAGGCAAAAATTATATTTAGCTCATACACATTTTGTACCTAAAGAAGTAGTCTTAGAAGGACTTATGAAAAGAGTTTAATATGAATTATAAAGATTGTGTTTTATGTAATAAAAAATGTCATATAAATAGAGAAAAGAGTATTGGTCCATGTGGAGCTAATAGTAAATTGTTTATAGCAAGAGCAGCTCTTCACTATTGGGAAGAACCAATAATATCAGGAGAAAATGGTAGTGGTACTATTTTCTTTTCTCATTGCAATTTAAAATGTATATTTTGTCAAAATAGAGAGATTAGTTCTAATGGATTAGGAAAAGAAATAAGTATTGAAAGACTATCTGATATTATGGTTGAACTACAAGGTAAAGGTGCTAATAATATTAACTTAGTAACACCTACTCATTATTTACCATCTATTTTAGAAGGAATTATTTTATCTAAAGAAAAAGGATTAAGTATTCCAATTGTATATAATACTAGTACTTATGAAAATATAGATATATTAAAAGAATTAGATGGAAAGATAGATATTTATTTACCAGACTTAAAGTACTATGATAATAATCTAGGTAAAAAGTATTCTAAAGTAGATAATTACTTTGAAGTAGCTACAAATATTATTGCTGAAATGTATAAACAAGTAGGTAAACCAATGATAAAAAAGGGAATAATGAAAAAAGGAGTTATTGTAAGAGTACTTGTTCTTCCTGGACATGTAGATGATTCTAAAAAGATAATTAAGTATTTATATGATACATATAAAGATAATATTTACATTAGTATTATGAATCAATATACTCCTGTCATTGAAACAAAATATGATAATTTAAATAGAACTCTTAACGAAGAAGAATATAATGAAGTAGTTAATTATGCTTTAGATTTAGGAGTAGAAAAGGCTTTTATTCAAGAAGGAGAAACAATGAAGGAATCATTTATTCCTGACTTTAATTTTGATGGTGTGTAAATGTTTGTCAATTTTCTTGTAAAATGTTGTGTATATAAAAATATTGCTTTACCATTATATTAGGGAGTGTGATAAAGTGATATATCCATCAGTTGACAAATTATTAAATCTAGTTGATTCAAAATATCAATTAGTTCATATAGCTGCTCGTAGAGGTAGAGAAATGGCCAAAACTGAGTTCTATCAAATGCCTGTTAGTAAATATAAATGTACTAAACCAATAGGTAGAGCTTTAGAAGAAGTAGCAGAAGGATTAATAACAATAGGAAAAAAAGAAGAATAATTCTTCTTTTTTTATTTTATTTTAAAAACATTTATTTTATAATACTAAATATAGGTTTATTTCGGGGGGAATTACTATGGATGAAAAGGAATTATATTATGCTGTAATTTATACACCATGCACTGTAAGTGAGCATATGAATACATATATACCTATTGGTGTTGCTGAAGGTTATTATGATCCTGAAACAAGAGTTTTAAAATCAACACATACAAATAGAGAATATGAGATGTTAGATTCAGGTATTCTTCATTTAGAGGATTGTAAAAACGTTGATGTAGATGGATTAGATAAAGATGTTGCAGCTTTATATAGAAATGGTTTGTTTATTGCTTTTCCAATAAAGGTAAGTGAATATAAAGAAAAGTTTGCTAGCGATATTGAAGATAATAAAAAGTTAGCTGAAGAACAAGGTCAAAATCCTATGACTGAACCTGCCATATATTTAAAATGTTCAAGATATTATAATTTGTTTTCTGTGTATAGTAATCCTGATCAACTAAACGTTTTCTATATGTTTGATGGAGATTCTAGAACATTACTAGAAGTTCAAGATTTAGGAACTGATTTAGATGGTGCTTTAGATGCAGCAGATGCTCAACAAACTATGCAATCCCAACAACGAGTACCAGTATTTACTGTAGAGATTCCTGCTTTAACTTATATTGCAGAAATATTAAGAGAATACTTTGGTAATGGTGAGGAAGCAAGTGCTAATGAAGAACCAGCAGAAGAAGAAAATGAAAATAAAGCTTTAGCTGAAGATGAGTTATTATTACCTTCGCAAGTGAAATTAGATCCGTTTGACTTTGATCCAGACCATTTAGAAGAATTGATTCTTCAAGAAATAATTGGACAAGATGAAGCGGTTAGAAAACTAGTACAAGCTGTATATGATAATTATAGATATTGTATGAATAAGCCTGGGACTAGAACTAATATAATGCTTTTAGGACCTAGCGGATGTGGTAAAACAGAAATGGTTGAGTCTCTTGCTAGACATTTAGATGTTCCAATTGCTTATTTTGATTTAAGTTCAGTTTCTAAAACAGGACTTATGGGTAATTCAATTTCTCTAGCAATTAGAAATTTAATTAAGGCTGCCGGAGGAGATGTAAAAAAGGCTGAACATGGTATGATCTTCTTTGATGAAGGAGATAAAATAGGATCAAATTCTTCTGAATATGGAGTGCAAGATGAATTATTAACTATGTTAAGTGGAAAAGATGTTACTGTTCCGGCGGAAAGTTCATTTGATAAGAGTTTTGTCTTTAATACTGGATATGTAACTTTTGTAACTGCTGGAGCCTATAGTTCTTTATTTGAAAAAAGAGAAAAAGCAAATAGACAAATTGGATTTGTTACATCCCCACCACAAGATGTATATAGACCTGTTAAAAATGAAGATTTGAAAGACTGTGGTGTAAAACCCGAATTAATAGGAAGATATGAAACAAAAATAACGATAAGAAAACTTCCTGAAGATGGTGTATATGATGTTCTTACTAAATCAAAAGTATCTCCACTTTTAAATAGAGAAGAGTCCTTTTTGGTACGTGACAACGTTTTGGTTGTTAGAGATGGAAGTTATGAACGTGCTGTAGCTAAAAAAGCGGTTGAAGAAGATGTCGGTGCAAGAGGTCTTAAAACTGTAGTTCAAAATACTTTGGGTGTTGCTAGTAGAAAAATTCGTTTATTAAATGGAGAAGGTGGAACTCTTGTTATAACAGAAGCTACAGTAGAAGATCCATATAATTTTGAATTATATAAGTTAGATGGAACCAAAGTATATGGTCCACCTAGCAAAGAAAATGGACACACGAAAAAAATAGGTACTTATCCTAATGGATCATAATCATAAAATAGAAGAAGGGATTATATGAATTATCAATTAGAAATGGATAAAATATTAGATAGTTTTCAAGGTATTAAGAAAAAACTATTATTACATGCTTGTTGTGCACCTTGTTCATCCTATGTATTAGAATATTTAACTAACTATTTTGATATTACTATTCTATATTACAATCCTAATATTTATCCTAAAGAAGAATTTGATAAAAGATATAAAGAATTATCTAAATTAATAGAAGAATTACCTCATACTAATAAGATAGAATTAGTAAAGGGACATTATGATTATAGTGAGTTTGTAGAAATAACTAAAGGATTAGAGAATGTTCCTGAAGGTGGAGAAAGATGTTTTAGATGCTACGAATTAAGACTTAGAGAAGCAGCTAAATATGCTAAAGATAATAATTATGATTATTTCACTACAACACTTTCTATTAGTCCTTATAAAAACGCTATTAAATTAAATGAAATAGGTACATCTTTAGAACAAGAATATGGTATTAAATATTTATATGCTGATTTTAAAAAGAAAAATGGCTATAAAAGAAGCATTGAATTATCTAAAGAATATAACTTATATAGGCAAGATTATTGCGGATGCATTTATTCAAAAAGAGAAGATTAATATCTTCTCTTTTTTATATTATATGTTATACTTATAATATAATAAGATACTAGAATAAACTTGGAGGTGTTGAGCCTATGAATAAGTTTTTTAATACATTAAGAAAAAAGACTGGATTCACATTAATAGAAATGTTAGCTGTAGTAGTATTACTAGGTTTATTAATTG